>NZ_SMJX01000238.1 GCF_004348535.1 Actinomadura sp. KC216
GGACACGGCCGTCTCGTCCGGCGGCGCGTTCTCCTGCGGGGCGGGCGCCTGCTGCGCGGCCTGCCCGGCGCTCTCACCGCTCTCGCCACCCTCGCCGCCTTCGGGGGGCGGAGGGGGCTGGGCCGGTAGCTTCCCGGTCTGATCCCCGCTCATCGCGTCCAGAGAGGCCAGCCGCTCCTCAAGGGAACGCCCGTCGTGCTCGTTCCTTGCCACCGTTCATCTCCCTCGGGCACGCCTCTTTGTGATCAACACGGTGCGGGTGGGCAAAATGGCCCCCACGCAGGATACCCGTGTGCCAATACCACGCATCCACCGTGGAGATCGACATTTGCGCCGCCCCGGGCGGGCCTCGCGGCGGCGCGCCCCGGCGGCGTCCGGCACGTCCAGCGGCGGATGCTCCCGGAACGTTCCCTTGGCGGGCCCCGGTAGCGTTGCCGGTATGCATGCGATCGTGATCCGCGAGCCGGGGGACGCCGACGTCCTGGAGTGGACGCGGGTTCCGGATCCGGCGCCGAAGCCGGGCGAGGTGCTGATCGACGTGGCGGCGAGCGCGGTCAACCGCGCCGACGTCATGCAGCGTATGGGCTTCTACCCGCCGCCGGAGGGCGCCCCGCCGTATCCGGGCCTGGAAGTGTCGGGACGGGTGGCCGAGCTGGGCGCGGACGTGTCCGGCCTCGCCCCCGGCGACGAGGTGTGCGCTCTGCTCGGCGGCGGTGGATACGCCGAACGCGTCGCGGTGGACGCGTCGCAGGTCCTGCCCGTGCCGCGCGGCGTGGACCTCGTGGACGCGGCCGGGCTCCCCGAAGTCGCCTGTACGGTCTGGTCGAACGTCTTCATGCTCGCCGGGCTGCGCGCCGGGGAGACCCTCCTCGTCCACGGTGGCGGCAGCGGCATCGGGACCCTCGCGATCCAGCTCGCCAAGGCCCGCGGCGCGCGCGTGGTGACGACCGTGGGCAGCGCCGAGAAGGCGGCCCGCTGCCGGGAACTCGGCGCGGACGTCACCGTGAACTACCGCGAGGACGACTTCGTCGACAGCGGCCCGTACGACGTCATCCTGGACCTGATCGGCGCGAAGTACCTGGCCAGGAACGTGGACGCGCTCGCCACCGGCGGCCGGCTCATGGTCATCGGGCTTCAGGGCGGCGCGAAGGCGGAGCTGGACATCGGCAAGCTGCTCCGCAAGCGTGCCCTGGTGCACGCGACCACGCTGCGGGCCCGTCCGCTGGCGGAGAAGGCTGACATCGTGGCCGGGGTCCGGGAGCATGTGTGGCCGCTGCTGGAGTCGGGCGCGGTCCGGACGGTCGTCGACCGGCGGATCCCGATGGCGGACGCGGCGAGCGCGCACCGGCTGCTCGAAGAGAGCGGTCACGTCGGCAAGATCCTGCTGACCGTGTGAGGATGAGGGGATTATGAGCGAGCCTTCCAAGAAGCAGTCTGAACAGGAACCGCAGGTGCTCGTGGTCGGCCCGAACGGCATCGCCGTCGAGGGCTCCGGCGAGGGCGACTCCGAGGGCAAGTCGATCACCGACATGGTCGAGCAGCCCGCGAAGGTGATGCGGATCGGCGGGATGATCCGGCAGCTGCTGGAGGAGGTCAAGGCCGCCCCGCTGGACGAGGCGAGCCGGGCCAGGCTGCGGGAGATCCACAAGTCGTCCATCAAGGAGCTGGAGGACGGTCTCGCGCCCGAGCTGGTCGAGGAGCTGGACCGGCTGTCGCTGCCGTTCACGGAGGGCACGGTCCCGAGCGAGGCGGAGCTGCGGATCGCGCAGGCGCAGCTCGTCGGCTGGCTGGAGGGCCTGTTCCACGGCATCCAGACGACGCTTTTCGCCCAGCAGATGGCGGCCCGCGCCCAGCTGGAGCAGATGCGGCGCGCCCTCCCCGCCGGAATGATGCCTCCCGGCGCGGAAGACGACCAGCCCGGCTCCCGCTCGTCCGGCCCCTACCTGTAGGCCACGAACGAAACCGGCCGCCTCGCGCATCAGGCTTCGCAAGCCCCCCTTGCGAGCCTCACGCGGAGGCGGCCGTTTTCCTGCCACGACCGCGCCGGCCAGGGTCACCGCGATAGCGGAACCCAGGTCGCGGCGGTAGCGGAACGTTCTAGTTCTCGGCGGTGCCGGTGGGGAAGAGGCGTTCCAGGACCTCTGCGACGCCGTCGTCGTCGTTGCTGGACGTCTTGTGCGTGACGGCGGCCAGCACCAGTGGGTGCGCGTTCGCGACGGCGTACGAGGTGCCCGCCCAGGTCAGCATCGGCAGGTCGTTCAGCTGGTCGCCGAAGGCGACGACGTCACCGGACGCGACACCCTGCTCGGCGCACAGCGCGGCCAGCGCGCTCGCCTTGGTGACGCCGTGCGCGCTCATCTCCAGCAGCCCGCGCCCGGACGAGTTCGTCACCGTCACGAGGTCGCCGACCGCCGCGACGGCCTTCTCCGTGAGCTCGTCGGCGTCGGCATCGGCGTGGTACGCGAGCAGCTTGGTGCCGCTGCGGTCGGCGAGCCGGTCGGGCGACACCGGGCGCCCGCCGAGGGCCTCGGCGTCCCAGCGCTCCAGCATGTAGCTGTCCTCGAAGACGAACCCGGTCGGATACTCGACGGCGAACCGGAGTTCGGGCACGAGGGCGCGGAGCCGCGCGATCGTCTCGGCGATCACCTCGGGCGGCACCTCCGAGGTGCTGAGGACGGTGTCGGTGTGCAGGTCGTACAGCACGGCGCCGTTCGCGCAGATCGCGACGCCGTGATGGCGGACGGCGGCGGCGACCTCCGTCATCCAGCGCGGCGGGCGCCCGGTCACCATCACGAGCGCCGCCCCGGCCTGCTCGACGCGGGCCAGGGCGGCGACGGTGCGGTCGGAGAGCGTCCCGTCGGAGCGCACGATCGTCCCGTCCAGATCGGTGGCGATCATGCGTGGTGAGGCTTGGGTCATGGCACCTTCCAGGGCAGGTCAGCCCCACCCTAGGCGACATATCCGACGCGCTCCCCGGCGCCTTACCGTTTGACGGGTTCCAGCACGTCGAGCCCGAGGAACCTCTGCAGCGCCTCCGGCACGCGAACGGACCCGTCCGCCCGCTGGTGGTTCTCCAGGATCGCGACCATCCAGCGGGTCGTCGCGAGGGTCCCGTTCAGCGTCGCGACCGGGCGGCTCCGGCCGCCGTCGCCCTTGAACCGCACCGCCAGGCGCCGGGCCTGGAACTCGGTGCAGTTGGACGTGGACGTGACCTCCCGGTACGTGTTCTGCGACGGCACCCACGCCTCGCAGTCGTACTTGCGCGCCGCGCTGGACCCGAGGTCGCCCGCCGCCACGTCGATCACCCGGTAGGGGATCTCGACCTTGGCGAGCATCTCCTTCTCCCACTCCAGCAGCCGCAGATGCTCGGCGTGCGCGTCGTCGGGCTCGCAGTAGGAGAACATCTCCACCTTGTCGAACTGGTGGACGCGGATGATGCCGCGCGTGTCCTTCCCGTAGGAACCGGCCTCGCGGCGGAAGCAGGACGACCACGCCGCGTACCGCCGCGGCAGCGCGTCGATGATCTCGTTCATGTGGTACGCGGCCAGCGGGACCTCGGACGTCCCGACCAGGTACAGCTCCTCCTGCGGAAGCTGGTACACCTCGGCGGCGTGCGCGCCGAGGAACCCGGTGCCCTCCATCGCCTCCGGCTTCACCAGCACCGGCGGGTACATCGGGACGAACCCGGACGCGACCGCCTGCTCCATCGCCAGGTTGAGCAGCGCGTACTGCAGCCGGGCGCCGACGCCCGTCAGGTAGTAGAACCGCGCGCCGGACACCTTCGCGCCGCGCTCCATGTCGATGGCGCCGAGGCTCTCGCCGAGCTCCAGATGGTCTTTCGGCTCGAAGTCGAACTTGGTCGGCTCGCCGACGTGCTCCAGGACGACGAAGTCTTGCTCGCCACCGGGCGGGGCGCCTTCCTCGATCAGATTCGGGACGCCCTTGAGCAGCGCGTCGAGCTCCTCGCCGAGCCGGTCGGCCTCCGCCTCGGCCTCCTTGACCTGCTGCGCCAGCTCCTTCGCGCGGGTCAGCAACTGCTGCCGCTCGTCGCCCTGCGCCTTGGACACCGACTTGCCGAAACTCTTCTGCTCCGCCCGCAGCCGCTCGAACGACGTCAGCGCCGTGCGGCGCCTCCCGTCCAGGTCGAGCAGCCGGTCGACGACGCCGTCATCCTCACCGCGGGCGCGCTGCGAAACGCGCAGCCGCTCGGGATCATCTCGAAGAGCTCGCAGGTCGATCACAGACCCGAGGCTACCGGCCGAACCCCTCCAACGCGCGCGAGTATCGCCGGTTGTGGATAACCCCGTCCCGGCTCAGCGCACGCCGCTGGCCAGCAGCGCGTGCGCGGGCAGCGCGACCTGCCCGTCCCCGACCGCGAAGCCGGAGACGATCCCGTCGTACGCGGCCTTGATCCGCGCGACGGTGTCGGCGTCCTGCCGCCCGACGATGTAGCCGTTGCTGCCCACCCTGGACAGCGCGCCCGTCTCCCACCACTCCTCGGGATCGACGACGTGCTCCCACGTCACCTCCTCGACCGCGACCTCACCGACCCCGGCCGACGCCACCAGCCGCCGGAACGCGGACGGCTCGCCGTACTGCATGAACGGCGACTCCGGGACGTCGTCCGGCCACGGCACGCCCGCCTCCTCGATCGCCTCCCTGACGACCCCGAGCGCGCCGCTGCCCGGCATCAGCCAGCAGGTCAGCGCCAGCCGCCCGCCCGGCCGCAGGACGCGCAGCAGCTCGCGGATCGCCACATCGGGCGCGCCCACATGGTTGATGACGAAGTTCCCGGCGGCGGCGTCGAACGTCCCGTCCGGGAACGGCACCTCCGGCAGGACGGCGACGTGCACGTCCAGCCCTGGCACGTTCCTGCGCGCCATGTCCGCCATGCCGGGGTCGGCGTCCATCGCCGACACCACGGCGCCGCGCGCCGTCGCCCCCTGCGACACGAACCCGGGGCCGGTCCCGACGTCGAGGAACCGCGTCCCGTCCCCGACGCCCGCGGCGTCCAGCAGCGGACCGACCATGTGACGGGTGAGCCGCGCGAACCCCCGCTCGTACGCGGACGCCCGCCCGGCCCACAGTTCCCGCTCGTAGAGATCGAAGTCCTTGGCCACCCAGGCAGAGTACGTCAGCGCACGTCGACATAGTCCGCCCGCGTGTCCGACGCGTCGTAGGTGCCGCTGCCTTTGTAGGACGCCATGTACACGGGCGCGTTCGGTGCCGGGCCCGCCACGTCCCGCCACCGGTAGAGCCGGCCCGTGACCCTGATCGTCCCGCCCTTCTCCACCGGTTCGGGCGCCGCGTTCAAGCTGTACCAGCTCGTCTGGTACTTGACGTCGATGTGGTCGGAACCGCTCACGAGCGGCATGTACGTGGCGCTTCCCAGGTACCGGACGCGCCAGTGCCCATCCTGCTTCACCCTCTCCGTGACCAGGTAGAAGGTCCCGTCGAACTGGGCCGTGGTCCATGTGTGAGAACCGGGCACGCCCGGTCAGCCGGTGCGGATGGATTCGACCCAGGCGGCGGCTTCGGTGAAGTCGTTGTCGTGGGTGCCGCGGCGGATCTCGGGGCGGACCTGGTCGGCGCGGGCGTAGGAGCCGACGAAGCGGACGTCGGCGCAGACGCGGCGCAGGCCCATCAGGGCCTCGCCGACGCGGGCGTCGGCGACGTGGCCCTCGAAGTCCATCCAGAACAGGTAGGAGCCGAGGCCGGTGCCGGTGGGGCGCGACTGGATCAGGGTCAGGTTGATGCCGCGGACGGAGAACTCGGTGAGGATCTCCAGCAGGGCGCCCGGGTGGTCTTCGCCGATGAACGCGACGACAGTCGTCTTGTCCTTGCCGGTGGGCGCCGGCGGCGGGCAGGGGCGGTGCAGGACGACGAAGCGGGTGACGGCGTCGGCGATGTCGTGGATGTCGTCGGCGAGGATCGACAGGCCGTAGCGGGCCGCGGCGAACGAGCCGGCGAGGGCGGCGTCGTAGTGGCCGTCGGCGACGTGCTGGGCGGCCTCCGCGTTGGACGTCGCGGCGCGCCATTCTGCGTCCGGGACGTTGCCGAGCAGCCAGCGGCGGCACTGCGGCTGCGCGATCGGGTGGGACGCGACCGTCTTGATGTCGCCGAGCTCCGTGCCGGGCCGGACGAGCAGCGCGAACGACACCGGCAGGTGGATCTCGCCGACGATGTGCAGCGGCTCGCCGGTGGCCAGCTCGTCCAGCGTGGTCGGGACGGACCCCTCGACGGAGTTCTCCAGAGCGACGACGGCGGTGTCGGCCTCTCCCCGGCGGAGGGCGTCTAGGACGGCCGGGACGGTCGCGAGCGGGAGGTGCTCGGCCTCGGCGGCGCCGGGCAGGGTCAGCAGCGCGGCCTCGGTGAACGTGCCCTGCGGACCCAGGTAGGCGTAGCGCGCTGGCCTGTCGTCTGCGGTCACGGGTACTCCCGATGCGTGCGTTCCTGGTGGACGGGATGCGCCTCGCGGGCATGCGAGGTAGGAGACCGAGTCTACTGGGCGGCCGGTCAAGCCCGTCCGTCAAGCGCGGTCAGGCGCGGGCGGTGGGGGCCTTGCGGTCGCCGTTGCCGTTGCCGAAGTCGGGCAGGGGGTCGTCCATCGTCACGATGGGGCCCTTGCCCAGGCGGGCCGCGCGGAGGGCCTGGTTCTCCTCGGGGGAGAGCATCTCGACCGGGTGCCCGCCCTGGATGGCCTTGGCGTAGGTCCGCGTCTCGGTGCGGCCGTTGATCGAGCTGATGACGATCCCGTCCCCGACCGCGTCGAGCAGGGCGAGCGAGAAGGACCGGTGTCCCGACATCTCCTTGAGCGCGTCGTAGTGGACGATGGCGAGGTCGCGCAGCGCGCGTTCGTCCACCGACCCACTGGCGACCTGGAGCTGGCGCCTGAGCATTTCCCCGCACTCGTCGACGACCTGGTTCACCCGGTTGTGGGCGACCACGGCGATGGACAGCCCCGCAACCCCGGCGACCAGGCCGGCGACGGCCACCGCGACAAGCATCACGGGCTGAGCGTACCCACCCCGGCCTCGCGGCGCGAAGGATCTTCGCGCTTGACCCGCGGTTCGACCCGTTCCACCAGCCACTTGCCGAGGATGATGATCGACGCCAGGGCCGCGAGACCGAACACGTCACGCACGATCTGCCCCGCGAAAACCGAGACGGTGGAGTGTTCCGGGCCGATCAGCGCCCGTCCCCACCAGGGGATCGGGAAGAGGAACAGCAGCCAGAGACCGAACGCCAAAAGACATCTTCGCGTGTCTCGGCCATCACCGGCCAAAGCACCGAACACCGCGATCATCCACACAAGATGGTGTATCCAGCCCACCGGGGACAGGACGACCGACAGCAGCCCCACGATCGCGACCGCCGCGAGGACCAGACTGTAGGAATCCGGTCCGTCGAGCGAAGCTCGTCCGTTGAATGGCGGTGGGTGGGGGCTGGAGGACGGTCCGGACTGGAGATCGGCGGCCTGGAATGCGCGGCGGGCCCACGCGAAGCCGTACCACGCCACGATCGCCGCGAGGAGCAGCCACAGGAGCGTGCGGGCGGGCCCCTCGTCCAGGATCCGCGCGACGATCCCATGGATGGCCTGGTTGGTGGTGCCGTCGACGGCGCCCGTCCGGTCGCCGCCCTGCAGCAGGGCCCCGAACCAGTAGTCGGCCGAGTCGGACGGCAGCAGCGCGAACGCGCCGAGACTGGCCGCGACCGCCGTGAACAGCGCGTTCCCGAACGCCTCCCGGCGCCCGGTGATCAGGAAGTAGATCAGGAAGACGCCCGGCACCAGCTTGATCGCCAGCGCGAGGCCGACGAGCATCCCGCGCGGCCAGCGGGGCGTCCGGGCGCAGCAGTCGGCCAGGCACATCGCGAGCAGGAACAGCCCGACCTGCCCGAACCGGAACTGGTCCCGGACGGGATCGAGCCACGCCATCGCCGCGACCAGGACGCCCGCGGCGAGCGGCGCCCAGCGTCCGGCGCGGCGGAGCAGGTCGCGGAACGCGTAGCAGACCGAGATCACCAGGGCGACGCAGATCAGGCCCGTCCAGACGAGCTGCGCGGCCCGCCAGGACATCACGGTGAACGGCACGGCGAGGACGGCCGAGAACGGCGGGTACGTGAACGGCAGGAGCTGCGGCGGCTGCGTGAGGACGTCGTACAGCGGGGCGCCGCGCAGGATGGCCCGCCCGCCGTCCCGGTAGACCTCCAGGTCGACGAGCCGCTGATCGGGCTCGTTGCCGAGCCACCGCCTGACGATCGGCGACACCGCGACGACGGCGACGGCGATCCCCGCCAGCAAGGTCAGCAGATCCCGCGCCGTCCTCCGGCGCGCGGGGGCGGCGGGTGCGGCCTCGGCCGTCCGGCCCCCGACCGGCTCCTGGGCGTGGGTGCCCCCGGCATCCGCCTCGCCGACCACATGCGCCTTGGGACCGTCCACAGCCCGCAGGATATGGCCACTCCGCGGTCATCGGCCTCTTGTAGCCTGAGCGCCATGACTTCGCGGGGGACCAAGATCGGCATGTTCCTCGCCACCCTCGTCGCGGCGCTCGCGGTGCTCGCCCTGGCGCCCGCGCTCCCCGGTTCGGCCACCGCGCACGCTGAGGTGGTGGGGGGACGCGTTGTGGTCATAGGGGTTCCCGGGTTGATGTGGAGCGATATCGACCGGGAGAAGACGCCCGCGCTCTGGGGCCTGACCGCCGGGGGATCCGCCGCGGGGCTCAGTGTCCGGACGACGCGGGTCAACACCTGCCCGACGGACGGCTGGCTGACGCTGTCGGCGGGGCAGCGGTCGCGGCTGCCGAACGGGAACTGCGCGCTGCCGGCCGCGCCGATCCTGCCAGGGCAGCCCTCCCCCACGGGGCCGCCGCCCGCGGGCGGGGCCGTCGCGCCCGGGTGGCCCGCGATCAAGAGCGACAACGCGGACACGAACTACCACGCCCAGATCGGGCTGCTCGGCGACGCCGTCCAGGCGGCGGGCGGGTGCACGATGGCGGTCGGGCCCGGCGCGGTGTTCGGGGTCGGGAACGGCGGCGGGCGGGTGGACCGGTACGTGACCACGCCCGACCGGGTGACCGCCGCCGACTGGGCGCGCTGCCCGCTCGCGGCGGTGGACGTCGACGACCTGTTCCGCGCCTACATCGACGCGGGCGTCGACATCGAGGGCGAGCAGGAGCCGCTGTCGGAGCGCAAGCGCGCCGCCGCCGCTGCCGCCGCCGACCGGAGGGTCGGGGAGGTCATGACCGGGATCCCGGACGGGACGACGGTGCTGCTCGCCGGGCTGTCCGATGTGAGTGTCGACCCCCACCTGCGTGTCGCCATCGCGCAGACGAAGAGCGCGGGCGGGCAGTACGGGGCCGGGTACATGACGTCGAGCGCCACCCGGCAGGACGGGCTCGTCACACTTACCGATCTGACCGCCACGACGTTGAAGCTCCTCGGGCTGCGGCAGCCGAAGGAGGCCGTCGGGTCGGTGTGGCGGTCGCAGCCGTCGACGGTGCCGACGCAGGAGCGGGTCGAGGCGCTGGAGGACGAGGACGTCGCCGCGCAGGCGATCCGGGCCGTCCAGACGTCGTTCTACTGGGTGCTGTTCGCGACGCAACTCGTCCTGTACGGGATCGCGGCGATCGCGCTGCGGCGGCTCGGCGGCGATCGGAGTTCGCGGGCGCGGATCCTCGGCGGGACCCGCGTGATCGCGCTGCTCGGCGGCGCGGCGACCGGGGCGTCGTTCCTGGCCGGGCTGCTGCCGTGGTGGCGGGCGGAGAACGCGACGGCCATCCTGATCTGCACGGTGCTCGGCTTCGCGGGGCTGCTGACGGGGGTGGCGCTGGCCGGTCCGTGGCGGCGGTCCGCGTTCGCGCCCGGGCTGGTGATCACGCTGGTCACGGCGCTCGTGCTGGCGCTG
Source organism: Actinomadura sp. KC216 (assembly GCF_004348535.1). Taxonomy (GTDB): domain Bacteria; phylum Actinomycetota; class Actinomycetes; order Streptosporangiales; family Streptosporangiaceae; genus Spirillospora. Next base: position 9,905 of record NZ_SMJX01000238.1, read on the forward strand.
GACGTGATGACCGGCTCGACCCTGCAACTGAACACGCTGATGGGCTACACGGCGCTGGTCGCCGGACGGTTCTACGGCTTCGGCAACCAGGCGTTCTCGCTGTTCGCGGTCGCGTCGATCCTGACGGCGGCATGGCTGACGGAGTACCCGCTGCGTGCGGGACGCAAGACGCTCGCGCTCGGGATCGTCGCGGCGATCGGCGCGTTCGCGGTCGCGGTGGACGGGCTCCCGGCGTGGGGCAGCGACTTCGGCGGCGTGCTGGCGATGGTCCCGGCGTTCGCGATGCTCGGCCTGATGGTGACCGGACGCCGCGTGTCGCCGCTGAAACTCGCGCTGTTCTGCCTGGTCGGAGCGGCGCTGGTGCTGTTCATCTCGTACCTGAACTCCAGGAGCGCGAACCCGACGCACCTCGGCCGGTTCTGGCAGGACCTCGTGGACGGCGACGCGTGGGGCGTGGTCGTCCGGAAGTTCAACGCGATGCTGAACAGCCTCGGGTACTGGCCGTTCACGCTGCCGCTCGCCGCCGCGATCGGGTTCCTGTTCTTCGTCCTGGCGCGGCCGACGCGGTGGCGGGTGTCGCTGCTGCAGCGCGCGTACGAGCACAGCGTGACGATGCGTCCGGCGCTGCTGTGCGCGCTGACGGTCGGTGTGATCGGGATGCTGGTGAACGACTCGGGCGTGGTGATCCTGTCGGTGGCGTTCAGCCTGTCGACTCCGCTGATGCTCGCCGCGGGCGTCCGGTCGCTGGAGATCGACTTGTGGAACGAAGACTCTGAACCACCAGGACCGTCAGGATCAGCAGAAGAGTCCACGGAACCACGGTCGGCCGAACGACGGTGAACAGCCAGGAGAGGTCGTCGGGGAGTTTGATGCGGGCGGGTGCGCGGGCCGGGAGGTAGGCGAGGCTGAGCGCGGTGGTGTGGGCGAGGAGGATCCAGTCGACCCGCGTCCAGGGCAGCAGGGCCAGCACCGCCCAGCCGAACCCGTCGTACCAGGGCAGCGCGTAGGGGGCGGCGAGGAGCCAGGCGAGGACGAACGCCGCCGCGACCCGGCGGTTCTCCGCGTCCCGCGTGAGCGGCGCCCCAGCGGTGTCGTCCTTCGGCAGGGCGCGGACGAGCAGCACGAACAGCGCGAACCCGACGATCAGGGCGCCGGTCTTGATGATGGTGCGCTGCGAGCCGCGTCCGAGGAACTCGTCGACGAGGTGCCAGGGGGTGGCGAACGAGACCATGTCGCTCGCCTCCCGCACCTGGTCGAGGGCGTGCGGGCCGGCGAGCGCGTAGGAGATCGCGGTGACGGCCCCGGCGCCGCCGAACAGCGCGGCGAGGCCGCCGATCGGGCGCCACCGGCGCTCCGTCCACGCCTCGCGGAGCAGCGCCCAGGCGGGCCCGCCGCCGACGAGCGCCGCCGGAACCTTGATCGCCGCGCCCGCGCCCGCGAGCACGCCCGCGCCGAGGGCCCGCACCCAGCCGGGACGTTCCCGCCCGCCGAAGACGGCGAGCGCGGCGACCATCGGCGCGATCGCGAGGACGTCGTTGTGCGCGCCCGAGACCAGGTGGAACAGGACGAGCGGGTTGCAGGTCCACAGCAGGGCCGTGCGGAGCCGCCGTTCCTCGGTCCTGGCCGTCCGGTAGAGGATCAGCGCGGTGATCGCGAACGCGAGCGTGTTCACGACGGACAGGACGAACACGGTCAGCCGCACGGACCCGCTGCCGACCCACGCGGCGAACGCCTGCTCGCCCGTCGCGATCGGCCCGTACACCGAGGGTGTGGTGCGCCACTCCTCCGGCGCCCCGGCGACCGGGTCCGTCGGCAGGTCGACGGCGCGGGTGGCGTACGGGTCGTGGCCGGTCGCCGCCATCCGCCCGTACGAGGCGTAGTTGAGGTGGTCGGTGGACCCGACCGGCGGCATGGCCATGAACGCGACGGCCGCGAGCAGCCCCGCGATCACCAGTGGCCGGGCCCCGACCCGCCAGCCGCGCCGGACGGCGACGAAGCACATGCCGAGGCCACCCGCGCCCGCCACGACGCCCGCCACCACGAGCCCGATCACCAGGTACGGCGACGCGTGGACGTCCAGCGAGTACGGCGGCTCGGCGGAACGGCCGCCCAGCGCGGGCTGGAACACCGACGGGCCCAGCAGGGCGGTGGTGAGGAAGCACGCCAGGCTGAGCCCGATACCGCCGAGCCCGATCCGGCCCAGCCCGCTGGTTCCGAGTCGGGTCACGGGCGGCTGCCGCGCAGGCCGTTCAAGCGTCGTGTCACGGAGGCGGCCGCCGGGTCGCGGACGGCGAGCGCTCTGGCCACGTCCCGGAACTGCCGGGCGCGGTGCAGCTGGGCCCGCCAGTCGGTGCCGGTGGCGCGGTGCGCGAGCGGGACCTCGACCTCCGTGACGCGGAAGCCCTGGCGGAGCAGGTCGATGGTGAGCGCGGTCTCGACGCCGAACCCGGCGGCGAGCGGCAGCGCGGCGTCGAACGCGGCGCGGGTCAGGCAGCGCTGCCCGTTGAGGGGCGCGGTGGCCTCCCAGCCGGTGGCGCGGCGGATCCCGTCGCGGGACAGCCGGACGACGAACCCGTGCCCGCCGAGCTTCACGGTGGTGGTGAACACAGCGATCGTCATGTCGGCGTCGCCCGCGAGGACGGGTTCGGCCAGCGGGGCGGCCTCGCGGGCGGTGTCGGCGAGGTCCGCGTCCAGGAAGAGCAGGTGGCGGGGCTGGTCGCGGCCGTCGTCGAGCAGCCGGACGGCCTCGGCGCCGCTCTCCATCGCGGCGCCCTTGCCGCGGTTGCGGGTGTGCCGGACGACCCGCGCCCCCGCCTCGCGGGCGGCGCGCCCGGTGCCGTCGGACGAGCCGTCGTCGACCACGACGACGAGGCCCGCGCCGGGGAGTTCGTGCGCGGCCTTGACGGTGGCCGCGATGCGGTCGGCTTCGTCCTTGGCCGGGATGATCACCGCTAGGTCCTGCATATCGGCGATCGTAGTCCGGGTTGGCGGTGCAGCGGGTGGCGCGGCGGGGAACGGTTCAACCCGTTACCCGCAGGCATGACGGAGGTCCCCCGGCGTTAACCGGAGGGACGACCGGCCGGGAGGAGGCCGGAGGAGTGGGCGGGATCGGCGGGTGAGTAGGCGGGGCGGGAGTCGGG
>NZ_SMJX01000239.1 GCF_004348535.1 Actinomadura sp. KC216
CTCCCAGGTACCTCCGAAGAAGATTACAGAAGGACGAACGCGTCACTCGGGAGGGGAACGATGCTGTTCAGACGGGAGGTCCTTGAGGGGATCGCAGGCGGGCGGATCGACCGGGTGTTCCGAGTGTGGGCCGAGCCCCGCGTCCGCGCGGGGAGCACTCAGCGCACCTGGGCGGGAATCGTCGTCATCGACTCGGTCACGGCCGTCACCCCAGATGAGATCACCGAAGAGGATGCTCTCCGCTCAGGATTCAAAGACCGGGCCGCACTACTCACCGCCCTATCCAAGAGCACCAAGGAGGGCGGCTACCACCGCGTCATGCTCCATCTCAGCGGCCCCGACCCCAGATCCGAGCTGGCCAACAACGCCGACCTGACCGACCAGGAACTGGCCGACCTCAAAGCCACCTTGGACACCATCGACACCCGCAGCCGTCGCGGCCCCTGGACCCGCGAAGTTCTCCGCCTCATCGAGGAACACCCCGGCCTACGCGCCATGGACCTGGCGGAACGCCTCGACCGCGACAAACTCCCCTTCAAAGCCGACGTCCGCCGCCTAAAAGCCCTAGGCCTCACCGAAAGCCTAGAAACCGGCTACCGCCTCTCCCCACGCGGCAAGACCCTAATGACCTACCTACGCTCCTCACCCGAATAACTAACCCAGATGTGAGCCACCCCGTCCGCCGAACCGTGCTCGACACCGCAGCCGCCCTCTCCGTCACACAGACCGCCGCACGCCACGTGCTATAACGAAACGGCAAATACCTCGACCGTCACCCCAACCACCTAGACCCAGAGGCAGCAGATCGAACGCTCAGCTCCACCGTAGAACGAGCGACGAAAAGGTCCATTCAAAGCCACCCAAACCCTGGGCCGGGAGGCCGCGGAGCAGGCGGTTCAGGGGGTTCAAGCGGTTCAGGCTCCTTATGTTCCGGCGGAGGAGGCGACTCGGGCTCTCGAAGTCCATCGATGAGCTTCTTAACTCCGTCCAACAGCTTCTGCGCAGCCGTTCGATGCGGCCCTTCCATTTCATTTGCCAATTCCTGAAGTGCTTCCGGATCCACGATCGCGGTCTTATCGCCGACCTCGTCGTTCATCGTCTTCACTAGCGGCGCGATCCCCGCCAGATCGACCGTCTGGAACATTGCGAGAACGATCACCTCCAGCGCCTTACCCGCGATCGCGCCGCCCGCCTCCCGCGACGATTCGGCCTTCACGACATCATCCGCGGTCTCGGCCAGGGTGAACGCCATACGCACGGGTTCAGGGAGGACCGCGAGCTTGGCTTCCGCCGTCAGCAACTCCGCGCGAGCCTCTCGAGCTGAGTCGCCTCCAGGCAACAGACCCGGCCGTGCCGCTACCGGATACTCCAGTCGATGAACGGCGGAGCGGGTTGGGGTTCGAGCCTCCACCGCCTGGATCCATGCGCCGCCGTATTTGTCAAAGTCGTAATGGAGTACCCACATCAGAAACCCTCAAGACCAATATTCCTCATCGCCTGCGAGCCGCAGAGCTCCATGATGAGCTGATCACAGCCTCGCGAACAAGGCACAGTCATTGATATCTAACCCCACTGCCAGGGACGGCAAACACCCACCGAGCGCTCGGAGGAGCAGCGTTCACCAAGGCCAGCGGCTCGAAGCTATGGGACAGCGTCCGGCGCCGCTGATTACCGGACGATCTCCAACACGATAGGCGGAAGTCCTTGGAGCGGTGCACAGTCCGTACCGAGGCCGAAATAGAGCGCCTCCGACCGTGTTCGCTGGCCAAAGGCGTGGATGTGGGCAAGGGCGGAGCCGAACCGTCGACCTCCGGCTTTCAGGAGCAACGACCACCCTGCAGCAGGGGTCGTCGACCGAGGTCGGATGGTGCTCGACGTACTCCCGTGGTGCAGGTTTGATACCCCCATTGCCGTCAAGGTTGCCGTCGGCCGGCCACCCGAACGAGGCCACAACGCCGCGCATAGCCGTGATATCGAGTCCCCCCGGCCCGGTTGACCTATCAACGTCTCCTCCGCCGACGGTAACCGCCTCCACAACTGGCCCGGCCGAGTGAGAATGCGCACGGATCGCCAGGCGACGCGAACAGCACGCGACGATGCCCGAGACCGTGCATCGCTACGCCCACGCCACGACACCAAAGACGCGGCGAGCCACCCCGGGCATCGGTCTGCCCGTAGATCACCATCAAGCAGTTGTTCGGAAACGCGGGGGCACTCAGTGGTTCCTGGACCACCGTTCGTGGATGATGGCGAGGTTCTGGTCGAAATTCGAGTCCTGAAGCGGCCACCAATCACCGGGTGCCGGAATCTTAATGGATTTTCCCTCTCGTGAGGACAGGGTGACGTGGCGGCCCCAAGGCCCGCGGTGCACATCGATTCTCTCGATGATGTCCCATGGGACGGTCCTCACGCCGCAGGTTCGTGGGATGGTCAGCCCATCGTTGTTGAGCCGGGTTTTTGCGCGCACGAACTTCAGGAGCAGTAAGCCGCTCAAGAGTAGGAGAATTACGGACGGCGCATCTAGCCGGTCCCACCGCTGCGCCGTAATCGCTACGGCAGCCCAGACACAGAGGTTAAGGAACGTAGTTAGTGCGATAAAGGTGCGCCTTCCGCTGCTCCTCAGGACCGAGCTGTTCGCTGTTGTGGGCATCTCTTAGTCAGTTCGTCTCTAATTCGCTTCTTTTCTGAGTTCGACCGATCCTTGATCACCTTTGAAAGCCGTCCATCTCCTTGCTGCCTCCCAATATCCAGATCGTATGGGACCGTGCAAAGCCAGGTTTGGTCCCCTCAATGATTAACCTACACGTCTTGGCTGTTGCGGCCTCCCATCCAGCCCAATGCCATCAAGCACCAGTTCCTCGCCCTCCCCGCCATTTGTGCGTTGCTCGCGTTTGACATAGACAGTCGTGTCAGGTGGGTCACGAGACCGGCTCAGCCTTTGCGCAACGGGCAGGATGGGGCAAACCGGGCAAGGTGGGCCGCCAGGGCAACTGACTCTTCTCCTCAGGAGCAATGGGCCATTATGGAACTCATCATATGACCTAATGATGAACAAGGGATTCTTTCGGCACAGTTGGAGGTGCCGAGTGTTATTCCCGGCGGCAGCTCCGCCCATGACGGCGGGGATGTGTCGCGGTACGAGAAGCCGCACAGGTCCGCGACCAGCGCTCACTCCACTGCACGCTCATGCCGCGGGTCGCGGGCTCGTAGCCGAGAAGGGCGCACGCGGCACCGATCAGCATCGAGTGCCGCGCAGCTGCCGGCAGCGGGTGGCTGTGTGCGGGACAGGCGAATATTGGCTGGGTGAGGGGACCGGTGCGCTGGCACAGTGCTGGTGTGAACGACTACGTGGCGATCAATAGGGCCAACTGGGACGAACGGGCCCCGGCACATGCCGCTTCCCCCGACTACGGATTCGATCGGTTCATCAACGACCCCGGGCACCTCAGTAGCGTCGTCCGGTTCGACCGCCCTCGCCTGGGCGATCTGACCCGGCTGCGTGCCCTGCACCTGCAATGCCACATCGGCACCGACACCGTATCCCTGGCGCGCCTGGGTGCCACGATGAGCGGCCTGGACTTCTCCTCGGCCGCGCTGCACCAGGCGCGGCGGCTGGCCACCGGCACGGGAAGCAGCATCGACTTCCGCCACGCCGAGGTCTACGACGCCGTCGACGTGTTCGGCCGCGAGGGTTTCGATCTGGTCTACACCGGGATCGGCGCCCTGATCTGGCTGCCGGACGTGGCGCGATGGGCTCGCGTCGTCGCCGACCTGCTGCGACCGGGCGGCCGCCTGTTCATCCGCGAGGGCCACCCCATGCTGTTCGCACTGGACGAGACCACCGACCCGCCCTACCTACGCTACCCCTACTTCGAAACCACCGAGCCGTTGATCTTCGACGAGCCCGGGACCTACGTGGAAACCGAGACCGAGTTCACTCACGGACTCACCCACGAATGGAACCACGGCCTCGGCGAGACCATCACCGCGCTGCTCGATGCTGGAATGCGGCTGACCGGCCTGACCGAGCACGACAGCGTCCCCTGGCAGGCCCTGCCCGGACAGATGACCATAGATCAGACCGGCGAATGGCGCCTGACCCGCCACCCCGAACGGCTGGCCGCCAGCTACACCCTCCAAGCAATCAAGGAATAGACCACGACAGACCCACCCCGCGAGCGCACAACACCCTCACCTGCCGCCGACCGCTCGGAGGCGATGTTCGCCCCAGCCGCAGTCAGCTCGTCGTGGGATGGGCGCGAGTGCAACGTCTTGGAGTCTGGTGGGCCGAGCTGGATGCCCGACGACCGTCAGGGCGATAGGCAGAAAATGTTCGAGCGGTGTACATCCGCTTGGGGCCGTTTCGGGGCCGGGAGAGTGAAGAACCTCTGACCGTGTTAGCGCTGGTCAGGGACGTGGGGGTGGAGGAGCGGGTCGAGCCGCCGACCTTCCGCTTTCAGAAGTAGCGACCGCCCTGCCGCCACGGTGTCTTCCGAGGCCGGACGGTGCTGGACGTAAGTCGATGGCAGCCAGGGGTGGGGTTGTTGTCGTCATTGTTGTCGTCAGCCTGCGGCCTCATGGCTTGAGCCTCTGGGGGCTGGAGCATGGTCGACCGGTTGGTTTCGCGTATCGATGAGGGTGCGCCAGATGAATCGTCGTGGGGACGATGTCGGCTCGTCCTCGTATCGTAGGCGTATGGATCCTGGAACTTCGGGCGAACGTGAGTGTGGACGATCTTGACTGATAATAAGGCAATCTGGTTCGGTGTTCGTTGTGTATTTCGAGATTCGATCGCGGGCACCTATGAGGAGCGAATCACCCTCTGGGAGGCGAGAGATTTCGATGATGCAATATCCATGGCAGAGTCTGAGGCGCTTGAATATGCGAGTATACTTGATGGCGTATCGTTTGCTGGCCTGACCCAAGCCTACTTCGTCGGGGATGCTCCGGGTCACGGGAGTGAAGTTTTCTCTCTTATTCGGGAGAGTGATTTGAATGTGGAGGATTATTTAGGTCGATTTTTCGACACCGGAGATGAGCGTCGGCATCATGACGGTTGAGAGCGTGTTTGCTCGATGGAGCGTACGCTTACGAATTTGTAACACACCCTGCTAGTGCCTCTAGCAAGCTAGAGGGGGGCGTAGACGGTCAGGGAATGGATGAGGACATATAGAGAGCAGAGGATGCGTGGAGCCTGCGAGTGGCCAGAGTGCGAGGCCGCGTAGCCATCGAAGGACCACGGCGCCGAGGCTAATGCCTGAGCCTTCAGGCCAACTGGGTTAGCCGCTCACCGTCAACGCACATATCCTCACCGGCACTCGCGATGGGACCGTCAACGTCACCGCCGAACTACTGAATGGCCCGCCCCCACTAGAGACCGGGCCGTTGGACGACGTCGCCGAAGCCTCATGTTGGTTCTCGACCGTGGACGCCCTGCGGAGTCGCTCTGGTTTCCTCTTAGGAGTCGGAGTTGTTCAAGCTGTATGGATCTTGGACTGGACTTCTCGCAAGACCCGCAAAGCGTCCTTTAGAGTTCCGATAGAGTTCCGACGTGCGGCTCATGCCCCCCGCGGCCCTCCGGGTGTGCAGGTTCCGCGAGCAGTGGGACGGCGTGACAGGTAGATGGGAGGTTGTATGGATCGGGATGAATTCGAGCCGCATCTAAAGTCTACGTTTGGATCTAGCGAAGGGCTCGTCGGGCCAGAAAGTATCGCCCAGCAGCAATTGATCGAAGCGGACGCAGATAGCTCCGGGTGTATCGACGGAGTCCCAAACTTCGGAGACGAGTCGTCCCCGCTCATTCCAATGTCGACTTAGCCAGTAGATTCTGTCGCCTGCGATAAGTTCCTTAGCCGCAACTAGTTCTCGCTGGGAGGTCAGTCTATTGCTTGGCGATCCGATCCGAGCGGAGAAGCCGTACTCTCCGCGATCGGCTGTATCCCGTGCGCCTATATCTCGCCCTGGAAGGGGTTCTCGTGCCCATCCAGTTGCTTCGAAACAAGCAACTAGCCAAAAAGCCTCGGCGGTGTCGAGGATGACATTCGCGATAGTAGGGGTGGAGCCGAGAGTGCGCAAGGTGGTGTTAAATTGGAGTGCCTCCGGCCAGATACATTGTGGCTGCCAATCGAGGTCGCTATGGAGCAGCGTCGAGTACCCCTCACCTCGACGCTGCCAGAAAATCAAGTCCTCCCCCCATCGGTTGACGAAGTGCATGACAATATCGGTTCCTCCGAACTCGACACCCGCCATTTCGCCAAGCCGAGTGCGTAGGGCCTGATTGCCTCGGTAGCGGTTTGTGTAGCGCCGCGCTTGCGAGACGAAGTCGGCAAGAGATACATCGTCCAGCCGATCTGCGGCATTGATCTGGATGGTTGTCAGTACTCTCCGTTCACGGCGCGCCAAAAGTAGTTGTTTCGTGGCATTGGCCCAGTGCAGGGTGCTGCTTTCCGGGTCGTGGACTACGCAAAATACGGGAACGTTACCGTCGGTCCATGTGTCGGCGTGGTGACTTACGGGGACGCCGTACCCATCCGTCCTGCGCCAAGATCGTCCACCCTTGACCTGGATCTTGATCATATCGCCTGTGACCCGCCCGTCCTCGGTGAACGTGACATGCAAGTCCTCGCCAAAATCGTTCTGGCCATCGATCTCCTGAACGATATGATCATGCTGTTCCAGTAACGTGCGAAGTGCGTTGATAGCGCTACGCCCTGGTCTGCGGCTCGCTGGGACCTTCGGCAACTGTTTTTTCTCCTTCACGAATCGCGAAGAGACTCTACCCGCGACCACAGACAGGCCCACGCTGTGAATGTTGCGGTGTACGAGGCCAAAGGTTCCTTAGCTGGCGTCGCTAAGGGACCTCCCAACGTGTGTAAGGGGGATGTGCATGACGATGGGGTTGTCGCCAGCACCATCATCCAGAGCGCGCGCCGGGCCTGCTGACGGCCGGAGGTGTCCTAGCAGGACACGAGGGCGGCTTGGGTAGTGACGAACTGCTGCCCCTCCGCTCTGATGGGCAGTGCTGCCAGTCGATCCACTGGGGAGAGCGGTCATTGGCGCCTAATCGTGCTGACTCTTGTGCATTGACGTTGTCGGCAGCGTGTTAGGCGACCCTAATCGAGTGGGGTCCCACGCTGACGGTGACGTCCACGTGGCCGCCGAGGGCGGTGGCGTAAGCGCGGAGCGTCTCCAGTTCCATGGCTTCGAGGTCGCCGTTCTCGATCTGAGAGACGCGGGACTGGGAGACGCCGAGGATCTGGGCGACCTCGGCTTGCGTCTTGCCGATGGCCTTGCGAAGCTCCTTGAGGTGGTGGCCGGCGACGTATGCGTCCAGTTCGGCGCGAGCCCGGGCCTGGCGCTCGGGGTCGGCCAGTTCGGGGTTGCGGCGGTGTGCTTCGGCTTTGATGTCCTGCCAGCGGCGTCCGGTGCTCATCGTCCGGCCTCCTTGTCCTTCGCGGCCCGGTACTCGGCGTAGCGGGCTTCGGCCAGTGGGATCGCCTCGTCGTACCAGCGTGACCACTGTCCGGCCTTGTCTCCGGCCACCAGGAAGATTGCGGCACGATCGGGGTCGAAGACGAACAGCATGCGGATCTCGGATCGTCCTCGGCTGCCGGGCCGCCTTGAGGTTGCGCAACTCGCTGTGTTCCAGGGTGTCGACGAGCGGTCGTCCCAGTGTGGGCCCGACTTCGGCCAGCCTGTCGATGGCTTGCTCGATCAAGGCTGCGGTATCCACCTCGGATTCACACAGCTTGAGGAACCAGCTCTCGACCGGTTCGAGGAGTATGACGTCCCACGGCACCTCACCAATATAACCTCTGGCTCATACCAGGTGACTGACCGTCCGCTTCTTTAGGACGTGGGTTGCCGTCAGAACAGCGCCCCGGGCCGCATGGCTCCGGGGCGTTCTTGCTGGTCAAAGTGTGGGCAGGGGCGGGGTCGAACCGCCGACCTTCCGCTTTTCAGGCGGACGCTCGTACCGACTGAGCTACCTGCCCGGGACGTGCTGGTGCACGTCTGGGCGGTCCTGACGGGATTTGAACCCGCGGCCTCCACCTTGACAGGGTGGCGAGCACTCCTAACTGCTCCACAGGACCTTGCTGCTCCGAGCTTAGCGGCTTCGGAGGGGCGCTTTGACGCTTGGCGACGTCCGAGAGCATACGCGATGCCCGAGGTGGTCGCCAACTCGTTAACGGTGGGTTGAGGGGGGAAGGTCGTCACGGAGAGATACCGGGGCGATACCGGTTGTCAGGTGTGTTTCGTGTTATGCGCCCGGGGCTCCTAGTCTGTCCGGGTTGCGCAGCGGTGCGTGACCGGAGGGTGGCGCCGCTCCGGGTGGGGCGGCCCTGAGATGTGAGGGAGGCCGCGTGGTCGCAAAGCTCCCGGACCAGGGCGCGGAGAGCTATCAGCGAGGGTTGGGGACGCGCCAGATCCAGATGCTGGCGATCGGCGGGACGATCGGTACCGGGCTGTTCCTCGGGGCCGGGGAGAACATCGCCAAGGCCGGGCCGAGCCTGATCCTGACGTATGCCGTCGCGGGGCTGGCGTTGTTCTTCGTCATGCGCGCGCTCGGTGAGCTGCTGACGTACCGGCGGACGGAGGGAGGGTTCGCGGGGTATGCCCGGGAGTTCCTCGGTCCGTTCTGGGGGTACGCCACGACCTGGACGTACTGGATCATCTGGGTCACGACCGGCATGGCGGAGCTGACCGCGGCCGGGACCTACATCCAGAAGTGGTGGCCCGGGGTCGAGCAGTGGCAGACGGCGCTGGTGGCGCTGCTGATCCTGTTCGTGGTGAACCTGATCTCGGTGAAGCTGTTCGGTGAGCTGGAGTTCTGGTTCGCCATGATCAAAGTCGCGGCGATCGTGATGATGATCATGGTGGGGATCGGGGTGTTGGCCTTCGGGTTCAGCGACGCCGGGGAGACGGCGGCGGTCGGGAACCTGTGGGATCACGGGGGTGTGTTCCCCGAGGGATACAGCGCGACGATCATGACGTTGCAGATGGTGATGTTCGCCTATCTGGGCGTCGAGCTGGTGGGTGTGACGGCGAGCGAGGCCAAGGATCCCGAGAAGAACATTCCGCGGGCGATCAATGCTCTGCCGCTGCGGTTCGCGCTGTTCTACCTCGGGTCGCTGCTGGTCATCCTCGCGGTGGTGCCCTGGACGGCGTTCAAGGGCGGCGCGAGCCCGTTCGTGCTGGCGTTCGACAAGATCGGCATTCCGGGCGGCGCGGACATCGTGAACTTCGTGGTGCTGACGGCGGCGCTGTCGTCCTGCAACGCGGGCGGGCTGTATTCGACGTCCCGGATGCTGCGGACGGCCGGCGTGAACGGTGACGGGCCGCGGATCCTGTCGCGGCTGAACGGGCGGGGCGTGCCCGTGCTGACCGTTGTTATCTCCGCGCTGGTGATGGGCATCGGGGTCGTGGTCAACGCGGTGGTGCCGGAGAAGGCGTTCGAGTACATCACGTCGGTGTCGACCGGCGGCGCGCTGGCGGTGTGGACCGTCATCGTGGTGTCGCACATGATCTACCGCCGGAAGGCCAAGGCGGGGGCGTTGAAGACGTCGTCCTACCGGATGCCGTGGGCGCCGTTCAGCAACTGGGCCGTGCTGGCGTTCTTCGTTTTCGTCACGGTGACGATCGCCTGGGAGGCCGACACGCGGATCGCCCTGTACGTGATGGCGGCGTGGGCCCTGGTGGTCGTGGTCGGCTGGCCGTTCGTGCGGCGTGCCTCGCAGGACGCCACCGGTGTGAAGGTCGCCGTGGAGGTGGAGAGCACCAGCGCCTGAGTGGGACGTGCCGGCGGCGGGTGCCATGGCCCCGGCCGCCGGGACGTTTCGTGGCGTGGGATGATCCCTGTGGGCGGTTCCATCCCTCCGGAGGCGCACGTGACGAGCATGCTCGAGATCCGCGTGCGCTGGGTCCTGCTCGTGGTGGTCGGCGTCGCCAACGCGGTCGGCTCGGTGGTCGTGCTGCTGTTCGCGACGTTCGTGGTCCCGGATCCGCCGCTGGAGGACCGCGACTACGCCCATCTCGTGAACGCGGTGGCGTTCTTCAGCTATCCGGTGGTCGCGGTGCCGGTGGCGTTGTTCCTGGGGTTGTGGCTGTGGCGGCCCGTTGTTTCGTTGGTACGGGACGGGGGGACGCCCGATCGGCAACAACGGCGCGCGGTGCTTCTGGGCCCGTTGCGGTTGACGCTTCTTATTGGCGCGTTGTGGGTGGTCGGTGCGTTGGGGTGGGCGGTGCTCGACCTTGTGCTGTTCACGGGGCGGCTGGCGGTGAAGACGAGCCTGACGTGCTTGTTGGGCGCCGCCACGACCTGCACGATCGTCTATCTGTTGTCGGAGCGGTTGCTGCGTCCGGCGGCGGCGCTGGTGCTGGCGGCGGAACGGCCGAGAAGGACCCGGCTGCCGGGAGTGACGACGCGGGTCATGCTCGCGTGGGCGCTGGGGACGGCGATCCCGGTGTTCGGGCTGATCTGCGTCGCCGTCGCCGCGCTGGCCGCGCCGGACATCAACGTCACCCAGCTCGCCATAACGATCTTGGGGCTGGGTGGTGCCTCGCTCGTCGCCGGTGTCTATGTCACCTATATGGCGACACAGGCGATCGCCGATCCGATCCGGGCCGTCCGGAAGGGCATGGCGCAGGTGGAGCGGGGCGACCTCGGCGCGGAGGTCGACGTGTACGACGCGAGCGAGGTCGGGCAGTTGCAGGCCGGTTTCAACCACATGGTGGCCGGGCTCCGCGAGCATGAACGGCTGCGCGACCTGTTCGGACGGCACGTGGGGGAGGAGGTCGCCGACCTGGCGCTGGAGCACGGCGACATCACGCTCGGCGGCGAGACCCGCGAGGTGGCCGTGCTGTTCGTCGATCTCACCGGGTCGACGCGGCTGGCGGACACGCGGAGCCCGGACGAGGTCGTCGGGCTGCTGAACCGGTTCTTCGGCGTCGTGGTGACGGTGGTGGCGGGGCACGGCGGCTGGATCAACAAGTTCGAGGGCGACGCGGCGCTCGCGATCTTCGGGGCGCCGACGCAGCTGGAGGACTCGGCGGGCGCGGCGCTCGGCACCGCCCGGGAGCTGGCGCGGCGGCTGCGCGCCGAGGTGCCGATGCTGGACGCGGGGATCGGCGTCTCCGCGGGAGAGGTCGTCGCCGGATACATCGGCGCGAAGGAGCGGTTCGAGTACACGGTGATCGGCGATCCGGTGAACGAGGCGGCCCGGCTCAGCGACCTGGCGAAGGGGACGCCGGGGAAGGTGCTGGCCTCGACGACCGTCCTGGAGCTGGCGCATCTCGACGAGGCTGAGGAGTGGGACCTCGGGGGGACGGTGACGCTGCGCGGCCGGAGCCGTCCGACGCGGTTGGGCACGCCGCGTGTGCCAGCGTCGCGGCTGTCGCTGGCTTTGTCGGCGGGACGGCCCGGGGCCTTCGGGCTGGACGGGGCGGCGGCAGGGACGCCTGCGGAGACGCCCGCGGGGACGCCTGCCGGGACGCTGACGGGGACGTTGGCGGGCAGGGCGTTCATCCGCCGTGTCCGTTTTCTGCGACCGTTGCGGCGCAGCCGGAAGCTTCTGCTCGGGGCGCTGATCCTGTCGAGGGCGGCCAAGGGCGCGCGGACGGACGCCAAGCCCGACCAGCCGGAACCGGGCCCGGGCGGCGCCGTCCATTTCTGATCAAAGTCGTGTCAGCGGCCGTGCAGGGTGCGCGACGATGCGTATCGTCCCCGGCAGTACACGGTCTGCTACCGGCCCGTAACGCTCGTGTCACCGGACGGCCCGAGGGTTGGGAGCGGCAAGACCGCGCGGCAACACCGGGCGGCAGGACCGCGGGCAGGCGTGGCAAGGCTCGGCTAGACCGGCCGGACCCGGCTCCCGAATGGCTCCCGAGAGGTGAAGATGAACCGACGGAATCGTCTCGCGCTCGTCGCCGTCACCGCTTCGACGGCGATCATCGTCCCGGTGATGCCCGCTGCCGCGGGCGCCGGGCCTGGCTCGTCCTCGCGGTCCGGCGGACCGGAACCCCACCCGTGGGCGGGCACCGCGCATGGTACGGCCGCTGCCGCCCGCGCCGCCGATGTCACGAATGTCGCGCATCGCGGCGCGTCCGCCTACGCGCCGGAGAACACGCTCGCGGCGTTCAAACTGGCGGTGTCGCAGCGTGCCGACGTGTTCGAGCTCGACGTCCAGGAGTCCAAGGACCACAAGCTCGTGATCATGCACGACACCACGCTCGCCCGGACGACGAACGTGGAGCAGCTGTACCCCGGCCGCGCGCCCTGGAAGGTCTCCGACTTCACCCTCGCCGAGATCCAGAAGCTGGACGCCGGATCCTGGTTCGGGACGAAGTACAAGGGCGAACGCGTCCCGACGCTCGACCAGACGCTGAGCGCCATGCGCGACAAGGGCCTCGGGCTCCTGGTGGAGATCAAGAGCCCGAACCTGTACCCGGGCATCGAGAAGCGCGTCGCCACGGCCCTGAAGAGGTCGCCGTCCTGGCTGGAGCCCGACCCGGCGGAGCGCCGCCTCGCGGTCCAGTCGTTCGACTGGGAGTCGATGCGCCGCTTCCACTCGGTGCTGCCGAACGTCCCGATCGGGCTGCTCGGCACGCCGAAGGCCGGCGAGCTGCCCGGGCTGGCCTCGTACGCCGACCAGATCAATCCGACGTTCCGCGATCTGACCGCGTCCTATGTGAAGCAGGTGCACGCGTCCCGCATGGACGTGCTCACCTGGACGGTCGACGACAGCGGCGACATGAAGAAGGCCGTCCAGCTCGGCGTGGACGGCGTCATCACCAACAAGCCGGACGTGCTCCGCCGCGTCCTGACCGAGACCACCGCCTCCACCCGCTCCGCCGCCTAGCCCCCCGCCTATCCGCCGCCTGATCCGACCAGACCACCTACCCGGCTGAATCGGCCGCCTTCGAGATCCCGGGGTCAAGGGCGCCTGGGTCGAAGGCGGCTGCCGAGCGTCGCATGTTCTGGGGCGCCTCAGCGGTGCCTGGAC
>NZ_SMJX01000023.1 GCF_004348535.1 Actinomadura sp. KC216
GGTGGGACAGGTCATGCGGGCCGAGGAGGGGTGCGGTGTGGCGGGCGAGGTCGGTGGCGTCTTCGGGTGAGGCGGCGAAGTAGATCTTGTTGCGGGCGTCGGCGGAGATCGCGTCGCGGAGGTCTTTGGGGAGTTGGGATAGGTGCTGGTGGGCCAGGGTGAGGCTGAAGCGGTAGGCGCGGGCTTCGGCGAGGATGTCGGAGATGGAGCCGGGCAGGTTGAGGAAGTTGTGGGCTTCGTCGATGTAGGCGGCCGCGTCGCGGCGTTCAACTTCGGCTTGGGTGGCGCGTGGGGTGATGGCCTGCCAGGTGTGGGCGAGGAGCAGCGAACCGAGCAGCCGGACGGCGTCCTCGCCGAGGACGCCTTTGGGGAGGCGGGCGAGGATGAGGCCGCCGGTGCCGAGCATGCCGCCCAGGTCGATGGTGGACGCGCCGCCAGAAAGGGTGTCGCGGACGAAGGGCCGCAGCAGGACGGCGCGGAGTTTGTTCATTACCGGGCCGATCACCGAGGCGCGGGCGGCGGGGGTGAGTTCGTCGTAGGACGCCCAGAACCCGCGCAGCAGTTCGTCCTCCAGCCGTGCGGTGACGCGGGCGCGGTAGGGGGTGTCGACCAGCAGGCGGGGGATGTCGGCCAGGGTGGCGCGGGTGCCGTTGACGCGGGTGAGGGTGAGGCAGGCCGAGCGGAGCAGGTCGTCCAGGCGTGGCCCCCAGGAGGAGGAGAAGCAGCGGCGGAAGGTGGTGATGATCGACTCGGCCGCGAACGCCGGATCCGCTCCGGCCAGCACGTTGAGACAGGGCGGGCGGCCCCGGTCGGCCGGATCGAATAGCACGGTCCGGTCGATGGCGCGGTCGGGGAGCCGGTCCAGTACGTCGGTAACCAGGTCGCCTTTAGGGTCGATGACCAGTGCGCCGCGTCCCGCAGCGGCGTCGGACAGGATGAGGTTGGCCAGGAAGGTTGATTTGCCGACGCCGGTCTGGCCGAGGACGTGCAGGTGCTGGCGGGCGCCGGCGACGGTCAGCCCGACCGGTCGCGGTGCCCCGGCCTCGGAGTCGCCGAGCACACGGACACCGGGGCCGGAGACCGGGACGGCGGGAGAGGGCGCGACGGGGCGGGCGCCGGCGCGGGTGACACCCGGCGCGGCCAGGTCGTAGGGCAAGTGCGCCAGCGCCGCCAATTCGCGCACCGACAGCAGGAAGCCGCGGTGCAGGCGGCGGTCGGCGAGCCGGGCGGCGGGGCGGCGGAGGCGTCTGCGGCGGAGGTGTTGGTGGCCGGAGGTGAACAGCGCGAACGTGGACGCCACTTCGTGGGCGTGCGCGCGCAGCCACCCTGCCTCGGCCTGATCGGGGTGGCGGGTGGCGACGCCGTAGCGGATCGCGGTCTCGAACCGCGGCTGGGCGGCCTTGGCGAGGATTGCGCGGACCTGCTCGGCCCGCTCGGGGAACTGCCGCGCCAGGTCGGCGGGTTCCCGGCGGCCGGTCATGCCGGGGGTGAGCAGGTCGAACAGGGCGGCTTGGGGTGCGGTGGAGTGGGCTCCGCGCAGTGCGGCAGCGGCCCGGTGCGCGCGCCGCAACCGCCGCCCGGTCGCCGGGCGGGCCAGGATCTGCACGGCCAGGTGCTCGCCGTCGGCGAGTCCGGACGCTGAGCCCAGCAGCCCTCGCAGCGGATCGGAGTCGTGGGTGTGGGTGAGCGGGAAGTGCTCTGCACGCCCGAGGACCAGCCGTCCCCCGGCGGCCTGGGCGTCAACGGGGAGCGGTCCCGTGGCGGCGCGGGTGGTGAGGGTGGCGCCGGGCCAGGCCGACCGGATCGTCTTCTCCACCAGCCCGGGCGGGACGGTGCCGGGCACCCAGACCTGGAAACGGACACCGGTGTGGTCGGCCAAGTACTCAAATGCCAGATGTGGCTGCCCGAACAGCACGCGTTTCCACGCGGGCAGGGTGAGACCGATCAGGTGCGCCCACCAGGCGGCGGCGCTGCCGTCCTCGACCTTCGGCGGGACCGCGATCTCGATGATCCGTGCGCCGGGCGCGAGCCGGGTGTTGCGCCACCGCCACACCGTCCACCGAGCGGCCGCCACCACCGAAGCACCGGCAAAAACGCCGATCGCGACGCCCGGCCCGTAGTGCGTGAATAGCTCAAGGAGTTGGCCAGGATCCTGCGGCAGTCCTGGAATCAGATCCGCGGTGCCCTGCAACGGCACGTTCACGGCAGAGTCTCCCTTCGCACGTCGGTGGTGTCATCACGGTCGACGGCGGCGAGTTCGGCGGGATCTGTCGTGGTCAGCCGGTGCTCGTGCGGGCTGGCGATGCCGCTGAAGGCGGCCCGATCGGCACCGGTCGCGGTCCCGCACAGCAGCCCCTGCCCGCGGTCGGCGGTGAGCAGGAACGCCTTCTCCCCGTCGGTGAGGTCGAACGCGGCGGCGATACGGTCGATGGACTGGGGTGCTTGGCGGAGCAGGATCTGGGTCGCGGAGTTGGCGATGACCGCCTGCCCCAGATCGGAGCCGAGCAGGTCGGCGGCGTCCTGGGTGACCACCGCGAGCCCGGCCCAGTGCTTGCGGGCGGACTTGGCCAACCGATAGAGAAACCGGGCGCCCTCGTCCTCGCGCATCAGCGTCCAGGCCTCATCGACCACCACCAGCCGCCGGCGCCGATCGGAAGGGTCGGTGACGTGCCGCCAGATCGTGTCCAAGGCGAGGAGCATCCCGACCTTGCGGGTCTCCTCGGGCAGGTCCCGCAGCGAGAACACGATCAGGTGGCCCTCGGGGCGGGTGGTGGTCGGCCCGGCGAACAGTCCTCGATAGGACCCGGTCACATACGGCGCCAGCCGCGCGGCCAGATCCGTCGCCTCCACCTCGCCGCCCTCGCCCATGCGCTCCAGTTCGAGGGCCAGATCGGCCAGCACCGGTGCGCGGCGTTTCCAGCTGCGCGGGTCGGCGGTGATGCCGCACGCCTGGTAGGCGGCGAGGGTCGCCCGGTCCAGCACCGCCCGCGCCGCCGGGGGCAGCGGTTCACCGAGCATTCCGGCGATCAGCGTCTGTAGGAACAGCGCCCGCCGGATGAGCGTGTCCTCACCCCGCCCGGCGGGCAGATCGAACGGGTTAAAACACACCCCGGGCGCGCCGAGCGGAATGTGGGCACCACCGACCGCGCCGGCCAGGCGCCGGTACTCGTCTTCGGGATCGATGACGGCGACGTGCACGCCCTGGTAGAGCAGCCGCAGGGTTTCGAGTTTGGTGAAGTAGGACTTGCCCGCGCCCGAGCGGGCGATGGTGATCGAGTTGTAGTTGTCCTGGGCGAACCGGTCCCACACCACTACGCCGGAGGAGTAGGCGTTCAGCCCGTACAGCACCGGAGTATCGCCGAGCCGCGGTTGCAGATCCGGGGAGGTGAACGGGAACGCCGCCGCCAGCGCCGCGGTGTCGAACACTCGCCGCGCTTTCACGCTGTCGTGCGCGAGGGGCAGAGTAGTGGTCCAGCCTTGCAGGGCGCGGAAGGTGGTGGGTTGGGCGTCCAGCAGGAGCGAGGCCGCTAGTGCCCGCACCCGTTGCACTTCGCCGTCGAGGCTCGCGTCGTCGGCGGCGTGCACGGTCAGGTACAAGCCGACCCGAAACAATCGGCCGTGCCCGCGCGCGAGTGAGGCGGCGAGTTCGGCCGCGTCGTCGGCGGCGACTTCGGCTGCGAAGTCGGCTAGCCGCCCATGCTGGGCGTTGGTACGGGAGACCGATTCGAGGCGGGCGAGTTGCTTGCGCAGCCGCTGCGCCGCGATCAGCGGCGGCACCGGCTCCACGTGCAGGGACACGTCCAGGCGGCCCGGGTAGGTCAGCAGCGGCTCCAGCCAGCCTGCGCCGACCTCCCGCGGATACCCAGCCACCGTGAACGAGGCACACACCCCGTCCGGCAACTCCACCGACTGCGGTCTCACCCGCAGCGCGCCGGGCCCGGCCATGCCCGACAAATCACCATCGCTGACCTCACCGGGGCCAGCGCCAGACCTGAACCGATGCAGGACTCCGAGACGGCCGCCGGGCCCGCGCATCATGTGGTGCCTTCCTGCTTGACACTGATCAGCTCATCTGGAGCGGCGTTATCCACAGGACGAGGCCCGCCTGGGGATAGCGACTCGGCCAGCACCGCCACGCACGCATCGGCATCCAGGACCTCGGCGGCCACGCCGAGCGTGGCCAGCGCCTGCACGGCCTCGGCGGCGCGTCGCAATACCACCTGCGCCCCCGTTTCCCGGGTGGTTCGCTGCCGCTGGGCCTTCGACCACGGCACGGAGGCAGAAACAGGCGGGCCGTCGCTGATCACGATGAGGACCTGCCGGACGAGCAGATCGTGCGCGGTACCGATCTCGGTCAGGAACGCCGCATGCTCACCCGCCGCCTGCTCCAGAGCGGGATCCGGCAGCTCCGGCGCCTGAGCGGTGATGTGGTCGGCCAGACCGGACAGGTCGACCGGACGGGCTTGGACCAGCAACTGCACCGGGGAGTCCAGCGAGTTGAGCCACCGCCCGAACCCGGCGACCAGACTCGCCTGCTCACCCGCCGTACGCAGGCTGAACGCCACCGTGCCGGCCCGCACGATCACCGCGACACCACCGCCGTCGGCCAGTTCCATCACCCCGTCATGGCGAACGGCCCGGACCGGGAGCCGCAACGGCGCAGGCAACCGGCCGCGCATCCGGCACCACGACGGCGGCGGCTGCACCGGCTCACCCGCCGCAACCCGCGCCTTCGGGCTCCGCATGAACGCCAGGGCGGCGGCCGCGTAGCGGTCCAGGCCCATCCCGTCACGGCGGGCGACCGACAGCACGATCCCGGCCGCCGCGACCGGCGTCGCCACCGCGACCAGGACCGGGAACGGCACCACCGCTTGAAAGGTGAGCCACAGCCACAACACCACCGCAACCGTCCCGCCCAAGATCGCCAGCTGCCGGGCAGTGAGCCCATAAAGGATCTTGTCGGGCTGATCGACGTCAGCCGGAATCTTCACAGCCATCGGCCGCTGGCCCTGCTCGTTGCTCACTTGCTCCTCCGGCGCTTGGGCGGGTCGATCCACAAGGTCAGCTGCCGGTGCGGCACCGGCCGTCTGGGCATTCCGGGCAACATCAGCTGCCGCGACCGCGCCCGAGGCCGCGCCGGAGCGGCGGCCGGCGGCGGCACAGTCGGCTGGCGGACACGGGTGACCGGGATCGGCAAGGTCAGTTGCACCGGCCGTTGGGTCCCCGGCCTTGCGGGTGCAGGCGGGTGCGGGATCGGGAGCGCCAGTTGCATCGGTCGTGGGTCTCCTTCGGGTCCGGTCTCGGGTTCGCCTGGCTCATTCGGCGGTGGTGGCGTCGCAGGTCCCGCAGATCCTGCGGGGCCTGCGGGAAGAGCAAGCGGAGGTCGAGGGCTGGGCAGCTGTGGTCGGCGCGGCGGTGCTGGCGGTGGTTGGACAGGCGGCGGGTTCTCCACCGACGCGGGTACGGCGGTGCGGCGTCGGCCGCCGAGCAAGGCACCCAGGCCCCGGTAGACGATCAGGCTGCGCAGCAGGCCACCGAGCATGCGCGGTTGTGCGGGGCGCCAGACGGTGCGCGCGACCCAGGACGGGATCCGCAGCAGCACCCATAGCAGGCATCCCGCCACCAGCAGATCGGTGAAGTCGTTGTCGGTGGGCATCCCGAGGAGTTGGTCGCTGGTGTCGTCGGTTTCGGTGAACAGCAGCCGGTAGGCGGTCGCCAGCGCCAGCGCCTGGCACACCTGGATCGCCAGCAGCCCGCTCATCCCGCGCCACCACAGCCGCGCCAGCCCGTCGGTGAGCGGCAGCGCGTGGAACATCAATGCCACCGGTGCCGCCGCGATCAGCACCATGGTCAGTGCCAGCCGGATGGCGTAGGTGAACACCACGCCCAGCGCCAGCACCACCACGCCCAGCGCGATCAGTGCGCCGAACGGTGAACCCGGGATGAGGCTCGCGGCCACGAATCCCGCGACAATGTCGGCGACCACACTCGGATCGGTCGACTCCGCGCCCGCGTGGAGGAACGCTCCGGCGAGGCCGTTGGCGAAACTGATGCCGTGTCCGATCAGGATCAGGCTGAGGTTGGAGGCCAGGAACGCCCCGACGATCCGGACGGCCAGTTGGGCGGGGGTGAGTTCGGCGCCGGGCAGGTTGTGCCCGGCCATCAGCCATACACCGCCCGCGGTGATCAGCAGAACGAAGCAGGTGTTGGCGATCGTCTGCGACACGGCCCACAAGTCACGCGCCCGCGTCATCTGCGGTGAGTCCATCTCCGGGGTGCCCAGCACGGACTGATGCAGGGTGCCGAAGATCGGCTTGGCCGCAGACGACACCAGATCGGAGAACCAGCCGTTCACCGCGCGCTTGGCCATACAGCTCACATCGGCGAACCCGCACTCGTCCTCTGCACCACCTGCGCCTTGCCCGCCCGTACCAGGGGCGCCTGGGGCGGTCGGCGTCGGTGGTGATCCCGGTGACGGTGACGGTGACGGTGACGACGGCTGCGGTGCAGGGGGAGTGGGAGGTACTCCCGGTGAAGGTTGCACGGGTGCCGCGGGGGTCGGGCTCGGTGCGGGATCGGCTCCGGCGCGAGAAGGCTGTACCGACACCCACAACCAGGCGCAGGCCGCCAACGCCACGATCGCCGCGACCCTGGCCGCGCAGGTCCGCAGTGACCTGAGCCCGACTGCCCAGGGTGGCGGAGGCGGGATGGTGGAGGGCGTCACGAGGGCCCGCCGACGATGGTCTGCAGCAGCTTGACCAGCACCGGAGCAAGCACCGCGACCGAGTACCCGATCGCGGCGTACCGCAGCGTTCTCTTGGCGGCCTCCACCTCACCCGGATCGCCTCCGGCAAGCATGAGGCGGGCGCCGCCGATCGTGGCGAACAACGTCGCCAACCCCACCAGGAGCCCGACGATCACGTTCCGCAGATTGCGGATCACCTCATCCAGCGACCCCGCCGCGGCCAAACTCGTGCCAGCCTCGGCGACCCCCGGCACCAGAAGCGCTGCAGCCGCGCACCCGCCCGTCCACAACAGTGACGCCGCCACCAGACGGCCCCGACCGGGACGCCGACCCCCTTGGCTCTCAGGTGTGGAAAGCCCTGCGGCAGGCTGGCCGGTTGTGGGTCGCTGCGCGCGACGGATGGCAAGGCGTGAGCGGTTGTGGGAGTGCATGGCAGCGCGTCTCCTGAATGTTCGACGGCGAGTAGGAGCTGCCAGGCGAGATCACCGGTGACGGTGCGACCGGCGCGCGTGGGTGTCCTCCTTGAAGGAACGCGAGGTGACGGTTGGATGCGGCGGGGACCGGGTTGAGACCGTCCGCGTCGGCTCCACCAGCACCGGTGATCTCGACAGGCACCCCTGAAGCACCGCGCTCGGGCCCAGAATTCGCCGACCAACCGAGAGCGATTGCCAAGACTTGACCAGACCGCGATCGATGAAGAAGGACCCGGAAGCTCTCAGAAGTTCTTCGGCCACAAGTACAAGCCGGGCGCCTGGGTCACGGTCGACGACGGCTGCTGGAGTTCAGCGCTCGGTCAGCCGGTCACGGCGGCGCGATGCCGGTCACCGGCGGAAGTAGTCGCCTAGTGCGGCGATGCACGCGGTTCGGCGGGTGGAGTCGTGGGGGTACCGGCGGTGGCATTCGTCGTGAACCCACGCCGGTGCCCGACGTGGCCTCTCCGGCTGAAGAGATGGTGAAACGGAGCGGTGCGGGATCGAGCTGTTGCGGCCCTTCCCGGTCCGAGGGCGTGGCGCCCGAGAGCGCCGCGCACCGGTGGCCTCAGGCTGTCCGGGACCGTTCTCTGGGGATGCCGACCGGTCACCATGGCCGGCCTGGGCCTGCGTGCGGCCGCGAGGTTCGGGCTGCTCGTGGACGAGAGGTGGCGCGGACCTGGACGGGCTGGGCCGCAGGCCATTGCTCGTCCCCGCGCTTGCCGTCGGGGCAGGGCGCGGTGACCCCGGAGGCGATGCGTCGCCGAGATGCAGCACGGCTGCAGTGCCGACGGAAGCCACCATGGCGCTGATCAGAGGCGCACCCAGGCGGAGGCCGCGGCGCCGCCTCAGACGACGGTGAGGGCGAACACGCCACGGCTCGTCGGGCAAGGGAGGCACACGCGCCTTCGGATCTGAACTCCGGTCATTGATCACCACACGTGGCTACCAAGAGTGATACCGCTGCGACAATCAGGCTCGCTGGCGATGGATCAGAGCCCGACCGCCGCCACCAACGAGCTCCGCGAGTCGTTCCTAAAGGCCGATCGCCTATGGCCACGCCGCGGTCACGCTGGGGCTGCTCGCCGCCCACGGTGTCACGCTCGGCTTGGTGACCGCCGCATCGAACATCCTCTGGCTCCGTGCTGCGGATTGATGCGTCCCGGGCGTGGTCCAGAGGCGGGCGGCGGCGTGAATTTGACCGGACCGTGACCCGGGTCCGGGGTGAAGATCGGGCCGGATGGCGGTGCTTCATCGGTGCACGGGGATCGGGTGGCCGTCTCGGGTCACCCAGCAGATGAACCACACACCGTCCAACCCGAACCACTCACCCACAGGAACCGGCACCACCGGCCCCGCCGGGCGCAGGA
Source organism: Actinomadura sp. KC216 (assembly GCF_004348535.1). GTDB lineage: Bacteria > Actinomycetota > Actinomycetes > Streptosporangiales > Streptosporangiaceae > Spirillospora. The sequence goes on from NZ_SMJX01000023.1 coordinate 8,586, forward strand.
TGGTGCCGCTGACCGTCTGGCTGTGCTCGGACATCAGCGACTCCACACCGCCCAGCACCCGCCACCACGGCGTCGCCGACCGCGCGCATGACCCTGATCAGACGGTCGTCGCCACCAAGCGGCTTTGTCTGGCGCACCGGCGGTCGGTCGGCCGGGAACTGGCCGCGCACCTGATCGACACCTGCACCCGCGAGGGTGACCTGGTCGCTGAAGGATTCACAACCAGCGAAGCCACCCTGACCGCCGCCGCTCACCTCGACCGACGCGGCATCGCGCTGGTCCCGCACTTCCCGCTCGCCCAGCACATCGGAACCCGGCTGCGCACCACCCTCACCCCAGCCCAGCTTGCTCGGGTGCAGATGCGCCCGACCCGCCCGGATCAGATGGTCCGCGGCCTGGCCGACCACCTCGACGATGTCGCGCTGGTGATCGCCGCACCGCCACCGTACGAGACCGGCGGACGCTCGCCTCGCCGGGTCGGGGACCGCGGCTGCCCGGCGTGCCGGGCCGACCTGTGGATGCTCAGCGCCGAACAGCTCGGCCTGTTCCTGGCCGCGGCGTGGAAGGTGCTGCGCCCTGGCGGGGTCCTGGCGATCATCACCACCGCCCGCCACCAGGCCGGACGCCTCATCGACCCGGCGCCGCGCATCATCCGCCAGGCCCAGGGGCTCGGTTTCCGGTACGCCCAGCACGTCATCGCGCTACGCGTCCCGGTCGATGGGGACGCCCTGGTCGTCCAGTCCGGGCCCGCCGACCTGGCCGAACTGCGCGACGCCCGTTCCGGTGCGTTGCCGCCGCCCGTCAGCGTCCACGCCGACGTGTGCCTGTTCACCAAACCGACCACAGACCTCCGGGACCGGCAGGACGGGGACGCCCGATGAAGCAGAACGTCCCCATCTCACCGCTGCCGGCATCGGTACTGGCCACCGGGCAGCGGCCTTCCCGGCTGCAACGCCAGGGCCGCTACACGCCCGAATCGATGCGCCACCCCGGCAAGATGCTGCCCGCCATCGCCGCCACCGTCATCGACTCCTTCACCCGCCCCGGTGACCTGGTCGTCGACCCGATGTGCGGGATCGGCACCACCCTGGTCGAAGCCGCGCACCTGGGCCGCGACGCCGCCGGGGTGGAGTACGAACCCGACTTCGTCCACCTCACCCTGGGCAACCTGCGGCACGCCCGCGCCCACGGCGCCACCGGCCGGGCACAGGTGGCGTGCGGCGACGCCCGCAATATCGCCACCATCTACCGCTCCCTGCACGGCCAGGTAGCGCTGGTGCTCACCTCACCGCCGTACGGATCTCGCACGCACGGGCACATCCGCTCTGGCCGCGACAACGGCGGCGGCAAGATCATCAAGCGCAATAGCCGGTACTCCACCGACCGCGGAAACCTCGCCCACCAACCCCTCCCGGGTCTCCTGGACGGCTTCGGCCAGATCCTGGCCGGAAGCGCCGACCTGCTCCGGCCCCGAGGCGTGATCGCGGTGACCGTCCGCCCCATCCGCGTCCATGGCGAGCTGATCGATCTACCCGGCCAGGTCATCGACACCGCAACCAGAAACGGTCTTGTGCTCGTCGGGCGGTGCGCCGCCCTACTGGCCGGCCTGCGTGACGGCCGGCTGGTCAACCGGGCGTCCTTCTTCCAGATGCTCGAAACCCGCCGGGCCCGCGACCGAGGCATTCCGGCCTGCGCCACCGCACACGAAGACCTCTTGATCTTCCACCGCGCCACGGACCTGCCGGAGGCAAGCCGATGACCGAGAACCGACACGGCAAGCACGCAGGGCACAACCGCGTGCTGGAGATGCTGGCCATCCTCCAACTCGGCTTGTGCGGACGGTGCGGACGCGCCCGCTACACCACACGCCGCACGGCCCGCCATGCCGCGCGCATCGCCGCCCCCGGCAGCCGGTTGCGTGCCTATCGGTGTGGTGACGCCTGGCACCTGACCACCCCGCCGGGCCGACCCCAATGCATCGCTCCACCCGTCACGGTGCCCCACATCCGGGCATGGATGAGGCTTGACCTCCACGGCCGAGACCAGCGTCGATACCGGAACCGTCGCGGTTCCCGCGGTAGCGGCCACCCCTCAGGGCACGCGCGCCGCATGGGTGCTGGTTCTTCCGCGGGACGACCGTGACTGGCAATGGAAGGAAGCTGCACCTGGTCCCACCAGACCAGCCTCCACGGCTTAACCCTGGTGCCGCCAAGGTGCTGCTGCGAATCCTGCTCAAAGCCGCTGAAGACCCATCAGGAGCTGAAAGGCGCCAGGCAAGAAATGATCAGGTTCACGATCAATAGCCGTACGGATCGGAGAACGCTTCGCCATCCGGCGTACTCCATCACCAAGGGGAGCACGTCGTGACCGAAAAGGACATCGATCCGCAGCACCAGACCGTGCGAAACCACGCCAGCAGACCCTCCGCACTACCGGAGGCCGGCGCCGCTGTGGTGAAACCCGCCGCTGCAGTCCTGCCGCGCCTTCGGTTCGCGTTTTACGGTCGGGTCTCGACCGAGGACAACCAAGACCCCCAGGCTTCGCGAGCCTGGCAACTCCGCCGCGCCCGCGGGCTCATCGAGCCGAAGGACGGGGTGATCGTCGCCGAGTTCTTCGACGTCGATAAGTCCCGCTCGATTCCTTGGCCGCGACGTCCGCACGCCTCGCTGCTGATCGAGGAACTCAAAGACCTCCGGCGCAACTTCGACGCGGTGGTGATCGGCGAGCCGCACCGCGCCTTCTACGGCAACCAGTACTCCCTGACCTTCCCGATCTTCGAACACTTCAAGGTCCCGCTCTGGGTACCTGAAGTCGGCGGGCCCATTGACCCCGGCAACGAAGCTCACGACATGATCATGGGCGTGTTCGGGGGCCTGTCCAAGGGCGAGCGGAACCGGATCAAGGTCCGGGTTCGGTCGGCGATGGCCGCTATCACGGCCACCGAAGGCCGCTACCTCGGTGGGCGTCCGCCCTACGGCTACCAGCTCGTGGACGCAGGTCCACATCCCAATCCCGCCAAGGCAGCCGATGGCAAGCGGCTCAAGCGGCTGGCGGCGCATCCGGTCCACGCCCTGGTGGTGAAGTGGATCTTCGCGCAGTACATCAAGCAGCGGGGGCGCGGGCTGATGGACATCGCCGAGGAACTGACCCGGCAAGGCATCCCCTGCCCCTCCGCTAGCGACCCGGCGCGCAACCCGCATCGCAATCAGCTCGCCTGGTCCAAGTCGGCCGTCCGGACGATCATCAACAACCCCCGGTACACCGGCCGGGAGATCTGGAACAAGCAACGCAAGGACGAGGTCCTCATCGACGTCGATGACGTCGCCCTCGGGCACACCACCAAGATGCGATGGAACGACCGCGCCGATTGGATCTGGTCCGAATACCAGGTTCACGACGCTCTCGTCAGCATCGAGGACTTCGAACGAGCCCAGCAACTCCGGCAATCACGAGCCCGTGGAAGTTACACCAAGAAGGGGAACCCGACCCCGCGCCCGTATGCTTTCCGAGGGTGCCTCTCGTGTGGCTACTGCACCCGCAAGATGCAGGGGAACTGGAACAACCAGCAGGCCTACTACCGGTGCCGGTTCCCCACCGAATACGCCGTGGTCAACGAGCTGGACCATCCCAAAGTGGTCTACCTGCGTGAAGCGGAGATCCTCGGCGAGGTCGACGGATGGCTGGCGACCGCGTTCACGCCGGACCGGATCGCGTCGGTCATCGACATGATGACCGACCAGATGACCGATCCCGACGCGCAGAAGGCTGCCGACCTGCGCAAACAACTCTCCCGATGTGATCGCAGCCTTGCCCAGTACCGGGCGGCGCTGGACGCGGGAGCCGACCCGGCGGAAGTCACCAACTGGATCAACGACGTTAAGCAAGAACGCGCCCGGCTGGAACACGCCGCGAAGACCATCCCACGCGGATCAGGTATCTCCCGGGACGAAATCGCCGACCTGCTCCAGCGAACCGGGGACCTGGCACAACTGGCCATCAACGCCAATCCCGAAGACAAAGCCGACCTCTACCAGCAACTGGGCTTGGTGATGACCTACTATCCCCAGAAACACGTAGTGGAGGCCCGTGTGATCCCGGAGCCCCCACATGTGCGGTCGGTGCGTGTCCGAGGGGGGACTTGAACCCCCATGCCCCGTGAAGGGCACTAGCACCTCAAGCTAGCGCGTCTGCCTATTCCGCCACCCGGACCGGTTGCAGGCCGCAGTGGGCTGCGGCGGGGTTCACCATACCAAAGGTGGCGAGTCGCGGCGAAGTCGATCGACGGGCACCATGGGACGGGGTACGCGACTACGCGAGGTGAGCACTGTGGCCCAGCAGCCGACCGCTGAGGACGAGGTCGTCCAGTTCTGCCAGGAGTTGATCCGGATCGACACCAGCAACCCGGGAGATCATTCGGGGCCGGGGGAGCGGGTGGCGGCGGAGTACGTCGCGGAGAAGCTTGAGGAGGTCGGGCTGGAGGCCCGGATCTTCGAGTCGCATCCGGGGCGGGCGAGTCTGGTGGCGCGGATCGAAGGGGAGGACCCGGGACGGGACGCGTTGCTGTTGCACGGGCATCTCGATGTGGTGCCCGCGCGCAAGGAGGACTGGACGCGGCATCCCTTCAGCGGGGAGATCGCGGACGGGTGCGTCTGGGGGCGCGGGGCCGTGGACATGAAGGACATGGACGCGATGATCCTCGCGGTGGTGCGGCAGCGGCTGCGGGAGGGGCGGCGGCCGCCGCGGGACGTGGTGCTCGCGTTCATGGCCGATGAGGAGGCCGGCGGCACGTGGGGGGCGCAGTACCTGGTCAGGGAGCATCCGGAGCTGTTCGAGGGGTGCACCGAGGCCGTGGGGGAGGTCGGCGGGTTCAGCCTGACCGTGCCCGGGGACCGGCGGATGTATCTGATCGAGACGGCGGAGAAGGGCATCGCGTGGATGAACCTGACCGCCAACGGGACGGCCGGGCACGGGTCGATGGTGCACCCGGACAACGCGGTGACGGCCGTGGCGGCGGCGGTCGCGAGGATGGGGGCGTACGAGTTCCCGGTGCGGTTGACGAAGTCCGTGCGGGCGTTCCTGGAGCGGGTGTGCATGGCCTACGGGGTGGAGTTCGATCCGGAGCGGCCGGAGGAGGCCCTGGAGAAGATCGGGCCGATGGCGCGCATGATCGGCGCGACCCTGAAGAACACGCTCAATCCGACGCGGCTGGATGCCGGATACAAGACGAATGTCATTCCGCAGACGGCCACCGCGCAGGTGGACGGACGGTTCCTTCCAGGATATGAGGAGGAGTTCTTCGCGGTAGTGGACGAACTTCTCGGTCCGGACGTCCAGCGGGATTTCGTCGTCCATGACCAGGCGCTCGAGACGGACTACGAGGGGGCGCTCGTCGCGGCGATGGAGGCGGCGCTGACCTCGGAGGATCCGGGTGCGCTGCCGGTTCCCTACTGCATGAGCGGCGGGACGGACGCCAAGTCGTTCGCCCGGCTGGGAATGCGATGCTTCGGTTTCGCGCCGCTGAAACTTCCCCCAGAGTTGGACTTTTCCGGAATGTTCCACGGCGTCGACGAGCGCGTTCCCGTGGACGGCCTTCGCTTCGGCGTCCGGGTTCTCGACAAATTCCTTGATCGGTCCTGAATTCGCCCGCGCCAATGCGCTCCGTGGTGCTAACGTCACCGTTCGTTGAAGACGTTCTGGGCGCGACGGAGGTTGATCGGTGGCACGTGACGCGGCGCGGGCTGGGGCGGTCGCCGTCCCGTCGCGCCGCGTCGCGGTCGTCCGGCGGCTGCTCGTTCTAGGCGGGCTGCTGATCGCGGGCTGGATCCTCGGGTGCGTCGCGCAGTCGGCGCACGCCGACGAGGTGCCCGTGCCCTCCCCGGACGTGGTCGCGGAGGCGCCCGCGCTGGAGCGCGCGGTCGAGACCGCGACCGAGCGCCCGCCCATGCCGGACGTGGTGCAGGCCGTGGTGGAGAGCCCGCCACCGGCCGACGCCGGGGAGGCCATGGAGCCTGCGGTGGAGCTGGTGACGCCCGATGCGGCGCCCCTCCAGCCGGAGGTCTCCGCGAGCGTGCCCGACGCCGGTGTTGTGTCCGTGCCGCTCCATCGGTGGACGCCCGACGCCGTGTCCGCCCGGTCCGTAGGGACGGACGGCGGCCAGTCCGTGCAGCGCACCGTCCGGCACCATCCGGCGCCCGTGCCTGCGCCTGAGCGGCCCGACGATCACTCTGTCGCCGGTGGGCTCGCCATGTCCGGCGTCACCGCGGGCTTTCCCAGCGCCGTGGCGTGGGCGCCGGTCCCGGCGCGAGCCCCTTCCGGGCGCCTTCCGGGTGCCGTGCCACCGGCCGTCCGCACCGCGGCGGACGAGCCGTCCTTCGCGCCCGACTGATCACTGATCACTGACTCCCCGGCAGGGGCCGGCCCGGCATGCCCGGGGCCCCTCCTGTCCGGGACGGGACGTGCCGTGCCCTGACTTCCGCGCGGCATGTCGTCCCCCCACGAGACCCACACGACCGTGCGTCTCGATCCCCCCATTTCATGAACGGAGCATCATGCGAACGTGGGCAAAGGGCACATCTCGTGCCGCGGTGCTCGCCGCGGGCTTTGTCGCTCTCGGCGTCAGCGCGATCCCGGCCAGCGCCTCCACCGGCATCACGGACGGCAGCGGCAGCGTCCTCGGCGGCAACCAGATCAACGCGCCGATCTCCGCGCCCGCCGACGTCAGCGGCAACGCCGTGGCGGCGATCGGCGCCGCGTCCGGCGGTTCCGTGGGCGGCGCCAAGGTCCACGAGCACGGTTCCGGCGGGCAGGCGACGTCCGGTACGGGCGGCATCGGCTCCGGGAACCAGGCCAACGCGCCGATCAGCGTCGCGCCGAACGTCTGCGGCAACGCGGTCGCCGTCATCGGGCACGCGGACGCGGCCTGCGTGGGCGGCGCCGAGACCGGTGGCGGCACGAACGGCCAAGTCAGCGACGGGACGGGCGGCGTCCTCGCGGGCAACCAGGCGAACGCGCCGGTCAGCGCCGCGTCGAGCGTGTGCGGCAACGCGGCCGCGGTCGCCGGTCACGCGCTGGCCGGCTGCGAGGGCGGCGCGTCCACCGGGGACGGCGGCTCGGGCGGCCAGTTCACCGACGGCGCCTTCGGTGTCCTCGCCGGGAACCAGGTCAATGCCCCGATCAGCATCGTCCCGACCATCTGCGGCAACGCCGTCGCCGTGGTCGGCCATGCCGCCGCGTTCTGCGAGGGCGGCGCCCACGCGGGCGGCGGCTCCGGCGACCAGGTCACGTCCGGCGCCGGCGGGGTCCTGTCCGGCAACCAGGCGAACGCGCCGATCAGTCTCGAATCGACCGTGTGCGGCAACGCCGCCGCCGTCATCGGCTTCGCCGCCGCGCTGTGCGACGGCGGCCCCGGCGACGACGATGGTTACCCCGGCGGCGACGACGGCTACCCCCACCACCGGATGGCCCTCGCCGGTGAACCGTTCCCCGGCGCGTCCACCCTGCCCGTCCCGTCCAAGGTGGACGGGCTGAACGGGGTCGCCGGCTCCGCGTCGGGCAAGCGCGAGGCGGTCAAGGCCGCCGAGCTGCCCAAGGTCGGTGGCGCGGCCACGCCGAAGACCGGCGGCCTGCTCAAGGGCCACGGTCTGCCGAAGACGGGCGGCGTGCCCCAGACGGGCCGCCAGTCCCCGACGTCCACCCTGCCCAAGACCGGCGCCCTCCCCAAGACCGACGGCCTGGTCAAGGGGCTGCACGCGGGCGGCGCGTCGCGGCACCTGGCGGCGGCGAAGGTCCCCGGCGTGCCGGACGGGCACGTCCTGCCGGCGAAGCCCGTCGTCCCGCAGCTCAAGACGGCGACCAAGGGCCTGCCGGACACGGGCAAGCTCGGGCAGGTCGAGCACGTCGCGGCGCAGGAGACGATCGCGGACGGCGCCGAGGCCGGCTCGATGTGGACGCTGGCGGTCGCCGGAATGCTGGCCGCCGTGGCCGGTGCGCTCGGGCTGGGCCGCCGCGTCCGCCCGGCCCGCCACTGACCGTTCAGGCCGGGCCGTCGAGGTGTCGACGGACAGGCCGGTTGGTGACTGAGGTGTCGCTGGGGCGTGATGGCCGGGTGTGCATGGTCGTGACGCCACGGCGTTGAGGACGCTTCGCCCGTCCCGGAAGGCGCGGTCCGGGACGGGCGAAGCCCTGTCATGAGGCCGGGGATTCACCGTCCGTCAAGGCGAACGTACGTAGTGCTACACTCCCGGGCGGACCGCCGGTTTCGGTCGAGCGACGCTCGTCGGCCGATCGGCGGCGGGCGGGGGGCCGGAGGACAGGTCGGCACGCGCGGACGGACGTTCAGATCGTGCAGACGGTCAGAACGTGTGGACGGACGTTCAGAACGTGCGGACGACGCGGATGACCTTGCGACGGAGTTGAATACGGCGGCGGCCGTCCGGGTAGAGGCGCAACCGATCGATTTCCCAGCCGCCGCGCTCTGCGTGCTCGGTCAGGATCTGCCGGGCGGCATCACGCGTAGTGCCGCGCGGCAGTGACAGGACGAGGTAGGTGTACTCCGCCATTGCGACCATTATTACGTGGTCTGCCAGGGACGCGGCACCGTACCGTGGCGACCCCGTCCGCACGTCCGGCGGCGGCATGTCATCCTGTCTGGGGCGTGCGGCGGTGAGAATCCCGTTCGTCCGTGGGGGCGGAGCGATGATCGTGGGACGGCCGGGGCGACCCGCGGGCATGAACGCGCCGTCCGTCGGCGTTATACGAAGTCTGTACGAAAGAGCCTGTTCAAAGAGGACCAAGACAGCGAGGTTGGAGCGACTGTGCCAGCCAAGAACGGCACCGCGAACAGTGGCCGGAGCAACGGCGCCGGTACCCGTCTGGTGATCGTCGAGTCGCCTGCCAAGGCGAAGACGATCGCCGGGTACCTGGGGCGCGGCTACATCGTGGAGTCCAGTATCGGCCATATCCGGGACCTCCCGGGCAGCGCCTCGGAGGTGCCGGCCAAGTACAAGGGCGAGCCGTGGGCCAAGCTCGGCGTGAACGTCGAGCGCGAATTCGAGCCGCTGTACGTCGTCAACTCCGACAAGCGGCAGCAGGTCCAGAAGCTGAAGAAGCTGCTCGCCGAGGCCGACGAGCTCTACCTCGCGACGGACGAGGACCGGGAGGGCGAGGCGATCGCCTGGCACCTCCAGGACGTCCTGAAGCCGAAGGTCCCCGTGCACCGGATGGTCTTCAACGAGATCACCAAGGACGCGATCCAGCGCGCCGCCGCGAACCCGCGGCAGCTGAACATGCGGCTGGTGGACGCGCAGGAGACGCGCCGCATCCTGGACCGCCTCTACGGGTACGAGGTCAGCCCCGTCCTGTGGAAGAAGGTCATGCCGAAGCTGTCGGCGGGCCGCGTGCAGTCGGTCGCGACGCGGCTGGTGGTCGAGCGGGAGCGGGAGCGGATCGCGTTCGTCCCGGCCCACTACTGGGACATCGCCGCGCAGTTCGACACCGGCAAGGACGACGAGCCGAAGGTGTTCAAGGCCGGGCTCGTGTCCGTGGACGGCAAGCGCGTCGCGCAGGGCAGGGACTTCGCGTCCGACGGCACCCTGAAGACGCGGGACGCGCTCCACCTCGACGAGCCCGCCGCCCGCGCGCTCGCGGAGCGGCTGCGGGACAGGCCGTACGAGGTCAAGTCCGTCGAGCGCAAGCCCTACACCCGCCGCCCGTACCCCCCGTTTCGGACGACGACCCTCCAGCAGGAGGCGAGCCGGAAGCTGAACTTCTCCGCGAAGTACACGATGTCGGTGGCGCAGAAGCTGTACGAGAACGGCTTCATCACCTACATGCGAACCGACTCGATCACGCTGTCGGAGACGGCGATCACGGCGGCGCGGCGGCAGGCGGCGTCGCTGTTCGGCGGCGAGTACGTGCCCGACAAGCCGCGCGTCTACGCGTCCAAGGTGAAGAACGCGCAGGAGGCGCACGAGGCGATCCGCCCGGCGGGCGACACGTTCCGCACCCCGGCGGAGACGGGCCTGTCCGGCGACCAGTTCCGGCTGTACGAGCTGATCTGGAAGCGGACGATCGCGTCCCAGATGAAGGACGCGACGGGCCAGTCGGTGTCGGTCCGTGTGACCGGGCTGTCGACGCGGAACGAGCGCGCCGAGTTCGGCGCGACCGGCAAGACGATCACGTTCTACGGGTTCCTCAAGGCGTACGTGGAGAGCGCGGACGACCCGTCCACCGACCGGGACGACCAAGAGCGGCGGCTGCCGAACCTGGCCGAGCGCGACCCGCTGACCGCCACGGCCGTGGACGCGGAGGGCCACTCGACCCGCCCGCCGGCGCGCTACACCGAGGCGAGCCTGGTGAAGGAGCTGGAGGAGCGGGAGATCGGGCGCCCGTCGACGTACGCCTCGATCATCGGGACGATCCTGGCCCGCGAGTACGTGTTCAAGAAGGGCACGGCGCTCGTCCCGTCGTTCCTGGCGTTCGCCGTAGTCAACCTGCTGGAGCAGCACTTCGGCAACCTGGTCGACTACGACTTCACCGCGCACATGGAGGACGGTCTCGACGAGATCGCCCGCGGCGAGGCGGAGCGCGTCCGCTGGCTGACGCGGTTCTACTTCGGCGACGAGGGCGAGGAGGGGCTGAAGGAGCTCGTCGGCGACATCGGCGACATCGACGCCAAGGGCATCAGCTCGTTCCCCATCAAGGACTCCGACATCATGGTGCGCGTCGGCCGGTACGGCTCGTACCTGGACCGTGACGGCGAGCGCGCCAACATCCCGGACGACATCGCCCCCGACGAGCTGACCGCCGAGAAGGCCGAGGAGCTACTGGCGCAGCCGTCCGGCGACCGCGAGCTCGGCACCGACCCGGCGACCGGGCACACGATCGTCGCCAAGTCGGGGCGCTTCGGCCCGTACGTCACCGAGATCCTCCCCGAGCCGGCGCCGCCCGCCGAAGGCGAGAAGAAGAAGCGCACGAAGAAGGCGGACGCGCTGAAGCCGCGCACCGGTTCGCTCTTCAAGACGATGTCGCTCGACACGATCACGCTCGACGACGCGCTGAAGCTGCTGTCGCTGCCGCGCACGCTCGGCGAGCTGGACGGCGAGCCGGTGACCGCCCAGAACGGACGCTTCGGCCCCTACATCAAGAAGGGCACCGACAGCCGCTCGCTCGGCTCCGAGGACGAGCTGTTCACCGTCACGCTGGAGCAGGCGAAGGAGCTGTTCGCGCAGCCGAAGCAGCGCGGGCGCCGGGCCGCGGCCGCCGCGCCGCTGCGCGAGCTGGGCAAGGACCCGGCGAGCGAGAAGCCGGTGGTGGTGAAGGAGGGGCGGTTCGGCCCGTACGTCACCGACGGCGAGACGAACGCGAGCCTCCGCAAGGGCGACGAGGTCGAGTCGATCACCATCCAGCGGGCCGCGGAGCTGCTCGCGGAGCGTCGCGAGAAGGTGGCCGCGGGTGGCGGGAAGAAGAAGCCGGCAACCCGCCGTCGAACCTCCGCGAAGTCCGGCTCCTAGGGACAACTACGCCGATACCCTGACCGACATGACCAGAACGGGCGCACCCCGGCCGCACCCCGCAGCGTCACCGCCGCCGGGCGTTTCGTCTCTCTCATGGATCGTGCCGTTCCGGCGGCTGCGGTCCGCTTTGACGCTGTCCGGTCTCGGCCTGTGGCTCAGCATCCCGGCGCTGACGGCGATGGCCGCGGCGCTGACCCGCGACGACGACGCCGCGGCCCGCGCGCAGGCGGTCGGCGCCGTGCTCGCGCTGATGCTGCTGCCCGCGGTGCTGCTCGCCCCGGTCGGCGGGATGCTCGCCGCCCGCGTCGACCGCCGCCTCATGCTGCTCATCGCGGACGTGCTGCGGCTGGTGCTCCTCGTGACGGTCCCGCTCGTCGGCACGCTGCCGTGGACGATGGCCGCCGCGTTCCTGGTCGCGTTCGTGGGCCTGCTGTGGACGCCGGCCGCGGGCGCGTCGCTGCCCGCGCTCGTCCCGGACGACCCGGAGCCGCGGGCCCGCGCCCACCGGTCGGCGATCCGCGTCGTGGCCGGCCCGGCCCCCGTCGCCGCGCTGCTGTTCGCGATCATCGCCCTCATCGCGGAGGGGGCGCTCGGCGACGACTCCCGCGCCGACCTCGCCGCGTTCGTGACGGCCGCCGTGTTCCTCGTCTCGGCCGCCGTCGTCGCCGCGATCCGCGACATTCCCGCCTCGGTGCCGATCCACGTCACGTCGCCGCTGAAGCTGATCTTCCAGGGCCCCAGGACGAGCGCCGGGACGGGCGGCGCGGCGGGCGCCGGTGCGAGCGGCGGCGGGGCGGGCGCCGTGCGCGGCCTCGGCCTGGCCGTCACGGCGGCGTCCCTCATGGCCTGCGCGGTCGTCGCGGTCGCGCGCGTCCACACCGGTGAGCTGGGCGGCGGCGACGCGGGCTACGGCAGCATCCTCGCCGCGCTCACGCTGGGCGTCGCGTCCGGGCTGTTTCTCGGGCCGCGCGTGCTCGCCCCGTTCAGCCGCCGCAGGCTCCTCGGCCTCGCCGTCCTCGCCGCCGCGGTCACGCTCGTGGTGCTCGCGCTCGTCCAGAACCTCGTGGTCGTCGTGTTCGCCACGGGCCTGCTCGGCGTGTTCGCCGGGGCCGCCTGGACGACGGCCGCGACCGTCCTCACCGACCCGGACCGGGCGGACGACGGCCGTCCGTCGGACTACCTGCGCTCCGTCGCGCTCGTCACCGGCGTGGTCGCGTTCGCCGTCGTCCCGCTGATCGCCGGGGCGGCCGGCTCGCACCGCCTCGACCTCGGCGGCGCCGTCTACGACGTCGACGGGACGGGCGCCGCGCTGCTCATCGCCGCCGTCCTGGCCCTGCTCGCCGGCTTCGTCGCCTACAAGCGGCTGGACGACCGGCACGGCATCCCGCTCGTCCCCGACCTGCGCGCCGCCCTGCACGGCGACGTCTACACGCCGCCGGAGCAGGCCGCGGCCGCTGCCGCCGCCCAGCCCGTCCACCGGGGGCAGCGCGGCGTGTTCATCGCGTTCGAGGGCGGCGAGGGCGCCGGGAAGACCACCCAGGCCCGGCTCGCCGCGATCTGGCTCCGCGACCACGGCTACGACGTCGTCACCACGCACGAGCCCGGCGCCACCAAGATCGGCATGCGGCTGCGCGCGATGCTGCTCGACCGCGACACCACGGGCCTGTCCGACCGCGCCGAGACCCTGCTGTACGCGGCCGACCGCGCCGACCACATCGCGAACGTCATCAAGCCCGCGATGGACCGCGGCGCCATCGTCGTCAGCGACCGCTACGTCGACTCGTCCCTCGCCTACCAGGGCTTCGGACGGCAGCAGCGGGTCGAGGACATCGCCCGCGTCAACGCCTGGGCCACCGGCGGCCTCGTCCCCGACCTGACCGTCCTGCTGGAGATCCCGCCGCGCGCCGGGCTCGACCGGCTGTCCGCGCCCGCCGACCGCATCGAGTCCGAGTCGGACGACTTCCACGAGCGCGTCCGCACCGGTTTCCGCGCCCTTGCCGAGGCCGACCCGGACCGCTACCTGATCCTGGACGCGAGCCGCCCCCAGGGCGAGCTGAGCCGGGAGATCCAGTACCGCATCCGCGAGATCCTCCCCGACCCGATCCCGGCCGGGACCGAGGACGTCACGAGCACGTTCCCCATCATCACCGACCTCTGACCCGGCTAGCCTCGTACTCATGAGCGTCTGGGATGACCTGGTGGGGCAGGAGCCCGTCGTCGCGCAACTGTCGTCCGCCGCGTCGGACGGCACGGGCCTCGCCCACGCCTGGCTCTTCACCGGCCCTCCCGGCGCCGGGCGGGCCACGGCGGCGCGGGCCTTCGCCGCGGCGCTGCAGTGCGAGCAGGCGCCGCGCGGATGCGGGCACTGCCCGTCCTGCCACCAGGTCCTCCAGGGCACGCACGCGGATGTGGACGTCATCCGTCCGACGGGGCTCTCCTACGGCGCGGACCAGGCGCGCAAGCTGGTCCTGCGCGCCGCCTCGTCGCCGAGCGGCGGGCGCTGGCAGATCGTGCTCTTCGAGGACGCGCACCGGGCGACGGAAACGGCCACGAACGTGCTGCTGAAGGCCATCGAGGAGCCTCCTCCCCGGACGATCTGGCTGCTGTGCACGCCGTCGCCGGAGGACCTGCTGGTGACGATCAAGTCCCGCTGCCGGGTCGTGACGCTGCGCACCCCGCCGGTCGCCGCCGTCGCGGACGTGCTGTTCCAGCGGGACGGCGTCGACCGCGACACGGCCGATCTGGCGGCGCGCGTGGCGCAGGGCCACATCGGCCGGGCGCGGCGGCTCGCCACCGATCCCGAGGCGCGGAACAGGCGCGCCTCGGTGATGGCCGTCCCGCGCCGCCTGACGTCGGTGAGCGCGGCGGTGGCCGCCGCGGAGGCGATCGTGAAGGCGGCCGCGGACGAGGCCCAGAACCAGTCGGAGGAACTGGACGACGAGGAGACCTCCGCGTTGCGGAAGGCGCTCGGTGAGAGCGAGAAGGGGCGTATGCCGCGCGGAACGGCAGGCGCCCTGAAGGAACTCGCGGACCGGCAGAAGTCGCGCGCCACCCGGGTGAGGCGCGACGCCCTGGACCGGACGCTGCTCGACCTCGCGTCCTACTACCGGGACGTCCTGACGCTCCAGCTCGGCGCCGGAAGCGAGCTGTTCAACGTCGATCTCGCCGCCGAGCTGCGGGCGTCCGCGGCGGACGGCCGTCCCGAGGACACGCTCAGGCGGCTGGACGCGATCATGGAGTGCCGGGAGCGGCTGGAGCTGAACGTCAACCCGCAGCTCGCCGTCGAGGCGCTCACCCTGGCGCTGCGCACCGGCTGAGCCGGGTTCCGGCCCCTGGGTTCTCTTGGTCGGACGACCGAGTACTCCCGTCCGGACGTCCGAAACCGGTGCCTTACAAGAGGTCTCCCTTTTCGTTATATAACCGTTCGCATCTCTCAACGGGAACATACGTACCTTGCTCCTCGCTTAGGCACCCGATCCCGGGCCTGCTCCCCCCACTGCCAGGAGGTCTGCCTTGCGGCGAGCCTTGATTTCCGCCGCGTGCGCCGTCACCACGGTGACGGCCCTCGCGTTCCCAGCGTCAGCGGCTCCGAACCCGGCGCAGACGAAGGGTGAGGTTTCGGAATACATCGTCCTCTACAAGGAGGGCGTGTCCACCGGCAAAGCCCACCGTGCGGTCCGGGAGGCCGGAGGCGAGATCGTCCACGAGAACCGGGACGTGGGCGTCGCGACCGTCCGGTCGGGCAACCCGGCGTTCGTCCAGGACGCCATGGACGAGCGCGCCCTGGTGGGCGTCGCGCACAACCGGATCATCGGCCAGGCGCCGAAGACCGCGAAGAAGAAGTCCGCGAAGGTCGAGCAGCTGGTCGGCACGAAGAACGGGGCGGCGGCCCTCGCCGGGAAGCCGTCCAAGGACAAGGAGCCGCTGGCCGATCTGCAGTGGGACATGAAGCAGATCCACGCGACGGCGGACGGCTCGTACAAGAAGGAGCCGGGCGACAAGCGCGTGCTGGTCGGCGTCCTCGACACCGGTGTGGACGGCGACCACCCCGACATCAAGCCGAACTTCAACCGCCAGCTCAGCCGCAACTTCACGACCGACATCCCGGCCGACGCCGACGGCAACGAGGTCGACGGGCCGTGCGAGTTCAAGGGCTGCGTCGACCCCAACGACTGGGACGACAACGACCACGGCACGCACGTCGCGTCCACCATCGCCTCGCCGCGCAACGGGCTCGGCATGGCGGGCGTCGCGCCGAACGTGTCGATCGTCAACCTGCGCGTCGGCCAGGACTCCGGCTACTTCTTCACCCAGCCGACCGTGGACGGCCTGACGTACGCGGCCAAGAACGGCATCGACGTCGTCAACATGTCCTACTACGTGGACCCGTGGCTCTGGAACTGCGGCAACAACCCGGCCGACAGCCCCCAGGACCAGCTGGAGCAGCGCACGATCGCCACGGCCGTGCAGCGCGCGCTGGACTTCGCGCACGAGCGGGACGTCACGCTGATCGCCGCCGCCGGGAACGAGCGCGTCGACTACACCAAGACGAACATCGACGACTCCAGCCCCGACTTCCCGTCCGTCCCGGGTGAGAAGCCGTACGAGCGGACGATCCCGGCGAGCTGCGTGTCGATGCCGTCCGAGGGCGAGCACGTCATCCCGGTCTCCTCGACCGGCCCGAGCACCCGCAAGTCGTACTTCAGCAGCTACGGCAACGGGTACGTCGCGGTGGCCGCGCCCGGCGGCGACAAGGTCGACACGGCGGACCAGCGTCCGGACGACCGCGCCGGAGTCTGGGCCGCCTACCCCGAGCGCCTCGCGAAGGAGCGCGGCGAGCTGAACCCGGACGGCACGCCGAAGACGCCGAACATCATCCGCAGCTGCAAGGGCGACGACTGCGCCTACTACCAGTCGATCCAGGGCACCTCGATGGCGTCGCCGCACGCCGTCGGCGTCGCCGCGCTCATCGTCAGCAAGTACGGCAAGCGCGACCGCGGCGGCCTCACCCTCGACCCGCGGGCCGTGGAAGGGATCCTGCGCGGCACCGCGACCGCGAAGGAATGCCCGAGCCCGCGCGCCTACGAGTACGTCTGGTACACGCTGGTGGACGGCAAGTGGGTGAAGAACACGTCGACGCAGACCTGCGAGGGCTCGAAGGCCCGCAACGGGTTCTTCGGCAACGGCATCGTCGACGCGCTGAACGCCGTCAGCCACTGACGCCGCCGTCAGGCGGGCGGCGCCAGTGACGTAGGCGTCGCTTGACCCGAGCTGTATCGCGTAGCGAAGCGGCCCAGGACCGAGACCGGTCCTGGGCCGCTTCGTTAGCCTTGGCCGTCCCCGCCGATTCACGCTCATCCCGCATGGCCCGGGCGATCGCCGCACTGCCCCGGGTCCTGGAGGAGGAAGAGGAACAGTGAACGAGCCCGAAGAAGGTGTGCCGGACGCGCCGTCGACCCCCGCGGCGTCGCCCTCCGCGGCGTCGGCCCCCGCGGCGTCGGCCCCCGCGGCGTCGGCCCCTGCGGCGTCGGGCTTCTCGCGCCCGCTGGTCATGGGCGCCTTGATCACCGCGTTCGTCGTGTTTCTGGCCGGCGTGGCCGCGACCGGCTACTTCGTCGTCGACCGGACGTTCGGCGATGAGAACGCCGCGTCCGGCGAACGCGGGGTGTCGGTCTTCCTGTGCGTCCCGACGACCACCAACTCCGCCTGCGTGACGAAGACGGCGAGCGAGCTCCAGAAGCAGGACATCAAGCGGCGGCTGGAGGCCATGCCGCAGGTGCGGCGCGTCACCTACGAGTCGCAGCAGCAGGCGTACGAGAGATTCAAGAAGCTGTACGCCCATGATGAGGAGTTCATGGCGAGGACCCGGATGAGCGACCTTCCCGACTCGTTCCGGGTCCAGGTCGCGGACGAGGAGGCCGCGAAGGCGGTGAAGGCAGCGATCGAAGGCGCCCCCGGCGTGGACACCGTCGTCATCGACCCCGTCGCGCCTCGTGCATGATGGAGGGATGCCGTATCGCGTCACTTTCGTCTGCACGGGGAACATCTGCCGCTCGCCGATGGCCGAATGGGTCCTGCGCCAGCACATCGAGGACGAGGGCCTCGACGTGGAGGTGGACAGCTCGGGCACCGGCGGCTGGCACGTCGGCGACGAGGCCGACGAGCGGACGGTCGCGGCGCTGCACCGTGCCGGATACCGGTCGGCCCACATCGCCCGGCAGTTCGAGCCGGGCTGGTTCGGCCGCTACGACCTGATCATCGCGCTGGACGAGGGGCACCGGCGGGCGCTGCGCGCGATGGCGCCGGACGAGGAGACCCGCGGCAGGATCCGGCTGCTGCGCGAGTTCGACCCGGACGCCGACCCGTCGGACCTCGACGTCCCCGACCCGTACTACGGCGGCCGGGCCGACTTCGATCTCGTCCTGGAGCAGGTGGAGGCGGCCGTCCCCGGCCTCCTGGAGGAGATCCGCACGGCGCTCAAGGAGCGCTGAGCCGCGTGCGCGGCACGGCGCCGTCCGGCCGGGTACGCGAGCGGGTCGAGCGCCTTCTCGGGGTCGGGGTGGACGGCCTGGACGGCCTTGGGTCCAGCCACTCGTGGACGCTGCACCGCGCGTCCCTGGCCGACGGCCGCGAGGTGTTCGTCAAGGCGGCGGACAAATCCACCCGGGCCGCCGGGGATGGGGAACTGGACGGTGTGTTCGCGGCAGAGGCGGCGGGCCTGCGCTGGCTGTCCGAGGCCGCCGCTCCCGAGTCAGGCGTCAGGGCACCCGTTCCGGAAGTGGTGGCGGCGGATGAGCACATGCTCGTCCTGCCGTGGCTGGCGTCCGCGCCGCCTGACCCGTCCGCCGCGGAACGTCTCGGACGGGAACTGGCCGCGCTTCACACCACCGCCCGTCCCGCCGCCTACGGCGCGCGCTGGGACGGCTACATCGCCGACCTCCCGCTCGACAACACCCTGGTACCGGCCGACGACCGTGGCTGGCCCGGCTGGTACGCCGAACGCCGCCTGGAACCGTTCCTTCGCCTGGGTGCCCGCCACCTGTCGTCCGCCGACGTCCGCCTGGTCGAACGCGTCATGGCGGACATCGAGACCCTCGCCGGCCCGCCCGAGCCGCCGAGCCGCATCCACGGCGACCTGTGGTCCGGCAACATCCTGTGGACGGACGGTCGGGCGCTCCTCATCGACCCGGCCGCCCACGGCGGCCACCGCGAGACCGACCTCGCCATGATGGCGCTGTTCGGGACGCCGCACCTGGACCGGATCCTCGCCGCCTACGACGAGGCCGCGCCGCTCGCCGAGGGATGGCGCGCCCGCGTCCCGCTGCACCAGTTGCATCCCCTCCTGGTGCACGTGGCGCTGTTCGGCACGTCGTACCGCGCCTCCCTGGTAGACGCAGCCCGCGCAGCACTCGGCTGACACGGCCCGTGCGGGGCTAGGCTGACGCGGCTCGTGCGGCGCTCGCTTGACGCGGCTCGTGCGGTGGCCGGTTGATGCGGCTCGCGCGGGGCGCGGCCGACACACCCCGATCCGGTTTCACTTCGATGTGGTAACTCCGCGTTCATGGGTTTTTGTCGCGATGGAGATGAGGTAGAAACGACGGGCGACACGGACCCGAAGCGAAACGATCACTGGGCGCGACGGACCCGACCGGCCCGTGGCGTGTGATAGGTCTACTGAGCAGCGGAAAGGCAGGTGCGGGACGAGCCGATGGACGGCAGGCGCGAGAATCCACCCTGGAGGGGCCTCATCCCGGTCGCCGTCGCCGCCGCCATGGCGCTGTTCGTCGCCGGGGGGATGGACATCGTCCACCGGCAGCAGCGCGCCCCCGAGAAGGAGCACGAGGCCGCGCCCGCCGCCGAGTCCAAGAAGACCATGCCCCGGTTCGTCGTCGGCGTCGCCGCGTCGGGCACGGCGCTCATCGTCCGCGACGTCCGCAGCGGCAAGGACATCGGGCTGCCCGTCGCCGCGCCGCAGGGCCGCCGCTTCCACCGCGTCGCGGCACTGAAGGACGGCTCCTACGTCGTCGCGTCCTACGCCGACCGCGCGGTGACGTTCCACCGCCTCACGCTGCAGGACGACGGCCGCCCCGAAGACCTCACGGACATCCCGAAGGCCACCGTCCCCGGCGTGTCCACGTCATGGTCGGACCTGGCCGTCAGCCCGGACGGCGACCGCATCGCTTACGTCACCTACCAGCGTGCCCGCGGCCGCGTGGACGTCGTCACCGCCGGCACCGGCGCCCACAGGGTGTGGACGACGAAGCTGCCCGCCCGCGTGAGCAGCCTGTCCTGGTCGGGCGCGGCGCTCTCGTTCGTGTGGAGCCCGGTCGCCCGTACGGCGGGCGGCGACGTCGTCGAATCCAAACACCAGCTCCGGACCCTCAACACCGATGGCGCTACGGGCGACCTGAAGCTGAGCAAGGCCGTCCTGACACTCCCCGAGGGCAGCACCACGGCGATCCTGAGCCCTGACGGCAAGACCGTATTCGCCGGGATCGTGAAAGGCTCCCAGATGTCCGTGCAGGCGCTCAGTGTGGCGGGAGAACCCGCCAAGCTCCTGTGGAACCAGACAGTGAAGGACGAACTGACCAGCCTCGACACCGCGCACACTGGCAGGGCCCTACTGGCGACCGCCGGAGACCTCTATACGGCGGACGCCGCCGTCCCTGGGCAGGATCTCGCCGACGCGGCCTGGTGAGCCCGGCTTCCGGACGGCCTAAAGTGGGTCGCACGGAATCGGGCGAACGGAGCGAAACCGTGGGCATGGTGATGGCAGTCAGCTTCACCCGTTACGGCCGCCTCTACTACCTCGACCCAGGTACGCACAGCCCGAAGGTCGGTGACAAGGTCCTCGTCCCCACCGACTCCGGCCCCGAGGTCGCCGAGTGCGTCTGGGCACCCCAATGGGTCTCCGAGGACATCGGCGGCCTCCCCGAATGCGCCGGCCCCGCCACCGACGAGCACCTGGCCCGCGACGACACCAACCGCCGCCGCCGCGCCGAGGGCCGCTCGATCGCCAAGCGCCTCATCCGCAAGCACGACCTCCCGATGAAGGTCATCGGCGTCGACTTCCTCGACCACGACAACGTCTTCAAGATCTACTTCACCGCCCCGCACCGCGTCGACTTCCGCGCCCTCGTCCGCGACCTGGCCCGCGGCATCAAGGCCCGCGTCGAGCTCCGCCAGGTCGGCCCCCGCGACGAGGCCCGCCTCCAGGGCGGCATCGGCCCCTGCGGCCGCGACCTGTGCTGCGCCACCTTCCTGAAGGACTTCGAGCCCGTCTCCGTCCGCATGGCGAAGGAACAGGACCTTCCCGTGAACCCGCTGCGCATCGCGGGCGCGTGCGGGCGCCTGATGTGCTGCCTCAAATACGAGCACCCCCTCTACGTGAAAGCGCACGAATCGATGCCCGCGCTGGGCTCTCGTGTGGACACGCCTAACGGCCCTGGCCAGGTGGTCGGACGCAACGTCCCGTCCGACAAGGTGACCGTCCGCCTGGCGAGCGGCGGCCGCTGCTCCTGCCCGTCCGCCTCGGTCTGCTCCCCACGCCAGCAACACGAGGCCATGTACGACAACCCCGCCTCCTCCAACGAGGACGACACCCAGCCCTGACCAACGCGCCGCGCCACGTTGCGCTGCGCTGAGTTGCGCCGCGTTGCGCTGCGCTGAGTTGCGCTGAGTTGCGCCGCGTTGCGCTGCGCTGAGTTGCGCCGCGTTGCGCTGCGCTGAGTTGCGCCGCGTTGCGCTGCGCTGAGTTGCGCCGCGTTGCGCTGCGCTGAGTTGCGCCGCGTTGCGCCGGGCGGCGTTGCGGCCCGCTGCGCCGCGTTGCGCAGCCGTCCGCTGGCGGTCGCGAAGCCTCTCGCTGGCCAGGGCATCGCAGTTGATACAAGACCGCCATCAACCTTGGCAGATTCGTCCCCTTGTAAGGACCTTCGTTCCTCTGCACTATTCCGGAAAGTCGTCGTCCTGGGCATCCCATCTCCCCCCCCGGCCACTTCCGCAGGAGGCCCTGTGAGACCCCGCTTTTCGGTGATCACCACCGTCGCCATGGCCACGGCCGCCATGGTCGCCCTCGCTCCCGCCGCGGCAGCAACCGCTCCCACCGCCGCGACCGGCCAGGACGCACGTTCCGCCGCCGCCAAACCCCCGCCCAGCGGGGAGGGCGGCCAGCCGATCTTCGCGAAAGGCGGCGTCCGCTGCACCATCGGCTTCAATGTGCGCAAGTCCAACACCTACTACTTCATTACTGCAGGTGGCTGCGCCAAATCGGGACAGAAGATATATGCCGATCCGGGGCTGACCGTCGAACTCGGCACCGTCGTCTCGGTCACGAACGTCGCCGTCGCGCTCGTCGTCTACGTCGAGCCGCATGTGGAGAGGCCGGGCAGCGTGCTCGGCTACCCGGGGTCCCGGGACATCACGGGCCCGGGCCAGGCGACCGTCGGCCAGCCGGTCTGCCGCAGCGGCTCCACCACCGGCGTGCGGTGCGGCACCGTGACGGCGCTCAACCAGAGCGTGAGCTTCCCCGAAGGGACGATGACCGGCCTGGCGAGGACGAACATCTGCTCGGAGCCCGGTGACAACCCCGGCGCGCCCTATTTCGCCGGCACCCTGGCACTCGGCGTCGGGATCGGCGGCAGCGGCAACTGCACCAGCGGCGGGACGTCCTTCTACCAGCCGATCAACGAGATCCTCAGCGCCTACGACGTCAACGTGTATTGAGGTTCGCCGAGGTTCGCCGTTCCTCGCCCGCGTTCGCCCACTCCGGCCGTGTCGCCGAGCCGTGCGCCCGGCAAAGAGCCGACCCGACTCCGAATGGCGCGCCGGGGCTCACGGTCAGTGACGCATTAGGAGCCGAGCGGCTATTAATGCAGGCCCGGTCCTTGTCCAACGTCCAACGGCGTTCCTCGATCTCACTGGTCTTCGCCTGGCATTTGATAGACGGCAACCGAGAATCTTGGCAGTTTCAACCCTTGTTATGGATGTCGTCTTTTCTGCACTATTCCCGAAAGTCGTCATCCTGGGCCGACTCCCCCTCACCCGCCATCCCCAGGAGGCCCCGTGAGACCCATCCCCCTGACAATGCTGGTGAGCGGCACGGCCATCATCGTCGCCGCGGCTCCGTACATGATCACCCAGGCTCCCGATGTCGTGTCCGCCCCCGCTCCGGCCCCGGCTCCCGCTCCCGAGTCCGAGCCGGTGCCCGACACCGAACCCGTCCCGGAGAGCGACTCCGGCGACGAGTCGGGGCGAGGCTACGGTGCCCGCGCCTCCGGTTCCGACCCGGCCCGCGGCCGAGACGGCGACGCCCGCCGGAGCGATGACGGCCGCGCGTCCGTCGTCGCGCCTCCGGTCGTAGCCGCGCCCGCACCCGGCTCGCCGCCCGGCGGCTCCGGCTCGGCACCGAAGCCCAATCCTGGGCCGGACCAGGGCCGTACGCCGGACCCGAAACCCTCACCCGACGACGACCCGACGCCGGACCCGGACCCTTCGCCGGACGACGACGGCCCCCCACCGGGCCATGAACCCGACCCCGAACCCGATCCGGACGAGCCGCACGGCCTCATCGGCCCGCCGGACCCCGAGGGCGGAGAGACGATCTTCGCGCGCGACGGCATCCGCTGCACCCTGGGCTTCAACGTGCGCAAGGACGACAGCTACTACTTCCTCACCACGGGCGCCTGCGCCAAAGTCGGTCTGAAGCTCTACGCCGACCCGATGCTGATCATCAAGCTCGGCACCGTCGTGTCGGTCACGAACGGCACCACCGCCCTCGTCCGCTATGTCAGCCCCCACGTGGAGAGGCCCGGCAGCGTGGGCACGCCCACGGGGTCGCAGGACGTCATCGGTTCGCAGAGCCCGAAGATCGGCCAGCAGGTCTGCCGTATCAGCCCCGACACCGGCAAGCAGTGCGGCACCGTAACGGCGCTCAACACGAGCGTTACCTACCCCGAAGGGACGATCACCGGACTCGCGAAGACCACCATCTGCACAGAGCCCGGCGACACCCCTGCGGGGCCCTTCCTCTCCGGGCCCCTGGCGCTCGGCCTGGGATTCGGCGTCGGCGGGAACTGCTCCAGCGGCGGATCGACGTACTTCCAGCCGGTCGAAAAGGCCCTGAAGGCCTTCGGCGTCGAGGTCTACTGAACACACACACCCACCACCCTCTGAACCACCACAGCCATCCAGCACCCGACCGCAGCCAGCTCCCCGACCGCCAACCGAAAGCCGACGCCCCGGCCGCTCGCAGGCCGCCGACACCCGCCGGCGGCTAATTCGGTTGTGCGGTCGGACGCTGCCGCTCTAGCGTCCGATCATGGACTCACCCGTGCCGGACGCCCCCGTGCGGCTGCTCGGAATCAAGGACCTCCCCGCCTGCCAGCGCCTCGCCGAAGACCGCGGCTGGGGGCGCGAAGACCACAAGTGGCGGTTCCTGTTCTCCGTCGGCGACGTCTACGGCATCGACGACGGGAACGGCGAACTCGCCGGCACGGTGATATCGACGCCCTACGGCAAGGACGTCGCCGCCATAAGCATGGTCCTCGTCGCCAAGCGCTACGAGCGGCGCGGCCTGGGCGGACGGTTGATGCGGCACGCCATGGACAACACGGAGACGGCAAGCCTCTGCCTCACCGCCACCGACTACGGCCGTCCCCTATACGAGCGTTTGGGATTTCGATCCGTGGCGCTCTGCACGGCGTACACGGGCGTGGCCGAGGGGCTGTCCAAGCGGGGAGTGTCCGTCCCGGCAGAGGCGAGAGACATGCCCGCCATTCACGAGCTCGACTCAGAGGTCTTCGGCGCCGACCGTTCAGAGGTGGTCAAGGGCCTCCCGTCCTTCTGCGAATCGTTCCGCGTCGTCCGGCACGGACACGGCATCGCCGGTTTCGCAGGAGCCTGGAAGAACGAGGACCGTACCCCGGTCGGCCCGGTCATCGCGCAAGACACCGAAACCGCCCTCACCCTCGTGGACGAAGTCACCCCACCAGGCCCGGTACGCCTAGACGTCGACCACCGCCACCCGGAATTGATCGCCTGGGCGGAGGCCCACGGTCTGCGACCCGCCTTCACCACCACGATCATGGAATATGGCGCTCCCATCAACGGCGACCCGTCCCGCCTCTACGTCCCCATAGCCCAAGCCTTGGGCTAACCGGCTGAACCACCAACCGCCCCAAGCCCGCCACGTCCGTCCGCCTGGCAGGCCGGACGCGGTCGGACGCGGCCAGACGCGGCCGGACGCCCTCCGCGAGCTCAGCGGGCCCGGACGGCCGTCTTCCCGTTCGGGAGGGCATAGCGGAAGATCTTCTTCCAGGTGCTGCCGACCTGCTTGGACAGCGAACCCGTGTGGTACGGCACGCCGTACTTGTCGCACAGGGCCCGGACGCGCGGCGCGATCTCGGCGTACCGGTTGCTCGGCATGTCCGGGAACAGATGGTGCTCGATCTGGTGGCTGAGGTTCCCGGTCATCAGATGGAACAGGCGTCCACCGGTGATGTTGCCCGACCCCAGGAGCTGCCGGACGTACCATTCGCCCTTCGTCTCGCCCTCCAGCCGCTCCTCCTCGAACACCTCGATATCGCCGGGGAAATGCCCGCAGAAGATGACCGCGTGCGCCCACACGTTCCGCACCACGTTCGCGGTGAAGTTCGCGGCCAGCGTGGAAAGGAACTGCGGGCCGCTGAGCAGCGGGAACGCGACATAGTCCTTGCCCCACTGGCGGAGGATCTTGCGCCCGATCGCGCGCAGCTTCGCCTTCGTCACCTCCTTGTCGTCCGTGCCCTCCTGGATCTCCTCGACCTCCAGGTCGTGCATCGCGACGCCGTACTCGAAGAACATCGCGAGCAGCACGTTGTAGATCGGCTGCGCGAGGTGGGCGCGGCTCCATTCCTGCTCAGGCGAGACGCGCAGGAGGCCGTAGCCGATGTCCCTGTCCTTGCCGAGGATGTTGGTGAACGTGTGGTGGACGAAGTTGTGCGTGTGTTTCCACTGGTCGGAGGGGGAGACGTTGTCCCATTCCCAGGTCGTCGAATGGATTTTCGGGTCGCGCATCCAGTCCCACTGGCCGTGCATGACGTTGTGCCCGATCTCCATGTTCTCCAGGATCTTCGCGACGGCCAGCGTCGCGGTCCCGGCGATCCAGGCGGGCGGCAGCGACGACGCCATCAGCAGCGCCCTGCCTCCGATCTCCAGGCCGCGCTGCCAGCGGATGACCCGGCGGATGTAGGCCGCGTCGCGCTCCCCGAGGCCGCCGATGATCTCCTCCCGGAGCGCGTCCAGCTCACGGGCGATGGCCTCATAGTCGTCGTCCTTGAGATGCCCGGTCGTGGACACGACGGCACTCATGGTCGTGGCGGTCATCCTCGTGCTCCTTCAGAGTTCGATTTCCACAGGCCCGGCCGCGGCCGAGACGCAGGTCTGGACGATGTCGCCTTCTTCCCCGTGCACTTCACCGCTCCGCAGGTCCCGGACCTTCCCGGAGCACAGGCGGCCGACACAGCTGCGGCAGATGCCCATCCGGCATCCGCTCGGCAGCAAAGCCCCGGCGCCCTCCCCGGCCACCAGCAGCGGCGTACCCCCGTCCGCGTCGACCTCCACACCGCTCCTGCTGAACGTCACACGCCCGCCCTGCGCGTCACCGCCCCCGTCCAGGACGGTCTGGAAACGCTCGACACGCAACCTGTCCTCCACCCCAGCAGCACGCCAGTGCGCGAGGAGATCGTCCAGCATCTCCCCAGGCCCGCAGGCCCACGCCTCCCGCTCCGCCCAGTCGGCGCAGATCCCGGACAGGTCGGACGGCTTCAACCGCCCTTCCACCAAGGTGTGCCGTTCATGCAGTCTCACTCCCCGCAGGGCACGAAGTTCGGCGCCGAAAATGACGTGCCCGGCCGTCTGATCCGAATGAACGACCACGACATCGCCCGCCGAACCGCCAAGCCGCCGAAGCATCGCCATGACCGGCGTGATCCCGCTCCCCGCCGTAACGAACAGCAGCTTGCGCGGAACCTTCGCGGGCAGGACGAACTCACCGTCCGCCTGCCCCAGCCGCACGATCACACCCGGCCGGACCACCCTGACGAGATGCGCGGAGACGAACCCGTCCGGCGCGGCCTTGACCGTGATGGTGATGCGCCCGTCCCGCCTCGGCGGGGACGACAGCGAGAACGTCCGCCAATGCCGGACACCGTCGACGTCCACCCCGACCTTGACCCACTGCCCCGGCTGATGCCCGCGCCACGCCCGCCCGGGCTTGATCACCAGCGTCGCCACGTCCGGAGCCTCATGCCGGACGGCCTCGACCCGCCCCCGAAGCTCCACCGTCGACCACAGCGGGTTCAACAGCCCCAGGTAGTCCTCGGGCAAGAGCGGCGTGGTCAGCTGCCGTACAGCCGCCTCAAATCCCCGGAGCGTCACGCGAGGCCCCGCTACGGATCGCCGCGATGAGGTGGCCAAGGTCCCTCCCGAAGGAACGCTAACTTACGTTTGCGTAACCTACGAAGCCGTAAGGACGTCTTCAAGACCCCGACCCGAAAACGCGACAGGCATCACACCACCACGCAATGTCCCATCCACCACTGTCACGCCCCCACACGCCTCTCGGGCAGCCCCCAAACCACGCAGAACACATCACCCCAGACCCCACCGACGCGGGACGCCCCCATCACCACCACGCCAAAAGCCACGCCGGACGTCTTCATCTCCACGCATCCGTAGCCCAAGAAGCCAACTCCCTCCACAGCCTGGGCCACCCAGCCCACTCCCTCACCACTACCGTGCTCACCGCGGCCGTGCTCCCGAGTGGCGAGAGGCCCACAGCCAGCTGGTTCGCCATTCCGCAGGGACGACTTAGGGCCGCACTCCCGCACGACTGCCGTGCTCGCCGCGGCCGTGCTCCCGAGTGGCGAGAGGCCCACAGCCAGCTGGTTCGCCATTCCGCAGGGACGACTTGGGGCCGCACTCCCGCACGACTGCCGTGCTTACCGCGGCCGTGCTCCCGAGTGGCGAGAGGCCCACAGCCAGCTGGTTCGCCATTTCCGCAGGGACGACTTGGGGCGGCCCGCCTTACTGCTCCTGCCACGCGGCCCCGCCCCGCCCGTGCTCGGGGCGACGCGGGGCGGTCGCCCGTCCCGCGTGGGCCGCATGACTCACTCTTCGGCTACGCCGTCGCGCAAGTCAGCCGTCCCGCGCGGGCGGCGTGGCTCTGCACCTCGGACACACGACCGGACCACGCCCGCCATGACGTTCCCGGGTGGGTGAAGACCAAGTCCGCCTTACGCCCGACAGGGGAGGACGGCGGTCGGCATACCACCCGATCGCCGCCAACACACCGGCGGTCACCTACCGCGCGGACGGGCGGGGTTGAAGGACGCCGTCGACGAAGATGTCGACCTTCTCGCTGTAGAAGCAGACGAGACCGGCGATCTTGCGGCTCTCGTCCAGCGGGGTCGGGTACGACCACGCCAGGTCCTCATGGACGTTCTCGCCCGCGCGCACCGACCAGTACTCCGCAGTGCCCTTGTAGGGGCAGTGCGTCACCGTGTCGGTGTGTTCGAGCAGATCCATCCGGACATGCGTCTTCGGCAGGTAGTAACGCACCGGCAGGCCCGTCTCGAACAGCAACCTCGGGCTGGATGATTCCGCGACCGTCACCCCGTCGACCTCGACCCGCACATGCCGCGAGGCGGCCAGCACATCCACGCGCGTGTACGGGTCCCGCGGATGGACGAAGACCTCCTCGTCCTCCTCGAACCAGGCGTCCATCGCCGCCCAGTCTAGGCGGACGAGACCCCGCAGCTCCTCGATGGGCGACTCCGTGTACCGGACGGCGCCGCCCCGTGCCTCGGCCCCGTCCACCTTCACTGTGTAAGCGGTCGCGTCGCCTCGGCTCGGCGACCGCTTGCCCAGTCCCTCCTCGACGAGCTCAGCCCGCACGTCCGCCTCGGGGAAGTAGTAGGTCGGGTAGTAGGGGACCTCCCACACCAGGAACGGCCCCGTGGTGTCCGCCACCAGACGGCCGCCGAGATAGGCCCGGACGCGCTTGCCGCTCTTCTCGATCCGGATCTTCGTCTTCTGCGATGTGCTCATGCCTGGCCAACCCCGTCGCCCCTTCTCCTATGCCACCCCCTCACCCATTTCACGAATCTCGCCCAGATCCGGACATCCTGCGGGGGACGGCGAGGATCAGGGGGAGGGCGAGGAGCAGGATCGCCGCCGCCCACCAGAACGTTTCGGTGAACGCGTTCGTCAGGAGTGCGGGCGTCTCCGCCGTGTGCCGTGCCGCGGCCTCGGACAGGTTGCCGGACGCGCCGGGGATCTCGCCGCGGATGGCGATCTGCAGGACGACCGCCATCGCCGCCGTGCCGAAGGAGCTGCCCACGCGGACCAGGATGTTCGCGCCGGTCGTCGCCGCGGGCACCGTCTCGCGCGGCAGGCCCTGGTAGGCCATCGACATCAGGCTGGGGGCGATCATGCCGTGGCCGAGCCCGACGACGAACATCGTGCCCATGATCATGCCGGAGCCGGTCCCCGGGTCGAGCGTGGTGAGCGCCAGGGCACCGGCGAGTACGCACAGCACGCCGCCCACGGCGAACCATCGTCCGCCGAACCTGTCGACCAGCCGCCCCGACACCGACATCGTGATCATCGCGCCGATGCCCATCGGCGCCAGTAGCCAGCCCGCCTCCAGGGCCGACTCGCCGCGGACGATCCCCGCGAACAGCGGGATGAGGATCATCAGCCCGAACACCGAGCCGCAGTAGAGGAAGAGACCTCCGGTGGCGGCGGTGAACGCCCGGGTGCCCAGCCGGCGCAGGTCGATGAGCGCTTCTTCCCCCTTGCGCAGCGCGTGCGCGATGAACGCGGCGACCAGAACGCTTCCGGCGACGACGCTGGCAAGGAAGCCGGCGCCGGTGAGGCTCGTCCCGTTTCCGGCTTCCGTAAGCCCGTACACCAGGGCCGCCAGGCCGGGGGACAGGAGCAGCATGCCGACGACGTCCAGACGGGCGTCCGCACTGCGGTCGGTGTCGCGCGGGAGCATCCGCAAGGCCGCGAACAGCGCGATCGCGCAGAACGGGACGTTGACGAAGAACATCCACCGCCAGCTCAAATTGTCGACGATCACGCCGCCGAGCAGCGGGCCGAGCACCGGTGCGAGCATCGCGGGGACCGAGACGATGCTCATCACGCGGCCCAGCCGTTCCGGCCCGGCCTCCCGGACGAGCATCATCTGCCCGACCGGCATCAGCATCCCGCCGCCGAGGCCCTGCAGGACGCGGAACGCGATCAGCGAGGGGATCGACCACGCGAGCCCGCACAGCAGGGAGCCGCCGATGAACAGCCCCAGCGAGACGAGCCACATCGTCCGGGCGCCGAACCGCTGCACCGCCCAGCCGGACAGCGGGATCGCCATGGACAGGGCGAGGGTGTAGCCGGTCACCACCCACTGGATCGTCGACAGCGAGGTGTCGAAGCTCCTGCCCAGGGCCGTGACCGCGACGTTGACGATCGTGGAGTCGAGGACCGTCATGATCGCGCCGAGCAGCACGACGACCGCGAGGTTGCGCAGGTGCGGGTCGATGCCCTTCCGGCCGGCGGGAGGTGCGGTCGTTGCGCTGGTCATCCGGCCACCTCTCCGAATCCGTACACTGTATCGCCAGCACCATACACCGTCTCACTCGATCCGTACACCGTATCGATACGCTGTATCGCGTAGGATCTTTGGTGTGGCAGGTTCAGCGAGGTCAGGCGACGTGTGGACGCGTTCCCGCGGCGGACGCCGTCCCAAGCTGACGCGGGAGGCGATCGTCGAGACCGCGATCAAGGTCGCCGACGCCGACGGCCTGGCCGCCGTGTCGATCCGCCGCATCGCGAGCGAGCTGGGCGTGCGCGCGATGAGCCTCTACACCCACATCGACGCGAAAGAGGACATCTTCGACCTCATGTACGACGAGGTCGCGGAAGAAGCGCTGGTCAAGGGCGATCTGCCGGACGACTGGCGCGAGGCGTTCCTCCAGATCACCCACAAGGAACGCGAGACCGGCCTCAGGCACCCCTGGATGTTCGAGCTCTCCCACCGCTCCCCGCGCGTGGGGCCGAACGGGCTGCGTCACGCAGAGCAGTCCTTGGCCGCCGCGGCACGGCTCACTGACGACCCAGAGAGCATGGTGGCCATCATCACCACCGTCGACCACTACATGCTGGGCTACACGTTGCGTGAGCAGCACGTCCTGGAGATCGGTGATAACGGCCTGGAACGCGCCCACACCAGCCTCCTGGAGCGCGAATACATCCGCGCGCTCCTAGAGAGCGGAGAGTTCCCGCACCTCAAGCCCGTCTTCGAGAGGGGCCTCTACGGGCGCGCGAACTTCGAGCAGGGTCTCAACTGGCTGCTCGACGGCATAGAACACGACTACGGGCAGAAGTAGCCCCCGCCGTCGTGGCGACGTAGCGTAGGCGACGGCGTACGTGGCGTTACGAAGAGACGGGGTCTCCAGGTGTGGGCAGCGAAGTTCATCAGCGTGGCCGCCGTGCTGACGGTGGCGGCGGTCACCGGATGCAGCGACGACGACGGTGAGAGGGCGACCGCGTCGGCGAGCGTCCCGGTCGGCCTCGACTCGTTCTACAAGCAGAAACCGTCCTGGAAGGACTGCAAGGGCGGATTTGAATGCGCAACCGTCCAGGTACCTCTCGACTACACCAAACCATCGGGCGAAAAGGTCGGCATCTCCGTCATCAGGCTCCCCGCACAGGACGAGTCGGACCGCATCGGCTCGCTCCTCACCAATCCCGGCGGTCCCGGCGGTTCCGGCACGGACTTCGTCCGCCAGGCGGCCCGGACGTTCGGCAACGACCTGCGCAGCAAGTTCGACATCGTCGGCTTCGACCCCCGCGGCGTCGCCAACAGCGACCCCGTCCGCTGCAACACCGGCGCGCAACTCGACGACTTCTTCGCCACCGACTCGTCCCCGGACGACCAGAAGGAGACGGCCACGCTCGCCGCCAAAGGCAAGCAGTTCGCAGACAACTGCAAGACCAAGGCGACAACCGAACTCCCTCACGTGGGCACCGTCAACGCCGCCCGCGACATGGACGTCCTACGCGCCGCCCTAGGAGACCAGAAGCTCACCTACTACGGCGCCTCCTACGGCACCTACCTGGGCGCCTTCTACGCCGAGCAGTTCCCCAAGAACGTCCGTGCCCTCGTCCTGGACGGTGCGGTCGACCCCAGGCTGTCCTCGACCGACATGCTGATCGAACAAGCCAAGGGCTTCGAGACGGCCCTGCGCGCCTTCGCCGCCGACTGCGTCAAAGCAGGCTTCTGCCGCTTCGGCGACTCCGTCGACGCGGTTGTGGCCACCATCTCCTCCTTCCTGACCAAGACGGACAAGACACCGCTCAAGAACACCCGAGACTCGCGTCAGGTCACCGAATCCCTGGCGACCATGGGCATAGCCCGGGCGCTGTACGTCAAGGAGTACTGGCCCGTCCTCCGCCAAGCCCTCACCCAGGCCATCCAGAACGCTGACGGCACGATGCTCCTGGCCCTCGCGGACGAGATGGTCGAGCGCAAGTCCGACGGCACCTACAGCACCCAGACCGACGCGAACATGGCCATCAACTGCGTCGACAAGCCCAACCCGCCCGACCTCAAGACCTACGGCAAGTCCGCCACCGAAGCCGGAAAGGCCGCCCCGCGCTTCGGCCCGTTCGTCGTCTGGGGCGGCCTGCCCTGCGTCTACTGGCCCGTCCAGAACGAACAGCAGCCGAAACCCATCACCGCCAAGGGCGCCGCACCGATCCTCGTCATCGGCACCATCCGCGACCCCGCCACCCCGTACAAGTGGTCCCAGGGCCTCGCCGAGCAGCTCTCCAACGGCGTCCTCCTCACCTTCGACGGCGACGGTCACACCGCCTATCTGCAGGGCAACGGCTGCATCACCGACGCCGCCGACAAGTACCTGATCACCGCCGACCCGCCCAAGGACGGCACCACCTGCCGCTGAATAACCGGTGTACGCACTGCCCTGGAGACCCGGTAGACTGCAACCCGCCGTGCCTCGCACGGCACGCCGCCTTAGCTCAGTCGGCAGAGCGATTCACTCGTAATGAATAGGTCATCGGTTCGATTCCGATAGGCGGCTCCAGGTCAAGAGCCCGTTCCGATCTTCGGAACGGGCCCTTGCTAACGAGTGAGTGACTTACTGAGTGACTAAGGTTCGTGGTCTTCTTCCGGGAACACCTCGTCCATCGCCTCCGCTCCGCCCAGCAGGGCGGGCCGGATCTGGTGCCAGTAAACCGTCTCGGTCACCTCGGTGCTCTTGTGACCGGCCAACCGCGAGATCTCCTCGATGGGCACGCCCGCGTCCGAAAGCACCGAGACGAAACTGTGCCGCATCTCCCGCGGCGTCCAGTCGTCCGGGTCAAGGTCGGTCTTCTTCAAGACCGTCCGGAAGGACCGCAGCACGTTGTTCGCGTTGCGCTCGGTGCCCACGGCGGAGGCGAAGACCAGGCCGTGCTCCTTCCAGGCCGTGCCCGCCTTCTCACGCTGCCCGGCCTGGAGGTCGCGGTGGAACCGCAGCGCTTCCACGCACCTCTTGGGCAGGGCCAAGGTCCGCCGGGACTTCTTGGTCTTCGTCTTCCCACCCCGTCGCACCGACCGCCAGACCCGGATGGACGGCGGCACCGGCGGCTCGGCGTCCGGCCGGCCCTCAAGGTCCACGTGGGCCCACGTCAGCGCACGCAGTTCCTCGGTGCGGGCACCGACCAGAAGCGAGAGGACGATGTAGGCGTACATGGCCGTCCTCTCCGCCGCCCTGATGACCGCCGCCGCCTGGTCGATCGTCAGGGACTTGGACGGGCGCCCTTCCTTCCCCTGCGGCACCTCGCACAGCAGCACGACGTTCCGCTTGACCTTGTCCCGGGCCTGGGCCCGGTTGATCGCCCGCTTCAGGATCGACCGCAGCTGGCGGAGCGTGTCCGTGCTCAGCGACTTGGCCTTCCGCCCCAGCCACCGATCCACGTCATCGGCCGACAACTCGCGGAGCTTGCGGGCACCCAGCTCCGGAATGATGTGGTTCTGCGCCAGGCTGCGGCACTTGACGACCGTGTCCTCGTCCCGGTTCACGAGGCCGTACTGCAGCCAGTCCCGGACGGCGTCCGCGACCGTGTAGTTGTGAGGCGCGACGGCCAGCCCGTCCTCGTGATCGCGGAGGTTCTCCTTCAGCTTGTTCTTGGCCTCGGTCTTCGTCCGCCCGCTGCCCTTCCGGGTGATGCGCTTGCCCGCCGGCGTGTACCCGATCGTGATCGTGGCGATCCAGCGCCGACGCTTCTCGTCCCAGTGCAGCCCGCCGTCCCCGCGGCTCCGCCGCTTGCCCTTGTTCCTCCTCGGCTTGTCGTAGTCGGGTTCCTCGGAGCTGGCCGATGCGGTCGTGGCCATCAGGCCACCTCGCCCTCGGCCTCGCGCTCCAGGAGCTCGGCGTACTCGATGAGGGCGGCGGCCGGGACAAGGCGGGTCCGGCCGCGGGTCACGGTGCGGAGACGGCCGCTGCGGATCTCCTCGTAGATGACGCTGCGGCTGAGGGACAGGACGGCTATGGCTTCGGGGATCTTGTAGAAGAGTTTGGCCAGGGGCGGCTGCGCGCCGGTGTTGGTGGCGTCCATGCTTAGGGTGCCTCTCGTGTCAGGGAGGTGGCGGTCCCGGCGTGGTGTTCGTGGTGGTTCACCGCCGGGGCCGTCCACTTCTTCGGGTGGTGGTCAGGGCGTCGGCTGGTGTGTCGGTCGCGGGGTGCGGGGAGTGGCCGGGCGGGGCCGTTGGTCAGGGCGCGGTTGACGATTCGGTGGGCGAGCCACAGTGCCTTCCATCGGCTTGTTCGGTCCCAGGTTCATCGGGGCCGCTCTGCCGTGTGGAGATGGTCGGCGGCCATGTCGGCGAACCGGGAGTAGTGGCCCTGGAACGCGACGGTCACGGTGGCTGTGGGCCCGTTGCGGTTCTTGCCTACGATCAGGTCCGCTTCTCCGGCGCGGGGGTGTGCCTTGTCGTGCATGTCGGGTCGGTGGATCAGGATCACCACGTCGGAGTCCTGTTCGACGGCGCCTGACTCGCGAAGGTCGGACACGGCCGGAGTCTTGTCGGCGCGGGCCTCGGGGTTGCGGTTGAGCTGGGCGAGCATCACCACCGGGATGTGGAACTCCCGGGCGATCAGCTTCAGGCCCCGGGACAGCTCGGACACCTCCACCTGGCGGTTCTCGGCCTTGCCGATGGACTTCAGGAGCTGGAGGTAATCCACGGTCAGCAGCCGCGCGGGCGGGACGTCGGCGCGGCGTTGCATGCGGCGTAGCGACGCGCGCAGCGTGTCCAGCGTGACGTTCGGGGTGTCGTCGATGATCAGGGGCGCCTCGGTGGTGCGGTTGACCATGTCGGAGATCCGGCGCCAGTCGTCATCGGTCAGGTTCGTGCCGTTGCGGATGGCGTGCAGACCGACACGGGTCTCTGCGGACACGATCCGCATCATGATCTCTTCGCGGTTCATCTCCACCGAGGACATGAACACCGGCATGTTTTGCTTCATCGCGGCGTGCCGGGCGATGTCGGTCGCGGCTATGGACTTCCCGCCGCCCGGCCGCGCGGCGATGGTGATGAGCTGGCCGGGGCGGAACCCGCCGAGAAGCCCGTCCAGGTCGGCGTAGGGGGCGATGATGCGGCCGGTGGTGTCCTCGCCCCGTTCGATGCGGTCCAGGACCTTCATCAGCGCCTCGGCGAAGGGGGGCGGGGCGTCGCCGTTGTCGTCGTCGTGGGCGATCAGCCGTTCGTGGGCGAGGGCGACGAACTCCTCCACCTGGTCGGGGTCGCCGTCCATGCCCATCTGCCACAGGTAGGTCCCCGTGGTGACCAGGGCGCGCATCCTCGCGCAGCGGCGCACGATTTGGGCGTAGTAGGCGCCGTTCGCGGCGGTGGGTGGGGTGGACAGGACAGTGTGAAGGTAGGGGCCGCCGCCGACCTTGCCCAGCAGGCCCCGGTCCCGGATCGCGGAGTGGACGGCAACCGCGTCCACCGGGGCGCCCCGCCGCGCCAGATCCGTGATCACCTCGTAGATGATCTGGTGGGCGGGGCGGTAGAAGTCGCCCGGCCGGACGATGGAGGTGATCTCGTCCAGGATCTGTCCGGACAGCATGATCGCGCCGAGGACGGACCGCTCGGCCACCAGATCGTGGCGCGGCTGCCGGTACTCCTCCTGCGGTGGGGCGTCGTCGAAGTCGCGGTTGATTGGTTCGATGGTCACGGCGTGACCGCCTCCTGCGCGGGTGTGGATGGCGACCGGGCACCGGTGAGGGCGACTGCGGGGTGGCAGATCGGGCAGCGCGAGGCGCGTCCCTGGTCGTCGTACAGCATCCGGTCGTGGGGGACGTTTGCGTCGTGGCGGGCGTCGTCGCACCGATCCGGCAGCGCGGGCCGCTTGGGACGCGCGGTGCGGGCGGCCTCGGCCCACCACGGACCCGCCGCCGTGAGGCGGCCGGGGGAATCGGTGGCATCGTCGCCTGCCACGATCCGGAACGCGGCGGCCACCAACTCGGCGGGCCGCTCGGTGACCCTGGGGTGGCCAAGCGCCTTCACCACGTCCGACCGGACCCAGTCGTTGCGCATCCTCAAGATGTCAGCGACAAGGGCCTCATCGACGGCCGGCCGCTTGTCGTCCCGGACTAGGTCCTCCCCCTCCCCCGTTTCAACCCCAGCCACCTCGCTCCGCGGTGTGTGTGTGACCTGGGGGGGAGGGGGGTTCTTTACTTCATTCTTGGGGGGAAGAAGAACCGCCGCATCTGTGCGGCTACCCCTGGCCGCATCTGTGCGGCTACCCCTGGCCGCATCTGTGCGGCTACCCCTGGCCGCATCTGTGCGGCTACCCCTGGCCGTACGCCGGCGCGCCGTCCGTGCGGCGGCGCGGTCGTCCCACCATTCGTGATCGAGAAGGGTGTAGATGCTCGGCAGGTGCGACTTCGGGTTCTTCGGGTTGCGGCGCCGCTCGACGCGGACGACCCCGAGCTTCTCCAGGCGCTGCGTGGCCCTGTCGACGGTGTCCACCGACCGGCCGATGCAGGCGGCCAGGGTCGCGCGGGTGGGGACGTCTTCGCCGTCGGTGTCGCGGTCCCTGGAGTCGGCGAACGACGCCAGGGCCGCATACAGGGCCTTGTCCACGGGATCGATCGACCCGTCTCGTGCGATCCGGGCATCGAACTTCACCCAGTCCAGCGCGGCGTCTCGCACGACGCGGGGCTCAGCGAGGGCGTCAGTCATCCCTGCCCTCCGCAACGTTCTTGCCGTCCTCGCCCAGCAGCGGCTCCCACACCCTGGCCGTGCGCCGGGCCCGGTCCCGCATGAAGCCGTCGTTGTATCCGTCTTCGGTAGTGCGCGGTGGCCATTGAGGGGGCGGGCCGGTAGAACTCGGTGCCGTCCAGTAGCTCGCGGGCCTCGGTGGCGGCGCGCGGGGAGAGCATCATCGCGCCGAGCACCTGTTGTTCGGCGCCGATGTCGTGGGGCAGGGTGCGGGAGAAGTCGGCGTTGTCGTCCGGGTCGGCGACGACCGTGAGGTTGGCCATTCAGATTCCCCCTTGGATTCCGGCAGGCGATGGATCTTCAGTGACGGGATGCGGGTGCTCGCGAGGCACCGGTTGAGCTGACGCGAGAGGGCGGTGCGCCGGGGCCGGGGGCGGCTGCGACCGCCCTGCCAGCTGGCGTAATACCTCCATTCGTCCTCGTTTCGAGTGGTCCACGTGCGGCCGCCGAACACCTGGGGCGTCCAGCGGCGTCCGTACTTTGACCGACCGGACCCCTTAACGTCTCGTCCTCCCGTGCACGCCGGGGTTGGGCTGCGTCATGGCCATGCGCGGGCGCCGGGTCGTGCAGCGGCGCGTAGGGCAAGACCCAAGGCGGGACGGTTCTCTACGGTCGGACCCGTGAGCGATGACGTGCGGGAACCTGGCCGGCCCCTGAAGCTGCTGGACGACCAGCTCCGCGACCGGCTGATCGAGGCGATCGGCTACGGCACGACGATCGAGGACGCGGCCGTCGCGGCGGGCATCAGTCCCCGGACGTACTACCGGTGGATGCGCCGCGGCGAGAAGGCCGCCCAGGCCGTGGTGAACGGGGAGGACCCGGACCCGGCCGATGAGCCCTTTTGGCAGTTTTGGCAGTCGGCTATGCGCGCGCACGCGCGTGGCGGGGCAATCAACGCGGCGTTGCTCCGCAAGATCGCCGAAGGCGGGTACGCGGTGAAGACGCGAACACGGCGGTACCGCGATCCGGCCACCGGTCAGGTGGTGGAGGAGACCGAAACCGATCTGGCCCCGCCGAATCTGCGCGCGGTGATCTTCTATCTGGAACGCAGGCACCCCCAGACGTGGGGCCGTAACGCGTCCTCGTTCTGGGGGCCAGACGGCGGGGTCGAAGCGGACGAAGCGTCGCCCGGCCTGGTGGAATTCGCCGAACGCGTCCGCCGCGAACGAGAACGGTACGAAGCCGAACAGGCAGGTGTGGGGGACGCCGGGCTGCACAGGCTGGCCCAGCGTGTGCACGAGAGCCTTGCCTACCTCGCGGACAACCCGGAAGTGGAGTCGGCCCTAGAGGCCGGGCATTGAGGCCGATGATGGACCACTGGGGGTGACGGCGTCCCACCGGCTCCCCAGAGTTACGAACTCGTGGCGACGGGGCGTGGGCGGACGCCGCACATGGGGCAGCAGCGGGAGGCGCCGCCTTGGCGTTTGATGGCGCGTTCGCGGTGGCGGCCGCCAGGCCAAAGGCGGGCCAGCCGCCACTCGATCCCGGCGTCGGCGACGACCTGCAGCAGCCTGGCACCGGTGCCGGTCTCGTGCTGGGCGAGGCGACCGGGCAGGTCGCGGGTCCAGCCGAGGTAGTGCCGGGCGTGCTTGTAGGGCCGGGTGAAGTGGAGCAGGTAGACCACGCCCAGCCGTCCGCAACGTCGGCACAGTGGGAATGGGTCGCGGCAGTGGCTGGCCAGCAGCTTCAGCGCGGTGTCGCATCCGAGCATGACCAGGCCTGGGTCGCAGGCCAGGCACGCCCGGTGCGACGGTGCCCCTGACGTCGTGCCCCCTGACGTCGTGGCCAGGATGGTGGGCCTCATCCCGCGTCCTCGGGCTGGATGATCAGTCCCTCGGGGGGTGAAGACGAACTCGTGACCGTTGCCGCAGGTCCACAGGTCGCCGCATGTATCGGGGGCGAGCGCGGCCCAGCAGGTGTTCACGGTGCAGCAGTACGGGCAGTCGGGCGAGGTGACCACCGGCGATTGCTCGACGGGCGGAAAGTCCTGTGGGTTGGACATGACGGGTCCGTCTTTCTCGGGCAGTAGAAGGCCCCGGGACCGGTTGCGCGGTTCCCGGGGCGGCGGATCGAGGTGGGGGTGGG
>NZ_SMJX01000240.1 GCF_004348535.1 Actinomadura sp. KC216
CGCCTCGGGGGTGTGGATCTCACGCGGTGCTCCTTGTCTGCCGGCCGTATGGGGGACGGCCGAAGGGGGGCTCGCTCCGTCGGGTGCGCATCGCGCCCGCGGAGCTCCGGAGCCGGAGAAATGGTTAACCCCGGAACAATCGCATGCATTTGTGTGCATGTCACCGCTAAGTTCGCGCCGTGACACGTCCATAGGGACATTCGAGTGCCGGTGCAAGGGGAATCCCTACACCGGTCAGGGGTGGACGAAGAGGCCGTTAAGGGTGCAGGGTGACGCCCTTTTCCGGGGGCGCGCTGCCCAGGAGGGAGCCGAGCTGCGCCCGCGAGCGGATGCCCAGCTTCCGGTAGATGCGGGTGAGGGACGCCTCGACGGTCTTCACGCTGAGGAACAGCCGGTTCGCGACCTGCTGGTTGGTGGCGCCCTGGCCGACGAGCACCGCGATCCGCTGCTCCCCCTCCGTCAGGGTCACCTGGGCCACCGCGCCGAAGGGGGCGGGGCCGCCGTCCTGCAACCCCATGTCCAGGCGGGCGAGGCGGTGCCGCGCCTGCTCGGCCCAGGGCCGCGCGCCGCACCGCAGGAATATCTCCAGCGCGTCGGCCGCCGCCTTCCGGGCGGCTCCGGCGCGCCGGCGGCGCCGCTCGATCCGGGCCTGTTCCAGCAGGCAGTGGCCCACTTCGAGGGGCTGGCCGAGCCGCTCGAACAGGGCCGCGGCCTGGCGCAGGAGGGTCACGGCGTCGTCCGGTTCGCCGCGCGCGGCGAGGACGCACGCCTCCGCGCGGTCGAGGAGGCCGGTGACGGCGGCGCCGCGGCACCGGTCGCCGATCGCGGCGCGGGCCGTGCGGACCACCTCCTCGGCGCGGTCGATCTCCCCGAGCGCCACCAGCCCCTGGGCGAGGTCGCCGTGCCAGCGCAGGACCATCGGGCAGCGCATGCCGCGTCCGCGCTCGTCCGGGGCCGAGCCGAGCGCCTCGATGCGCAGCAGCGTGTCGACGCCCGCCCGGACGTCGCCGATGCGCATGCGCGCGACGCCCAGCACGTGCAGCAGGCGGGCCTGGAAGATGACGTCGTTCTCCTGCTCGGACGCGCGCAGGCCCCGCTCGGCGAGCGCCACGGCGCGGTGGATGCTGCCGCCCGCCAGCTCCGCCAGCGCGCCCGGATACCAGGCCGGGCCCGGGCTGAGGGCGGCCTGCTCGGCGATGCGCATGGCGCGGTCCGCGAAGTCCAGCGCCTCCCGGCAGCGGCCCGTCCGGGCCGCGACCTCGGACAGGTTGCGCAGGACGTGCACGACCTCCTCGCCTGAGCCGCGCTCCACCAGGGCGAGCATCCGCAGGAGTTCCGCGCGCGCTTCGGGTAGCCGGTCTTCGGCGATGGCGCAGTAGGCGGCGATGTAGCGGGGCGTGGTGTGCATCTGGCCGTCCAGCGGCGGCTCGGGCAGGCGTCCGGCGAGTTCCAGGTCGCGGACGTAGTCGTCCCGCCCCTCGATCAGCGAGATGTTCGCGCGCAGGGCCAGGGCCTTGGCCTCCGTCGCGGTGTCGCCCGCCTCCCGCGCGTGCGCCAGCGCGCCATCGGCCTCCTGCTCGGCGAGGTCGGGCGCGCCGTTCAGCAGAGCGCCGAGCGCCATCCGCAGCCGGAGCGGGCCGAGCAGCGCCGGGTCGCCGTCCGCGTCGACGAGCGCGGCGGCGAACACCTCGCCCATCTCGGCGAGCCCCTGGCCCGACAGGTCGAGCAGGGCGAGCCTGACCCGTACCCGCTGGGCGCGGGTCGCGTCGGCGGTGAGGACGCCCTCCGCGGCCTGGTGCACCAGGTCGGGCAGCCCGCCGTTCGCGCCGGTCTCGGCCGCCGCGACCAGCCACTCCAGCCGTTCGGCGGCCGGTTCGGCCGGTGACCGGTCGGCGGCGAGCCGGTACAGCTCGGCGGCCATCCGGTGCGAGCCCTGGCGGACGGCCTGCTCCGCCGCCGTGACGAGCGAGTGCGCGAGCTCGGCGTTCGGGCCGGGGTCGGCGAGGGCGCGGTGGCGGGCGCGTCCGGCGGCGTCCGGCACGACGGCGGCGAGCGCCCGGTGCACCCGCGCCAGGTGCTGCGCGTCGGCGGCCTCGGCGAGGACGGTGCCGACCGCGGGCGGCGTGAACCTGATGCCGCCGCCCTCGGTGATCAGCAGGCCCAGCACGGCGGCGCGGCGGATGTCCCGCGCGGCCTCGGTGCGCCCGGCGCGGCAGAGCAGGTCGGTGGTCGGGCGGATCGCCAGCGCGGCCATCAGCAGCGTCTCGTGCGCCTGTGCCGGGAGCCGCGCGAGCCGTTCGGCGATCACGGCCTGGACGCGCTGCGGGAGCGGCGCGGGCCGCCAGTGCCGAGGGATGCGGTCGGTGAACGCGCCGCCGAGCGCCAGCGCGAGGAACGGGTTGCCGCCGGAGTCGGAGTGCAGCGTGTTCACGACCCGGACGGGAAGCCCGTAGCTGTCGAACATCTCGGCCAGCTCGTCCGGGCCGAGCGGCGGGACGGGCAGGTGCAGCGCGTCGGGGGCCGGAGCCCAGGGCGTGCTGCCTCCGTCCCCGGCGGCGAGACCGTCCGGCCAGGGCCCCGCGACGACCGCGCGCACGCCACGGGATCCGAGGCGCCGGACCGCATACCGGACGGCATGGACGGACTCGGTGTCCACCCACTGGGCATCGTCCACGAGCAGCAGGACCGGACGGTCCTCCGCGCACCGCGCGAGCAGCCCGCGGAACGAGAGCCGGCAGGCGACGTGGTCCATGCCGGACCGGTCCGCGAACGACCGGCCGAGAGCCCGCTCGCCGGCCGCCTTCGCCGCCGCCGTCGCCGCCATCGGATGCGGTGCGGGAAGCCCTGTCAGCCGTTCCCGGGGAAGGTCGGCGGTGAGGGTGTCGGGGAGCTGGTCGAGCAGCTCGGCGAGCCCCGAACAGGGCACCCATCGCTCGGTCTCCGTCCCGGCGACCCGCAGGACGAGTTCGCCGCGCGCGGCCGCCGCATCGCCGACGGCTTCGAGCAGCGCCGTCTTGCCGATGCCGCTGGGTCCCGTCAGCACGACGCTGCCGTTGGCGGCGAGCCGGGCCTCGATCGAGGCGAGCAGTGCCGAGCGCCCCACCAGCGAGGGAGGTGCTCCCTTCCGAGCTGCCAACGGCGCGGCACCGACGTCCATGACTCACTCCCTTCCGGAGGATTCGGACGCCGCCTCGACAATAACCACCGCGCGGGGGTGGCCACAAACGGCCGGGGCGCACGGTCTCCGGCCCGGGGATCGCACGGTTCGCGAAACGCCAGGTCCGGGTTCCGCGCGCCCCTTCCGGACAGCGCGCAGACGCGATGACGCCCGGAACCGATCGGGTTCCGGGCGTCACGCGCGCGCGTGCTCGGGCGGTGGGCGCTACTCGCCCGTCCAGTTCGGCTTGCGCTTCTCGGCGAAGGCGGCCGGGCCCTCCTGCGCGTCCTTGGACGTGAAGACGGGCAGGGTGATGTCCTGCTGCTTCTGCCACATCTCCGCGGACGTCCAGTCCCCGGACTCGAGGACCACCTTCTTCGTCGCCATGAGCGCCAGCGGCGCGTTCTCGGCGATCCGCCGGGCCAGTTCCTTCGCCGCGGCGAGCGCGCCGCCCGGCTCGGTGAGCCGGTTGACGAAGCCGAGCTCCGCCATCCGCTCCGCCGGGTACTTGTCGCCGGTCAGGGCGATCTCCATGGCGATGTGGAAGGGGATCCGCCGCGGCAGCCGCAGCAGCCCGCCGCCCGCCGCGACCAGTCCGCGCTTCGGCTCGGGCAGCCCGAACTGCGCGTCCCGGGCCGAGACGATCATGTCGCAGGCCAGGGCCAGCTCGCACCCGCCCGCCAGCGCGTAGCCCTCGATCGCGGCGATCAGCGGCTTGGCCGGCGCGCGCTCGGTGATGCCGGCCATCCCGCGTCCCTCCACGACCGGGGTCTCGCCGGCGAGGAACGCCTTGAGGTCCATGCCGGAGCAGAACGTGCCGCCCGCGCCGGTCAGGATGCCGACGGTCAGGTCCTTGCGGGAGTCGAGCTCGTCCACGGCGGCC
Source organism: Actinomadura sp. KC216 (assembly GCF_004348535.1). Lineage (GTDB taxonomy): Bacteria > Actinomycetota > Actinomycetes > Streptosporangiales > Streptosporangiaceae > Spirillospora. The sequence goes on from NZ_SMJX01000240.1 coordinate 4,041, forward strand.
GCGATCCCGTGCCCCGCCGCGCCGTTGAGCGCGTTGCGCGCCTCCGGGCGGTTGATGGTGATGACGAGGACACCGCCGTCCTCTTCGGTCAGCACGGCGTCGTTGCCGGGGGGCGTGGGGGGTCGCCCCCCCACGGGCGATACAGCGTCGGACATTCAGGTCCTCACTTGGGCTGGAAGCGGATGCCGCCGTCGAAGCGGATGGTCTCGCCGTTCATGTAGTCGTTCTCGATGAGCGCCTTGACGAGGTGCGCGAACTCCGACGGCTTGCCCATCCGCTTCGGGAACGGGACGGGCGCGTAGAGCTTGGCCTTGAACTGCTCCGCGGCCTCGCCCTCGCCGTAGATCGGGGTGTCGATGATGCCGGGGCAGATCGTGTTGACCCGGACGCCGATCGCGGCGAGGTCGCGGGCGGCGGGCAGCGTCATCCCGATGATGCCGCCCTTGGACGCCGAGTAGGCGACCTGCCCGGTCTGCCCCTCGATGCCCGCGACGGACGCGGTGTTGATGACCACGCCGCGGGCGCCGTCGGCGTCCGCGGGCTCGGTCTTGGCGATGGCGGCGGCGCCGATCCGCATCAGGTTGAAGGTGCCGATCAGGTTGACCCGGATGACGGTCTCGTACTGGCCGAGGTCGTGCGGGCTGCCGTCGCGGTTCACCGTCCGGGACGCCCAGCCGATGCCCGCGCTGTTGACGATCACGCGCAGCGGCGCGCCGGTGTCGACGGCGGCCTGCACGGCGGCCTGCACCTGCTCCTCGTTCGAGACGTCCGTCTTGACGAAGACGCCGCCGACCTCGTCGGCGATCGCCTTGCCCCGGTCCTCGTTCAGGTCGGCGACGACCACCTTGGCGCCCTCGGCGGCCAGCGCGCGGACGGTGGCCTCACCGAGGCCGCTCGCGCCACCGGATACGACGGCGGAAACTCCGTTCAGGTCCATAAGCAGCACCTCACGTGTGGGACCGAATGTGGTTCGGGATGATGGTACCCAGACGGCCGCGTTTGCTTTCCACCGCCCCGGGCACCCCGCTCCCGTGAGCGGACCGGCGCCCGCTCCCCCCGGTGACAGGGCCGGTGCCCGACCCCCCGCTGATGGAGGCGAGCTGATGGAGTTGCAGCGCAGCGACCCCGGCGAGCCCGGCTACGGACGGCGAAGGCGCGGCAAGGGTTTCGAGTATCTCGGCCTCGACGGCCGTCCTCTGGACGACCCGTCCGAGAAGGAACGAATCAAGGCCCTGGTCATACCGCCCGCATGGAAAGACGTCTGGATCTGCCCTGACGCGGACGGCCACATCCAAGCGATCGGCACCGACGCGGCCGGACGGCGCCAGTACCTCTACCACGAGGCATGGCGGGAACAGCGCGACCAGGAGAAGCACGACCACGTCCTGGAACTCGCCGAACGGCTCCCCAAGGTGCGCGCCACGCTCGCCGGGCACCTCTCCGGCCGCGGGTACTCCAGGGAACGGGTCCTCGCCGCCGCCGTCCGCCTCATCGACCTCGGATTCTTCCGCATCGGCGGGGAGGCGTACGCGGCGGAGAACGGCACGTTCGGGCTGGCCACCGTGCTGCGCCAGCACGTCACGTGCCGGCGCGGCGAGGTGGCCTTCGAGTATCCGGCGAAGGGGGCGAAGGAGCGGTACCAGTGCGTAGCGGAGGAGGACGTGTGCAAGGTCGTCAGCGGCCTCAAGCGCCGCCGCGACGACTCCCCCGAACTGCTCGCCTACCGGACGCGGGACGGCTGGCACGACGTCACGACCACCGACATCAACGGCTTCGTCCGGGAGGTCACCGGCGGCGACTTCACCGCCAAGGACTTCCGCACCTGGCACGCCACCGTCCTCGCCGCCGTCGGCCTCGCCGTGTCGGTGCGCGCGGGCACCGGCGACACCGCCCGCAGGCGCGCCGTGGTCCGCGTCGTCAAGGAGGTCGCCGCCTACCTCGGCAACACCCCGGCCGTGGCGCGGGCCTCCTACATCGACCCGCGGATCATCGACCTGTACGAGGAGGGCCGCACGATCGCGCCCGCCCTCGGCACGCTCGGCACGGAGACGTCGGAGGGCGAGCTGGCGACGCAGGGCCCGGTCGAGCAGGCCGTCCTGGACCTGCTCCGCTCCGCGGACTGAGCAGCCGGGAGGCGACGCTACCACGCGGAGACGCGTTCCCGCCTCCGGGCGCGGCGCCGGTCCTCGCCGTCCGGCTCGTCCAGGCGGTACAGGGCGTAGGCGTGCTGGATCACCGGCAGCGCCACGTTCCGCACCCGCACCCCGCCGGACGTGAGGCCCTTCTCGGTGCCCTTGTGCGCGTGCCCGTGGATCGCGAGGTCCGCGCCCGCCTCGTCGATCGCCTCCCCCAGCAGGTAGCTGCCGAGGAACGGGTATATCTCCGGTGGTTCCCCTTCGAGGGTGTCCTCGGCGGGCGCGTAGTGCGTCAGGCTGACGACGATGTCGGCGTCCAGGTCCAGGAGGGCGGTGCGGAGCCGTCCGGCGAAGTCCTTGGTGTGCCCGACGAACGCCTTCATCTCCGGCTCGCCGAAATCGCTGGCGCACCTGCCCTCGAACCCGCCGCCGAACCCCTTGCCGCCGGCGATGCCGAGCCGCGTCCCGCCGCAGTCCAGGACCGTTCCCTCGCCTTCCAGGACGGTCACGCCCGCGTCGCGCAGCACGCCGGTGATCTCGGTCTCGGCGTCGGAGTGGTAGTCGTGGTTGCCGAGGACGGCGACGACCGGGACCCCCACGTCGCTCAGCTCGCCCGCCGCGACGCGGCCCTCCTCGACCGTCCCGTGCCGGGTCAGGTCACCGGCGACGAGGAACACGTCCGCGTGCTCGGCGAGCCCCGACAGGTGCTCCCGGTACGTCCCCGCCGTCTCGGGCCCGACGTGCAGGTCCCCCGCCGCGGCCACGCGGATCATGAGAGCCGCTCCTCGTGGTCGGGCTCGCCGACCGCGACGACGTGCAGCTCGTTGCGGATCTCGCGGCCCTCGGCGGCGTCCCGGGCGGTCTGCTCGACCTCCCGGCTCCGCTCCTCGCTCACCACCTCGCCGCGCAGATGCACGACGTCGCCGCGGACGTCCACGCGGATGCCCAGCTCATGCGCCTCCGCCGCGACCCTTTCCTGGATGTGCGCGGACAGGTACTCCCGCCGGTCGGCCATATCTCGTCCCCTTTCCGTGCTTGGGATACGCCGTCACAGGACGTCCTCCTCGATGACGCCGAGCCGGGCGAGGAGCGTCAGGAAGGCGTAGGCGTACGGGGACTCCGCGGTCTCGGCGGCGACCAGCCGCCAGTCGACCTGCTCCCGCAGCGCCCGGCTCACGTGCAGGAACCCGCTGAAGTCGCAGGCGGTCTCGGCGAACGCCAGCAGCCGCATGACCACCAGGTCGGTCGCGGGCAGGACGGGCATCCGCACCGCCCCGACCGGCATCACCTCGGCCCGGCCGAGCAGGTCCCCGTCCACCGGACGGCCGGACGGCGTATGGATCAGATCGACGAGGTGCTCGCCGTCGCACGCCTTCTCCAGCCAGTTCTCCGGGCTCTCCAGATGCGTCATGCCCGCCGCGGCGAGCGCGTCCAGCGCCGCCGCGACGTCCCGTTCCCGGACGACGAAGTCGACGTCGTGCGTCGAGACGGCGGCGCCGCGGGCGTAGGCGGCGAACCCGCCGGCGAGCGCGTACCCGATGCCGGCGTCGCGGAGGGCGGCGGCCGCGCGCTTCAGGCTGAGCATCAGGCCGTCCGCCGCATCGCCCGCCGCGCCGCCCGGACCGCCCGAACCGGGGCCCGGGCCCCCGCCGCCGGACCCGCGGCCCCTGACGTTGGGTTCCGTCTGCACAGCCCCACGCGTCCCCTGGTCGACTGCCGTTCCGGGTGGCGGTACCCGGGGACGCGCGGGTCATGCCCTCGGCGCGGCCGGGATCAGTCGAGTGCCGGGTAGTCGGTGTAGCCGCGGTGGTCGCCGCCGTAGAAGCTCCCCGGGTCCGCCTCGTTGTAGGGGCCGCCCGCGCGGATGCGGGCGGGCAGGTCCGGGTTGGCCAGCCACATCTCGCCGAACGCGACCGCGTCCGCGACGCCGTCGCGCAGGGCCTCGGCGCCGTACTCCGGCCTGGCCGGGAACGACTCGGGGGTCGGGTGCGGGTTGAGGATCAGCGTGCCGGGCCATTCGGCGCGGATGCGGCGGGTCGTGGCGCGGTCGCCGGCCTCCATGATGTGCAGGTAGGCGAGCCCGAGCGGGGCGAGGGCCGCGACCAGCGCCGAATACAGCTCGGGGACGTCGCTCTCGGTGACGCCGTTGGCGTTGCCGCCCGGCGACACGCGGAAGCCGACCCGGTCGGGCCCGATCGCGTCGGAGACGGCCCGCGCGACCTCGACGCCGAACCTGATGCGGTTCTCGGGCGTCCCGCCGTAGGCGTCGGTACGGGTGTTGCTGCCGTCGCCGAGGAACTGCTGGATCAGGTACCCGTTGGCGCCGTGGATCTCCACGCCGTCGAACCCGGCGCCGATCGCGTTGCGCGCCGCGACGGCGAAGTCGGCCACCGCCTCGGCGATGTCGTCCAGGGTCATCTCGCGGGGCACGGGGTGGTCGAGCATCCCGTCCGGGGTGTAGAGCCGCTCGCCCGACGCGATCGGGGACGGCCCGAGCGGCAGCCCGCCGTCCGCGTACAGGACGGGATGGCCGACGCGTCCGGCGTGCATCAGCTGGGCGAAGATCCGCCCGCCTTCGGCGTGCACCGCATCGGTCACCGGCTGCCACGCCTTCACCTGGTCGGCGGCGTGCAGGCCGGGCGTCCAGATGTACCCCTGGCCCCGCACGCTGGGCTGCACCGCCTCCGTGATGATCAACCCGGCGGTGGCGCGCTGCCGGTAGTACTCGGCGGTCAACCCGGTCACCTTGCCGTCCTCGACGGCCCGGCTGCGGGTCATCGGCGCCATGACCAAGCGGTTGGGCAGTTCCAGCTTCCCTGCCGACAGCGGCTCGAACAGCTCTTGCATGAGGTTCTCCTAGTCCTTGCGCGTGTTATCGCTGATCAAGAACGTAGGAGCGGCCGGCTACGGGGCGAATCCGTACGGTTTCGGTAGTTGGCCCCGTAGTTTGGAGGCGTGCTCTACGGGCGGAAGGACGAACAGGCGCGGATCGCCGCGCTGCTCTCGGAGGCGCGCGACCACCGCCGCAGCGGCGCGCTCGTGCTGCGCGGCGAGGCGGGCATCGGCAAGTCGGCGCTGCTCGCCGAGACGGCACTGCTCGCGGAAACGGCCGGGCCGCTTGGGCCGGGCGGGCGCGTCCTGCGGGTCACGGGGATCGAGGCCGAGTCCGAGATCGCGTTCGCGGGCCTGAACCAGCTGCTGTGGCCCGTCCGGGACCGGCTGGACGGCCTCCCGCCCCCGCAGGCCGCCGCGCTCCGCTCCGCCCTCGAACCGCTGGACGGGGGCTCCGCCGACGCATCGGGCCGCGACCCGTTCACGACCGGCCTCGCCGTCCTGACCCTGCTCGCCGACCTCTCCGACGACGGCGACCCGCTGGTGTGCCTCGTGGACGACGCGCAATGGCTCGACCGGGCGACCGCCGAGGTGCTGCTGTTCGCGGCGCGGCGGCTGGCGGCCGAGGGCGTCGTGATGCTGTTCGCCGCGCGGGACGACACGTTCACCGGCACGGGCCTGCCCGAGCTGCGCCTCGAACGCCTGCACCGCCACGACGCCGAACGGCTCGTCGCGTCCCGCGACCTGGCGCCCGCCGTCAGGGCCCGGATCGTCCGGGAGGCGGCGGGCAACCCGCTCGCCCTCCAGGAGCTGGGCGCGAGCGGGGCCTTCCGCCCGGAGGGGCCCGACCCGCTGCCGGTCGCCGACCGGGTGCTCGGCTCGTTCCGCGACCAGATCGGCCGCCTGCCCGAGGGCACCCGGCTGATGCTGCTGATCGCGGCGGCGGAGGGGCGCGGGCACATGCCGAGCCAGCTCCGCGCGGCCCGCTCCCTCGGGGTGAGCCTTGCCGACCTGGAGGCGGCCGAACGCGCCCGGCTGGTGCAGGTCACCGGCCGCACCATCGCGTTCCGCCATCCGCTGATCAGGGCCGCCTCGTACCACGGGGCCGCCGCCGCGCGGCGCATCACCGTCCACCAGGCGCTCGCCGAATCCGCCGACGACCCGGACTGCCGCGCCCGGCACCGCGCGGCCGCCGCCCTGGGGCCGGACGAGGACGTCGCCGCCGAGCTCGGTAAGGCGGCGGAACGCGCCCGCTGCCGGATGGGCTACACCACGGCGGCGGCGCTCTACCGGCAGGCGGCCGACCTGACACCCGGCCCCGACGCCCGCGCCGCCCGGCTCGGCGCCGCCGCGTCCCTGACCCTCCAGGCCGGACGGCTCGACGAGGCCGAAGACCTCGCCGTCCAGGCGGAGAAGCTCACCCTCGACCCGGCCGAGCGGGCCCGGATCGCCCGCGTCCACGCCACGGTCGAGTACGAGCGCGGCGACCCGCGCGCCGCCGCGCGCATGCTGGTCGACCACGCCGCCGACGCCGCGCCCGACGACCGCGCCGCGATGCTCCGGACCGGGGCGATCTACGGGTGGACGTCCGGCGAGCTGCCCGCCCTCCTGCGCGCTGCGCAACTGCTACCCGGCGACCGGACGGTCCAGGGCCTCGCCTACCTGGCCGGCGGCGACCACGCGAAAGGCGTCCCGCTGCTCGCGGACCTGGTCAGCGAAACGCGCGGCCCGGCCGCCGGCAGCGTGTTGCCCGCCCCCCGCCAGAGCTGCGAGAACGTCCGCGGCGACCGCGTGCTGGCCGCGCAGCTCGCGCTGGTGATCGGCGCGGACGAGGCCGCGCTGGAGGTGGCCGCCGCCGAGGTCGCGCACTGCCGCCGCCACGGGCTGATCGGCGCGCTGCCGAACGTCCTGCAGACGCTGGCCCAGGCGCAGATCGCGGCCGGGCTGCACGCGGACGCGGAGGCCACCGTCGCCGAGGCGATCGCGCTGGCCCGCGACACCGGCCGCCCCCACCGCGAGGGACGCCTCGGCGCCGTCCTGGCCCGGATCGCGGCGATCGAGGGCGACGAGCCCCGGCTCCGCTCGCTGATCGCCGCCGCCCCGGCTCCGCACGGCGGCCTGGCCGACAGCGCCCTCGCCCTCCTCGACCTCGGGCTCGGCCGCTACGACGACGCCCTCCGCCGCCTGGAGGAGATCGCCCACGGACCCCGCCGGTACAGCACGGGCAGCCTGCTGTCCGCGGCCGACCAGGTCGAGGCGGCCGTGCGCTCCGGTCAGCCCGACCTGGCCCGCCCCGCCTACGCACGGTTCCGCGCTTGGGCCGAGGCAGGAGGGCAGCCATGGGCCCTCGCAGTAGCACTGCACTGCGAAGCCCTACTGGACGACAGCGAGGAACCGTACGAACGGGCCGTCCGACTACACGAGCAGTCGACGCGGCCGTTCGAGCGGGCCCGCACAGAACTCCTCTACGGCGAGTGGCTCCGGCGGGCCCGCCGCCGCTCCGACGCCCGCGTCCCTCTCCGCTCGGCCATGGAAATCTTCGAGCGCCTACGCGCCACACCATGGCTGGAACGCGCGCGCGCCGAGCTCCGCGCCACCGGCGAATCGGGAACGTCCGCGCCCACCGCGCCCGACGTTCTCGACCGCCTCACCCCGCAAGAGCTACAGGTGGTCAGGCTCGCAGCCTCCGGGACGAGTAGCCGCGAGATAGCCGCACAGCTCTTCCTCAGCCCGCGGACGGTCGAATACCACCTCTACAAGGCGTATCCCAAGCTCGGCATCTCGTCCCGTAAGGAACTCTCCCGCCTCGCAGACGTCACGACAGCGTCCGGGCAAGGAATTCCTCGGTGAGCCGCCACGCCCGCTCCGCAGGCTCCGGCTGGTAGAACATCGGCGCCTTCCGGTTGTGGAACGCGTGCCCGCCGTCCTCCTGGACGTGGATTTCCATGCCGTCCCGTCCCTCAACGGCACGTTCCACCTTGGCGACGTCCTCCCGAGGGATATACGGGTCGTCGCCGCCGACGTGGAACTGCGCAGGCGCGCCGATGCCGTCGATCTGGTCCAGCGCACCGGGCACGCCCGACCCGTAGAACGACACCAGGGAATCGACGTCTGCCCTGGCGGCCAGCAGGTACGCGAGCGTCCCGCCGAAGCAGAACCCCAGGACGCCGACCTTGCCCACGCCGGGCAGCCCCTTCAGAACCGCCAGCGCCGCCTCCGCGTCGTCCACGCCCTTCTCCCAGTCGAACTGGGACGCCATCGACATCCCCTTGGGGAGCGCCTCCTCGTTGTGGACGACCGTCCAGCCCGGCTCGATGCGCCAGAACATGTCGGGCGCGGCCACGACGTACCCGAGCGCCACCAGGTCTTCCGCGACCGCCTGCAGATACTCGCCGACCCCGAAGATCTCCTGGACCAGCAGGATCCCGGGCCCTTCCCGACCCCACACATGCAGGTCGAACGCGCCGTCCGGAACCTCAACCCTCTCGATTCGCGTCATGTCACCCGATGATCGCGTATACGGCCGTCGCGTGCGCGACCACCTTGGCGTCGGCGGTCATGTCGATCTCCGCGAACGCCAGCGTCCGCCCGAGCTTGGTGAGCCGCGCGTGGACGAGCACGTCCTGCCCCACCACGGGCCGCTGGAAGGACGTGCTGAGCTGCACCGTCGTCATCGGCACGAACGCGCCCTTCGCCGCCGACACCGCGATCACCACGGCCGTGTCCGCCGCCGCCATCAGCGCCTGCCCCGAC
>NZ_SMJX01000241.1 GCF_004348535.1 Actinomadura sp. KC216
CGGCGACGGCGGCCGGCCACCCCGGCGCCGACCTCGGGCGGGTGCGGGGCAGCACGACGGGCTCCCGCCACGGCCGCCCGGCCCACCACCCGCGCCGCACCGCGCACAGCGCGCCGATCGCGACCGCACCGGCGAGCCACACCGCCAGCAGCACCGACGTGGGCGGGCGGAACAGCAGCCCGAGATGGTAGACGGCGGTCCACGCCGCGAAGAGCAGCACGGCGCCGTCGGTGAGCCCGTCGATCAGCCGGGTCACCCGCGCCGGCTCGGCCCGTTCACTCGCGGCGGCGGCGCGGTCCAGCTCCTGGATCACCTGCGTTCCCCCTGTGCGCATGTGCGTGCTCCTCACCGATGCGTCTCCCGGCTGGGGGCGGCCGGGAGCGGTCGGAGGCACGGTGCCCACCAATGATCTTGTTATGTATTCGACGCTGGAATCTGTCCGGGAGTTGACCCGCACCGGCGTTCCGTCGCGGTGACTCGTCCTGGTCGGCCGGATTTACTGCGCCATGCCCGATCCGCGTGTTGTGATTGGGGCCAAACCGGAACGAATGGACCGGAACGAATGGATGTGATGCGCGGTGCGCCACGCGATCGGCTTCTTCCTCGGCGTCCTGCTGACACCCGGGCTGGTGTACGGCGCGGCCTGGGGATACGTGCAGGCCGGCCAGTCCTTCGACGGCATGGGCCAGGAGATCACCGACCGCACCCGCATCTACGGCGCCTTCGCCCTGCTGGCCGCGGTGGGCCTGGTGATGGGCGTGATCATCGTCGCGCGGTGGGCGTCGCCGCTGGTCTCGCTCGTCCCCGCGCTGGCGCTGCTCGGCTTCTCGGTCTGGTTCCTCGCCGACCCCGGCGGCGTCCTCGACCTGCCCGGCAAGGTGCCGCCCGCCGGTGACATGGACTTCGGGCTGCGCATGCTCCTCGGCTCCGGCGTGTACGGGATGATGGGCCTCGCGCTGCTGATGCCCGCGTGGGCGCCGCGCCGCTGGGGCTCCGGCCGCGACGACGACCCCGCCGACCTGGACTTCTGACGGCCGGCGCCCCGCCCGGCGCGCGTTACGGCATCACGGGGCGGCCCGAGCGGCGGTACGCGTGGTCGCCGCGGTAGAGGCTCGCGAGCACGTCCTCGATCCCGGCCTCCCGCAGCGAGATGTCGCGGACGTCATGGCTGCGGGCCAGCTCCGCCACCACCGCCGCCGCGTTCGCCGAGCGCGGCAGCCGCAGCCACTGCCGGGGTCCCTCCACCCGCTCCGCCTCGATGCCGTCCAGCGCGATCGGCGGGACCGGCCGGTCCAGCTCGACGACCAGCAGCCGGTCGGCGTCCACGGTGCGGCGCAGCGCGTCCAGCCCGCCGTCGTAGGCGAGCCGCCCCTGGTCGATGATCAGGACCCGGCGGCAGAGCCGCTCGATGTCGCCGAGATCGTGCGTGGTCAGCAGGATCGTCGTGCCGCGCTCGGCGTTGATACGTTCCAGGAAGTCACGGACGGTCGCCTTGCTCACCACGTCCAGGCCGATCGTCGGCTCGTCCAGGACGAGCAGCTCCGGATCGTGCAGCAGCGCGGCCGCCAGGTCGCCGCGCATCCGCTGCCCGAGGCTGAGCTGCCGGACCGGCGTGTCCAGGAACGGCTCAAGCTCCAGCAGCGCGGTCAGCTCCGCGAGCCGCTCCCGGTGCGCGGCCGTCTCGACCCGGTACAGCCGCCGGACGAGCGCGAGGCTGTCGCGCAGCGGCAGGTCCCACCACAGCGTCGTCCGCTGCCCGAACACGACCCCGATCCGGCGGGCGAGCGAGGTGCGCCGCCGCGACGGGTCGAGCCCGCACACCCGCAGCCGCCCGGACGACGCGGTGAGGATCCCGGTCAGCATCTTGATCGTCGTGGACTTCCCCGCGCCGTTCGGCCCGAGGTACCCGACGAACTCGCCCGGCTGGACGGTGAAGGACACCCCGTCGACCGCGCGCAGCGGCGTCCGCGTCCGGCGCAGGCCGCCCGACCTGGTCCGGACGGTGAACGACTTGACCACGTTCTCGGCCTGGATCATCGTCACGCGGCATCAGCTCCCTGTCGATCGGTAGTGCCGCAGCCCCGCCCGCCACGCCAGCCCCGCCGCCCCGCACAGCGCGGCGGCGACCAGCGGCGAGGCGAACCGCGCCGCGCCCGGCAGCCCGAGCGGGTCGGACCGGTCCAGGACGTACAGCGCGGGCTGCCAGTTGACGAACGCCAGCGGCACGACGAACGTGACGCCGCGGACGAAGTCGCGCGCGAACATGGTCATCGGGTACTGGGTGAGGAAGCCGCCGCCGTAGGTGAGCGACTTGGACGCGCCGTGGACGTCCACGATCACGAACTGCACCGCCGCCGTCAGCACCCATAGCGCCCCGAAGATCGCCGCCCCGGACAGCACCATCACCGGGACCATCGCGGCGCGGCCCGGCGTCCACGCCACGTCCACCTGGACCAGCGCGAACGCGAGCACCCCGGCCGCCGGGACGAGCTTGCCGAAGCGGCGCGGCGAGAACTCCTCCGTCGCGATCTGGACGAGCGGGCTCACCGGCCGCACCAGCATCGCGTCGAGCGTCCCCCGCCGCACGTGGTACCCGAGCCGCTCGGTGCTGCCGAGCAGGATGTCGGAGATCCCGAACGACAGCGCCGACGTCCCGTACAGGAACAGGACCTCCGGCGCGCCGAACCCGGCGATGCGCGGCGCCTGGGAGAACAGCAGCACGATCGCGGCGGCGTCCAGCCCGGTGACGACGGCGGTCGCGAGGGCCAGCAGCACCATCGAGACCGGGTACTGCGCCGCCGCCCGGATCCACGTCCACACCAGCAGCCCGTACATCCGCCCCGCGTCAATCACGGCCGCCCCGATCACCGGCGCCCCGGCCACCGTCAGCCACCGTGCACCACCAGCTTCCGCCGGGCCGCCCGCGTGACCAGCGCCCCCGCGCCGAGCAGGACGGCCGCCCACCCCGCCTGGAACGCCAGCGCGCCGACCAGCTCGGCGCCGCCGTAACGGCCGAGGAACACGTCCGCCGGCACCTGGATCATCGCCGCCCAGGGCAGCGCCCGCGCGACGGCGCCGAGCGCGCCGGGGAACACGACCAGCGGCAGGATCATCCCGGAGAAGAACAGCGACATCACGAGCGTGACGGCGCTGAGGCCGCGGTCGTCGTGCAGCCAGAACATCCCCATGGCCACCAGGTAGCGCAGCCCGAAGCTCACCGTCACCGCGAGGACCAGCGCCGCCGCGAACGCGGCGAGGTGCGCCGGGGCCGGCGGGCGGAACGGGAACACCAGCGCCCCGGCCAGCAGCGGCGGCCCGGCGCGCAGCAGCAGCGAGCCCGCCGCGCGGCCGAGGTCGTCGGCCAGCCACCAGCCCTGCAGCCCCGCCGGGCGGTGCAGGTCGATCGCCACGTCGCCGTTGCGGATCCGCTCGGTCAGGTCCATCCCGCCGAAGATCTGGACGGGGCCGATCAGCGCCTGCGTGATGAAGCAGAACGTGACGGCGTCGATCTCGTCGTAACCGCCGAGGGACGGACGCACCTGCCACAGCGCGATCAGGACGTACGCGCGCATGAACCCGAAGACGGTGTTGGTCACGGCCTCGGTGGCGGAGCCGAGCGGATAGGCCGCGTGACGGCGGACGCCGTACCACCACACCCAAGGAAGAACACCCACTTGCCGAGAGACTAAACAGGCGGGCCCGCCCCCACCACGTAATTTCGCACAGAATGCGCGAAACGGGAACGGGCCCCGGGGCGTCCGCCGGGGCCCGTCCGCCTGCGCGCCGGAGCTACGGGATCTCTGGCTTGATGGGGGAGAAGAGCCAGTCCTTGAAGAACGCGTCGAGGTCCTGGCCGGAGATCTGCTCCGCCAGGGCGGTGAACTGGGCCGTCTCCGCGTTGCGGTAGGAGTGCCGGGCGATCCAGGTCCGCAGGAGGTTGAAGAAGTCCTCGTCGCCGATCTTCTCGCGGAGCACCTGGATCATGATCGCGCCGCCGTTGTAGACGCGGTCGTTGAACATCGTGTCGCGCTTCGGGTCGCCGAGCACGACCGACCAGAACGGGCGGCCCTCACGGTCGGGGAACGGCCGCGCCGCGTACGTCGCGCGGGCCTGCGCGGCGGCGGAGGTGCCGCCGTGCGTCTCGTTCCAGTGCCACGTGATCCACGTCGCGAAGCTCTCGTTCAGCCAGATGTCGTCCCACTGCTTCGGCGACACCGAGTCGCCGAACCACTGGTGCGCCAGCTCGTGGACGATCGTCCCGGTGCTGCGGACGGCCGAGTACACCGGCTTGCTCTGGGTCTCCAGCGAGAACCCGAGCGGCTGCCCGTTGAAGCGGGCGTCGTCGGCGATGGCGCCGGTGGCGGAGAACGGGTAGCGGCCGTAGATCTTCGCCAGCCCGTCGGTGACCTCGCTGGTGGTGTTGAAGAAGAAGTCCACCGCGTCCGGCTGGTTCGCCAGCAGTACCGGGTCGACGTAGGTGTAGTTCGGCACCCCGCCGGGCGTGCGGCCCTCCTTGACCTCCCACTTGCCGATGTCGATCGTGGTGAGGTAGCTCGCCATCGGGCTGTCCTCGCGCCACCTGAAGACCTCGGCGCGGGTCTGCGCCTTGCGGCGGCTGAACGAGGCGACCGAGCCGCGGTGCGAGACGAGCCGCCCGTTGGCGACGGCCTTCAGGCCCTGCGGCACCGTGAGGGTGTAGTCGTAGGTCGCCTTGTCGCTCGGGTGGTCGTTGACCGGGAACCAGGTGCTCGGCCCGTTGGGCTCGCCGCCGACGAACGCGCCGTCCGGGGTGTGCAGGAACCCGTAGGGGGACCCGAAGACGATCGGCGATCCGACGATCGTCTGCGGCACGCCGCCGTACTCGACGGCGACCTTGAACACCGAGCCCTTCCGCAACCCCTTGCGCGGCGTGATCGTCAATTCCTGGCCGCGGCGCTTGTAGTCCGCCCGGCGCCGGTCGACGGTGACCTTCTCGACGTCCATGCCGGACAGGTCCAGGTTGAACGCCGAAAGGTTCTGCGTGGCGCGGGCGGTGAGGGTCACCGTCCCGTCGAGCTGGTCGTAGTCGGGGTCGTAGCTCAAGTCCAGCGAGTAGTGCAGGGCGTCGTAGCCGCCGTTGCCCTCAAGCGGGAAATAGGGGTCGCCGACACCCGAGGCGCCTGGGGTGTAGCGCCCGTCGTGGTGGCCGTGCCCGCCGTCCGCCGCGGACGCGGCGGGCGCGAGCGCCACGACGCTCACGGCGGCGACGGCGATCGGAAGCATTCGCCCGGGGTTCTCCCGGGACGGAATGAACCGGGTGAGACGCGCCATCGGAGATCCTCTCCCTCGAGTGATCAATAGCGGGCTCACGATCCACCCGTTCTCGGGTGATGTCGAGATTCATAGCCGGATGTGGACGAAACCGTGTCCTCCCGGAATCGGAAGATCGCCGGCGCCGGTCACGCCCTGTTCGGCCCGGGTCCCGGAGACGCCAGAAGGCCCCCGCGGGTGTAGGAACGCGGGGGCCTTCGGCTTGGGGGTCAGCCCGGAGGACGGGCGGACGGGCGCGGGCCGCTCAGTGGAACTGGCCCTCCTCGGTGGAGCCCTTCAGCGCCGTGGTGGACGACTCCGGGTTGATCGCGGTGCTGACGAGGTCGAAGTAGCCGGTCCCGGCCTCGCGCTGGTGCTTGACCGCCGTGAAGCCGCGCTCCGCCGCCGCGAACTCGCGCTCCTGCAGGTCGACGTAGGCCGTCATGCCGTCGCGGGCGTAGCCGTGGGCCAGGTCGAACATGCCGTAGTTGAGCGCGTGGAACCCGGCCAGGGTGATGAACTGGAACGTGTAGCCCATGTGGCCGAGCTCGCGCTGGAACTTCGCGATGGTGGCGTCGTCCAGGTGCGCCTTCCAGTTGAAGGACGGCGAGCAGTTGTAGGCCAGCATCTGGTCCGGGTACTCGGCCTTGACGGCCTCGGCGAACCGGCGGGCCAGCTCCAGGTCCGGGGTGCCGGTCTCCATCCAGATCAGGTCGGAGTGCGGCGCGTACGCCTTGGCGCGGGCGATGCAGGGCTCGACGCCGTTGCGCACCCGGTAGAAGCCCTCGGCGGTGCGCTCGCCGGTGATGAACTCGCGGTCGCGCTCGTCCACGTCCGCGGTGATCAGGGTCGCGGCCTCGGCGTCGGTCCGCGCGATGATCACTGACGGAACACCGGAGACGTCGGCGGCGAGCCGGGCGGTGTTGAGGGTCTTGACGTGCTGCGCGGTCGGGATGAGGACCTTGCCGCCCAGGTGGCCGCACTTCTTCTCGGAGGCCAGCTGGTCCTCCCAGTGCACGCCCGCGGCACCGGCGGCGATCATGCCCTTCATCAGCTCGAAGGCGTTCAGCACGCCGCCGAACCCGGCCTCGGCGTCCGCGACGATCGGCGCGAGGAAGTGGGTGTCGCCCTCGCCCTCGGCCCACTGGACCTGGTCGGCGCGCAGTAGCGCGTTGTTGATGCGGCGGACCACGGCCGGGACCGAGTTCGCCGGGTAGATGCTCTGGTCGGGGTAGGTCTGGCCGGCGAGGTTGGCGTCGGCCGCCACCTGCCAGCCCGACAGGTAGATGGCCTTGAGGCCCGCCTTGACCTGCTGGACGGCCTGCAGTCCGGTCAGCGCGCCGAGCGCGTGGACGTAGTCCTCTTCGTGCAGCAGCTTCCAGAGCCGCTCGGCGCCCAGGCGCGCGAGCGTGTGCTCCTCCTGGACCGACCCGCGAATGCGCACGACGTCCTCGGCCGTATAGGTCCGCTCGACGCCCGACCAGCGCGGGTCGGTCTCCCACTGCCGCCGCAGCTCCTCGGCTGCGCCCTTGAGGCGACTGTCAGTCATGGTGTTGCCCTTCCGTGTCGTCCCCTGGGTGCTTGTGGTCGACTATGCCCCGTTCGCCCCCCGTGATGAACTCGCAAGTAGTGAAAGAAGTGCGAAATTTCCGCTATCATGAAGGCGTGACGACCTTGCGGCCAGAAGAACCCCTCAACTTGACGAGCGACGTAGACCTCGTCACCTTCGGGCAGCGGCTCCGCCATCTCCGGCGCGGCCGCGGGATGACGCTGGCGGAGCTCGGCGAGCGCGTCGGGCGCGCCCCGTCCCAGCTGTCCCTGCTGGAGAACGGCCGGCGCGAGCCGAAGCTGTCCCTCCTGCAGGCCCTCGCCGCCGCGCTGGAATGCCCGGTCGAGGAGCTGCTGCGCCGCCAGCCGCCCAGCCGCCGCGCGCAGCTGGAGATCGAGCTGGAGGAGGCGCAGCGCGACCCGCTCTACCGGGGGCTCGGCCTCTCCCACCTCAGGGTCGGCAAGCGCATGCCCAACGAGGTCATCGAGCACATTCTCGCCCTGTACGGGGAGCTCAAACGCAGCCGGACGAAGCCGACCGCGAGCCCCGAGGAGGCGCGCAAGGCCAACGCCGAGCTGCGCCGCCA
The DNA here is from genome assembly GCF_004348535.1 of Actinomadura sp. KC216. Taxonomy (GTDB): domain Bacteria; phylum Actinomycetota; class Actinomycetes; order Streptosporangiales; family Streptosporangiaceae; genus Spirillospora. Next base: position 7,425 of record NZ_SMJX01000241.1, read on the forward strand.
GATGCACGAGCGCGGCAACCACTTCCCCGAGATCGAGCGGATCGCGTCCCAGACCCTCGACGCCGTCGGCTACCGGCGCGGCGCGGTGTCGCAGGGGCTGCTGATGACGCTCGTCGGGCACTTCGGGTTCAGCCTGCAGTACGTGCAGGACCTGCCGCGCTCCGTCCGGTCCGTCACCGACCTGCGCAACCGGCGGATCTACCTGGAGCGCGAGCAGCTCGGGATGCACACCCCGCGGACGATCCTGCTGCAGACCCTCGGGCACATCGCGCTCGACCACGACCAGCCCCGCGACTTCGCCGACTTCCTGCGCCAGCGCGTCGAGGCCAACTACTTCGGCGCCGCGATCCTGATCCCCGAGCGCAGCGCCGTCCCGTTCCTGCAAGAGGCCAAGGCCGCGCGGGAGCTGTCGGTGGAAGACCTCGCCGACGTCTTCTCCGTCTCCTACGAGATGGCCGCGCACCGCTTCACCAACGTCGCGACCCACCATCTCGACCTTCAGCTGCACTTCACCAAGAACGACGAGAACGGCACCATCTACAAGGCGTACGCCAACGACGGCCTGAACTTCCCGCAGGACGAGGACGGCGCGATCGAGGGCCAGCGGATGTGCCGCGAATGGGCCGGGCGCCACGTCTTCGGCGCCGCCGACCGCTTCTCCGTCTACTACCAGTACACCGACACCCCGAGCGGGACGTACTGGTGCCTGTCGCACATCGACCCCAGCCACGAGCGCGACTTCGCGATCACGCTGGGCGTCCGGTTCGAGGACTCGCGCTGGTTCCGCGGCCGGGAGTCGACCCGGCGGCGCAAGTCGTCCTGCCCGGACGGCGACTGCTGCCAGCGGCCCCCGAGAGAGCTGTCGGAGCGGTGGGAGGGCATGGCGTGGCCGTCGGCCCGCGCGCACTCGCACGTCCTGTCCGTCCTGCCGCCGGGGGCGTTCCCGGGGGTGGACGAGGCCGACGTCTACGAGTTCCTGGACCGGCACGCCGCCGAGTGACCGGCGGGCACCGGGCTGGCCGTCCGGTTCGGTGGTGAATGTTCTGGGAGGATTCGGCGTTCCCTGAAGATGAGGGGGACGCCGGATTCCGGACGGCCCGCACGGGAGGGAGAGCGCGTGCTGCCAGAGGTCGCTTCGTGGTTGGCCCGCCGCACCAGCGCGGCGGAGGACTGGCCGCCGCGGCTGCTGCTCGCCGCCAAGGGCGGCGCGCGGATCAGCGTCGTGCTGCCCGCGCGCGACGAGGAGGCGACGGTCGGCGCCATCGTCGCCGCCGTCCGGGCCGACCTGGTCGAGCGGATCCCGCTGGTGGACGAGATCGTCGTGGTCGACTCCCGCTCCGCCGACCGGACCGCCGCCGTGGCCGCCGCCGCTGGCGCCGACGTCGTCGCGCAGGACGCCGTCCTGCCCGAGCACGGCCGCATGTCCGGCAAGGGCGAGGCGCTCTGGAAGTCCCTCGCGGTGACCTCCGGCGACCTGATCGTGTTCGTGGACGCCGACCTGCGCGAGTTCACCTCGTCCTACGTGACGGGGCTGCTGGGGCCGCTGCTGACCGACCCGTCCGTCGGCTACGTCAAGGGCTGCTACGACCGCCCGCTGGTGGACGGGGAGCGGCGCGTGGAGGGCGGCGGCGGCCGGGTCACCGAGCTGGTGGCCCGCCCCCTGATCAACCTCCACTGGCCGCAGCTCGCCGGTGTCATGCAGCCGCTCGGCGGCGAGTACGCAGGGCGCCGCACGCTCCTGGAACGGCTCCCGTTCGTCACCGGCTACGGCGTCGAACTGGGCCTCCTCCTGGACGTCTACCAGGACGCGGGCCTCGACGCCATCGCCCAGGTCGACCTCGGCCGCCGCGTCCACGCGCACCAGTCGACCGAGGCGCTCGGGGCGATGTCCGGCCAGATCATGCTGACCGCCTGGTCGCGGCTGGAGCGGCACGGCCGGATGATGCCGCTCGAAGCGCCGTCCACCGCGCTGACCCGCTTCCACCGCGCCGCGGACGGCCACGACGCGCGCACGACCGACGTGGCCGTGGGGGAGCGCCCCCCGATGATCGAGGTCCCCGGCTACGCCGCCGCGCGCTCCATCTCGCCCGGCCGCGGCTGACCCCGCGCTGTGGCGTCGCCCACGGTGTTACCCGTGGTAACGCTCGATGGTGCTACCGTTGGTAACAGCGATATTGGAGAAGGGGTCAATTAGCCATGACGAGCGCCGAGACGACGCCGTTCTCGCTGGAGCCGAGCGAGGACGTCCGCGAGGTCCGGGACTGGGTCCACGGGTTCGCCAGGGACGTCATCCGTCCCGCCGCCGAGGAGTGGGACGAGCGCGAGGAGACCCCCTGGCCGCTCATCCAGGAGGCGTCCAAGGTCGGCATCTACTCGCTCGACTTCTTCGCCACCCAGTGGCTGGAGCCGACCGGCCTCGGCATCCCCGTCGCGTTCGAGGAGCTGTTCTGGGGCGACGCGGGCATCGGGCTGTCCATCGTGGGCACCGGCCTCGCCGCCGCGTCCATCGCCGCCGTCGGCACCAACGAGCAGATCGCCGAATGGGTCCCGCAGATGTTCGGGACCCCCGACGACGTCCGCCTCGGCGCGTTCTGCGCGTCCGAGCCCGACGCGGGCAGCGACGTCGGCGCCATCCGCACCCGCGCCGTCTTCGACGAGGCCAAGGACGAATGGGTGCTGAACGGCACCAAGACCTGGGCGACCAACGGCGGCATCGCCGACGTCCACATCATCGTCGCGTCCGTGCACCCCGACCTCGGCAGCCGCGGCCAGGCCAGCTTCATCGTCCCGCCGAACACCCCGGGCCTGCGGCAGGGCCAGAAGTTCAAGAAGCACGGCATCCGCGCGTCCCACACCGCCGAGGTGATCCTCGAGGACGTCCGCCTCCCGAGCGGCAACATCGTCGGCGGCAAGGAGAAGTTCGACGAGCGCATCGCGCGGACCCGCGAGGGCAAGCGCTCCAAGGGCCAGGCCGCGCTGAAGACGTTCGAGACCACGCGCCCGTCCGTCGGCGCCATGGCCCTCGGCATCGGCCGCGCCGCCTACGACTACGCCCTGCAGTACGCGCGGGAGCGCGAGCAGTTCGGCCGCAAGATCGGCGACTTCCAGGCCGTCGCGTTCAAGCTGGCCGACATGAAGTGCCGCCTGGACGCCGCGCGCCTCATGGTCTGGCGCGCCGCGTGGATGGCCCGCACCGGCAAGGACTTCGAGAACGCCGAGGGCTCGATGGCCAAGCTGATGGCCAGCGAGATGGCGGTGAACGTCACCGAGGAGGCCATCCAGATCCTCGGCGGCAACGGCTACACCCGCGACTACCCGGTCGAGCGCATGCACCGCGACGCCAAGATCTTCACCATCTTCGAGGGCACCTCGGAGATCCAGCGCCTGGTAATAGGCCGCACCCTCACCGGCCTCCCTGTCAGATAACAGCTGACCTGCGTAAACAACAGGGCCCTCAACGGCTCTCGCTGGACGACGACACGTCCTCCGCAACACCGCGGTCGTGGTCTCCCACCCGATTGGGAGACGATCACCTGAAGGTGAGGGGCTGCGGCCACCTGCAGTGCGGCGAGCAGATCGTTCAGGACCGGCACCGGCGACGTCGGGCACAGCGCGAGCCGATCGTCCAGAGTCATCTCCCATCGCTTCTAGAGCCGTGCCCGCAGTTGGTCCCGCATGAGCGGGGAGACGTGCGCGTAGGTTCCGCCGATCCCCGGCATCGAGTGGCCCAGCCGGTCATGGGTGAGGATCGCGGGGGTGCCGATCTCGTCCAGCCACACCCGGTGCGAGTGCCGCAGTTCGTGCGGGGTCAAGCCCGGGTTGATCGGCAGCCATGACGCCAGCTCCAGCTCCCGTACGTGTCCTGCCGTACGGGCGGCGGCGATGCGGGGTCCGTGCGTGTGCCTGCCGCCGCTGGGGGAGGTGCACGCCTTACCGGCGGCGGCACCGCAGCGGGGGCAGTCGACCGCGCGGGCGTCGACGATGGGCTGGTCGTAGCGGGGAAGTCCGCTGACCACCGGCGGTGACCAGCCGGGGCCGATCGCCGCGGGCCACGCCGGGGTGACGGGCATGCCCGGCCAGCCTCCCGCCATGTCGACCAGGATGGGGCGGGCTGGCGCGCTGGCGGACCGTCCGGGCCGTGGACGGCGGGCGGGGGCCCAGCCGGCTGCGGCCTGCTCCCACGGATGGGTGGCGTAGGTCCGGTGCAGGTGGTGACCTCCCCGCTTGTTGAGGAACAGGAACCATTTGCCAACGCAGCTGTCTCCCGTGCAGCCGCACAGCGCTGAGGGCGGGCCGCGATGTGTCGGGTGAGGAGACCGACCAGGAACGGCGGCAGGTCGACGGCACCGAAATAGTCCGGATGGTCGTTGCGGTAGGAGCCCTCCTTGGGGGTGAGCTCGAACGGGCGGCCGTCCGGCGGTGCCAGCTGCACGTCGATGGTCAACTGGTTCGCGGCGACGTGCTGGTGTTGCAGGCCCATGAGCTCGCCCCACCGCAGCCCGCACCAGGCGCACACGGTCCAGCTATAAGTACGACCTGGCAGGCAATCTCATCCAAAAGGGCAACACCACCTACACCTACGACGAGCGCAACCGCCTCACCAGCGACGACACCAGCACCTACACCTACACCCCGCGCGGCACCCTCAACACCAAGACGACCGGCGGCCAGACCGACACCTGGAAGTTCGACGCCTTCGACCACCTCACAGAAGGCCGCGGCACCACGTACACCTACGACGCGCTCGACCGGCTCATCCAGCGCGGCGATACACACCTGAAGTACAGCGGCCTCGGAAACGACGTGGTCACCGACGGAACCGCCACCTATACGCGCGACCCCGACGGCGGTCTCATCGCCGCCACCCAGAACGGCACCGCCACGGCGATCCTGACCAACCAGCACGACGACGTCATCGCCACCCTCAACCTCGCCACGGACAGCAATCTCGCTGCCACCCGTGCCTACGACGCCACCGGCACCGTCACCGCCACCACCGGCACCCAGCCCACCCTCGGCTACCAGAGCGGCTGGACCGACCCCGTCACCGGCGACACCAATATGCACGCCCGCTGGTACAACCCCGCGACCGCCGGCTTCCGCAGCCGGGATGACGTCGCTGTCAGCCCAACGCCCGTCTCCGCCGCCGCCAACCGTTACCCCTACGCCGCCGCCGATCCGATCAACCTGACCGACCCCACCGGCCACGCCCCCTGCTGGGAACTTGCCAGCACTTCCGCGAGGAGCTGCAACAACAACACCGACAAAGACAGCATCGGCCGACCGCCGGGCCGGGAC
>NZ_SMJX01000242.1 GCF_004348535.1 Actinomadura sp. KC216
CCCCGCGCCCCCGACCCCGGGGAGCCGCCGTGAGCGTCCTGCCCTACCTGACCGCCGGGTGGATCATGCTCGTCGGCGTCTACGGGATCGTCACCAGCCGCGACCTCATCCACGCCGTGGTGTGCCTGTCGGTCACCCAGTCCGGCACCTACGTGCTGCTGCTGGCCATCGGGTACGAGTCCGGCGCCACCGCGCCGGTGTTCTCCGACCGGCCGCCGCCGCCCGCGGGCGGGCCCGTCACCGACCCCGTCGTGCAGGCCATGGCCCTCACCGACATCGTCGTCGGCGCCACCGTCACCGCGCTGCTGCTCGCCCTGGCCGTCCAGGTCGCCCGGCGGCGCGGCACCCTGGACCCCGGCGCGCTGCGCTCGCTCGAACCGTGATCCTGCAGCTCACCGTCGCGGTGCCCGTCCTGGTCGCCGCGCTGCTGGCCGCCACCGGGCGGTGGCTGCCGCGGCTGGCCGTCGACGTCACGGCCCTCGCCTGCGCCGCCGCCGTCACCGGCCTCACCGCGCTCACCCTCGCCCGCTCCGGCCACCACCCGCAGGTCGTGTGGCTCGGCGGCTGGGGCCCCGGCACCGGCGTCGGGATCCCCCTGGCCGCCGACCCGCTCGCCGCCGCGCTCGCCTGCACCGCCGCCGCGCTCACCCTGGCCGCGCTGGCGTTCTCCTGGCGGTACTTCACCGAGATCCAGGCGACCTTCCACGCGCTGGTCCTGCTGTTCCTGGCGTCGATGTGCGCGTTCACCTACACCGGCGACCTGTTCGACGCGTTCGTGTTCTTCGAGCTGATGAGCGTGGTCGCGTTCGCGCTCACCGGGTACCGGTCCGAGGAGCCCGCCACCGTCCACGGCGCGCTGAACTTCGGCATCGTCCAGTCGATCGGCGCCTACCTCACCCTCGCCGGGATCGCCCTGGTCTACGGCCGCACCGGGCACCTCGGCCTCGCCACCGCCGGAGGCGGCCTCACCGGCACCGGGCCCGGGGCGGGGGACGCCGACGCGCTGGTCACCGCCGCGTTCGTGCTGATCTGCACCGGATACCTGGTCAAGGCCGCCGCCGTCCCGTTCCACTTCTGGCTCGCCGACGCCCACGCCGTCGCGCCCACCCCCGTCTGCGTCCTGTTCTCCGGCGTCATGGTCGAACTCGGCGTGTACGGGGTCGCGCGGACGTACTGGACGATGTTCCCCGGGCTGGTCCCGCTGCGCGCCATCGCCGTCCTCGGCGCCGCCGCCGCGCTGCTCGGCGCCGTGATGTGCCTCCTGCAGCACCACGTCAAACGGCTGCTGGCCTACTCCACCATCAGCCACGCCGGGCTGCTGCTGGTCGGCGTCGCCGCCGCGACCCCCGACGCGCTCGCCGGCACCGCCTACTCCCTCGCCGGGCACGCCGGGGTGAAGAGCGCGCTGTTCCTGGGCGCCGGGGCCCTGCTCAACCGGCACGAGACCGTCGACGCCCGCGAGCTGCGCGGCCGCGGCCGCGGCATGCCCGTCACCGGCGTCACGTTCCTGGTCGGCGCGCTGTGCCTGGCCGGGCTGCCGCCGTCCGGGCTGTTCGCCGGGCACTCGGTCACCGAGCACGCCGCCCTCGCGGCCGGCTGGTGGTGGTACACGCCGCTGTCGGTCGCCGCGTCCGCGCTCACCGCCGCCGCCGTCCTGCGCGTGTGGCTCGTGGTGTGGCGCGCCGCGCCCGCGTCCCGGCCCGCCGCCGACGGCTCCGGGCCCGGGGACGGGCACGAGGATCCCGAGACGCCCGTCACGCTGCGCTCCATCCCGTGGACGATGCTCGCCCCCGGCATCGCCCTGCTCGCCGCCGGGCTGGCGGCCGGGCTGATGCCCGGCGGGCCCGTCACCGCCGCGGCCGAGAGGTTCGCGAGCCGGTACGCCTACGCCGCGCTCGTCCTGGACGGCCACGTCACGCACCCGCCGCCGCGCTCCCCGCCCGCCGACCCGTGGACCCTGCCCGGCCTCGCCGGGGCCGCCGTCACGCTGCTGCTCGCCGCCGTCATCGCCGCCGCCTCCCTCCGCCGCTACGCCGAACGCGCCCGCCCCACCGGCCCGCACGCCGCCGTCCGGCTCTCCCGGCGCGCCGCCGCCGGTGCCGCCGCGCGCCTGCACGCCCTGCACTCGGGCCACATCGGCGACTACGCCGCCTGGCTCACCGCCGGCGTCGCCGTCCTGGCCCTGCTCACCGCCCGCTTCTGACCCCCGTGCGGCTTCGGGGGGTCAGACGCTCCAGAGGCGGCGCTTGCGGTAGTGCGGCTCCCACATCACCCGGTTCAGGTCCCGCAGCGGCGCCGGCAGCGCGGTCAGGAACCGGCTCCGCCGGATCGGCGCGATGCCGTCCACCACCCACGGCACGAACACCGGCGTCCTGGCCTCCCAGCCCCGCTCGGCCTCGTCCGCCAGCGCCCGCCACTCCTCGTCCGCCAGCACCGACTCCGCCAGCGGCAGCACCCCGGACTCCTCGTGCCGCAGATGCACCTCCAGCGCCGCGCGCAGCTCCGCCACCGCCTGGCGCAGGTCACCGCCGTCCTCCATCACCGCGTCGACCCGGCCGATCAGCGGCTCGAGCCGGGCGTGCTCGGCGCGGACCTCGGCCAGCACCGCCAGCTCCGCCCGGCGGCCCGCCACCGCCCGCTCCACCCGCGGCCACAGCACCCGGTCCTCCAGGTCGTGGTGCGCGCGGAACAGCTCCTTGAAGTTCTCCCAGCCCGCGCGGACGTGCGCGGCCCGGCCCTTGCCCGCCGCCACCGCCGCCGCGAGCCGGTCCACGTCCCGCAGGAACGCCTCGTGCGCGGCGCGCAGGATGGTGTGGCAGGTCATCTCGCGCGGCTGAATCGCGAATGCTTCCATACCTTACAGAGCCCCGCCGGGCCGCCGGATGTGACGCCTCCGCGCGGCAAGAGACCCAACTCACACCCTCCGGCAACCCCGGTCGCGGAGCGGGGGCCGGGGGTCAGGCGCGGGCGGCGACGGCGGCGAGATCGTCTTCACCGGCACGCCCGCCGACCTCGTCGCCCGCGGCGACACCCTCACCGCCCGCCACCTGCGCGACTGCACCGGCGGCCCCTGGCCCCGGCTCAGCCCGGCACGAGCCATCGCCCGTCGCGCATGACGTCGCGTCCCCGCAGCTCGTTGACCTCGCGCCACGCCTGGATCCGCGACGGCCGCACCCGGAAGTACAGGTAGTGCTCGGACTGCGACCGCGGATCGAAGCCCGCCTTGGCGGCGAACGCGGCGACCGGCTCGGCGTCACCCCCCGCACCATCCGCCGCGACGTCGACCGGCTCCGCGAGCTCGGCTACCCCGTCCACGCCACCCACGGCAACACCGGCGGCTACCGGCTCACCGCCGGCGCCGCGATGCCGCCGCTCCTGCTCGACGACGACGAGGCGATCGCCATCGCGATCGGGCTGCGCACCGCCGCCGCCGGCGCCCTCACCGGCATCGAGGAGACCTCGCTGCGCGCCCTGGCCAAACTGGAACAGGTCCTCCCGCACCGGCTCCGGAGCCGCGTCGCCGCGCTCAGCGAGGCCGCGGTGTCGCTGCCGCCGCAGGACGCCGCCCCGCCCGCCGCCGACCCCGCCGTCCTGGCCCTGCTCGCCGCCGCGTGCGTCACCCGCGAGAAGGTCCGCTTCGCCTACACCGCCGCCGGCGGCCGCGAGACGCGCCGGTTCGCCCAGCCGCACCGGCTGGTCGCCGCGGGCCGCCGCTGGTACCTGGTCGCCTGGGACGAGGACCGCGCCGACTGGCGCACCTTCCGCACCGACCGCATCACCGCCCCGCACCGCACCGGCGTCCGCGGCCCCGAACGCGAGCTGCCCGGCGGCGCCGACGCCGTCACCTGGGCGATGGACGCCCTCGCCGGCGGCTCCGGGACGATCCGCGCCCGGCTGCGGCTGCACTTGCCCGCCGAGAAGGCCGCCCAGCACGTCACCGCCTGGCAGGGCGTCCTGGAACCGGTCGACGACCGCTCCTGCCTCCTGCACACCCACTCGGACTCGATGCGGTTCCTCGCCTACCGCATCACCCTGCTGACCGTCGACTACACCCTGCTCGACCCGCCCGAACTCGCCGAGCACCTGGCCGCCATCGCCACCCGCGCCACCCGGGCCATCCGCCCCTTCACGGCCCGGGAGTCCTGAAGCCGCGGCGAACCGCAATGGCAGTAGCCGGCCGAGGCCAAGCCAGAGGCCCAGCGGCGAGCAGTGGCTCGCCGCTGGGCCTCTGCTTGTCGCCTGGTGCTGCTGGTCGGTGGCGCTCGTCGGTGGCGCAGACGAGCCTGTGGCCAGAGCCGGGCGGTCAGGCGTTGAAGACGGCCTCGGACCGGTCGCGGTTCTCGTGCAGGTCCCAGTAGAGGGGGGCGATCTGCTCGGGCGCGGCCGCCGGGCCGCCTTCCTGGCCGCCCCCGCCGATCCAGACGTTGATCGCCACGTGCGCGGCGTGCACGCCGCTGCCGGTCAGCTCCTTGTCCAGGTTGATCACCCAGTTGCGCAGGGCCGCCTGGGCCGCGTTGGCATTGCCGAACATCGGCACCGGGTCCACCGAGCCGCCGCCGGTGGTGAACAGCAGGGTCCCGACGCCCGCCTCGCGCATCGCGGGCAGCACCGCCTGGGCCGCCGCGACGGCGCCGTAGAAGCCGTACTCGATCATCGGCTGCAGATTGTCCACCGTGACCTGCGAGGGAGCGGCCAGGGTGAGGCCGGGCACCGGGGAGTGCGGGGCCGGCGAGTACTCCAGGACGTCGATGCCGCCGAAGCGGGCCCTGGCCGCGTCCAGGGCACCGGTCAGCGAGGCGCGGTCGAGGATGTCGGCGGGGAACGCGGCGGCCGTGACGCCTTCCTGGCCGAGCCGGGCGACCAGCGCGTCCAGCTTCTCCCTGGTACGGGCGATCAGGGCGACGTCGAAGCCGCGGCCGCCGAAGGTGCGGGCGATGGCCAGGCCCATGCCGGGGCCGGCGCCGACGATGGCGAGAGTGGGCACGGTCAGATCACTTCCGTGTCGTGACCGCCGGGACACGACGGAGATCGGATGCCCGGCAGGCGTGTGGACCAGATATGGGGATCAGGCGTGTGGATCAGGCGTGTGGATCAGGCTTGGGCGGCGGGGACCGCGCAGCCGTCTGGGCCGCAGACCGCCGCGTCGTCGTCGGCGACGAGAACGGCCGGGTGGGTCTCGTCCCAGACCTGGCGCAGGACGCCGAGCACGGTGTCGGTGTCCTGCGCTCCGGCGAGGGCGTACCGGCCGCCGATGACGGTGAAGGGGGCACCGGTCGCCCCGAGCCGCTGCGCCTGGTGTGCGTCGTGCCGTACCTGCCGGCGGTAGCGCCGGTCGGCGAGCACCTGGCGGGTCTGGTCGCGGTCCAGGCCGATCTCGCCGGCCAGGCGGAGCAGGTCGTCGAGCGTGAAGATCGACTCGGCCCTGCCGAAGTAGGAGCGGAAGAGCATGTTCCAGGCCTCGGCGTTCTTGCCTTCGGCGGACGCGTGAGCCAGGAACTCGTGGGCCAGGTCGGTGTTGCCGACCCGGTTGTCCAGGACCCGGTAGGGGGCCAGGCCCTCGGCGGCGGCCATGCCCTCGATATCCGGTACGCCGCCCTGCCCGGGGAGGACGCCGTACCTGGCCAGCAGAAACTCGCGGACGCTGAGCGTGCGGTCCTCGGGGAGGCCACTGCCCAGAGGGAGCGAGCGGTGGACGACCTCCACGTGGCCGCCGTGCTCGAACCGCTCCACGGCCCGCTCCAGCCGATGGCCGCCCAGACCGCACCAGGGGCAGGTGATCTCAGCCCATATCTCCACCTTCATGGCCTGACCTCCAATTCCTACTGTTTGTTCGTAACGCCAGTATGAGCCAGTATGGGAGGCGCTACAAAAGGCACATCGGTGTGCGCGACGGAGAGGAACGGGCGCCATGCAGGACAGCGCGGGTATCGGGATGGCGGCTTCGGTCGGGCCGTGCGCGAGCATCCCCGCCGAGCACATGGACTTCATCCGCCAGGTGCTCGACCGGGTGGGCGACAAGTGGAGCATGCTGATCATCGCCGTCCTGGAGGGCGGCCCGATGCGCTATACCGACCTGCAGCGCCAGATCCCCGGCATCTCCCAGCGCATGCTGACCCACACCCTTCGCCGGCTCACGCAGGACGGGTTGATCAGCCGTACCGCCTACGCCGAGGTGCCACCGCGCGTCGAGTACGCGCTCGCCCCGCTCGGCGGCGGCCTGAACGACATCGTCAAGCAGCTGATCGGCTGGGCGGCCGACCACCACGACGAGATCCGCGCCAACCGCTCCCGCGCAGGCGCCACCGCCCCCTCCGCGTCCCGGTCGTGAACCGCGGCGGCCACCAACGCCGCCCCTTCCCGTCGCGTCTCCGGCGCCCGGGACGGGGACGGCGGGTCAGGCGAGGGAGGTGTCGCCCAGTGACTCCAGCAGCGTGCGCAGCGACGCCGCCAGGTGCTCCCGCCCGGCCGCGTCCAGCCCGGCCAGCAGCCGCTCCTCGTTGGCGACGTGCAGGCCGACCAGCTCGTTCACGACCTCCAGGCCCCGCGCCGTCAGCCGGATCCGCACCGACCGCCGGTCACCGGCGTCCCGGACCCGCTCGACCAGCCCCTTGGCCTCCATCCGGTCGATCCGGTTGGTGATCGCCCCCGAGGTGACCATCGCCGCCCGCAGCAGGCCCCCGGCCGTCAGCTCGTAGGGGGCGCCGTGGCGGCGCAGCGTGGCCAGCACGTCGAACTCCCACGGCTCCAGCCCGTGCGCGGCGAAGAAGTCCTTCAGCTCCCGGCCCAGCACCTGCTGCGCCCGGGAGATCCGCCCGATGACGCCCATCGGCGAGGTGTCCAGGTCGGGCCGCTCGCGCTCCCACTGCGCCAGGATCGCGTCCACCGCGTCGGCCATGGGTCCTCCTCGATCCACAATCTCAACATTGAGATTATCCCGGTGGGGTGAGGCGGGCACGGACCTCTCCGCGGATCTCCCCTGCGCGCCACTCTTCCCTACGCCTCGCGGCGCCGGACCATCTCGGCGATCCAGACCGGCGCGAACGGGGACGTGCAGCCCGGCGAGGTCGGGTAGTCCTTGAGGACCTCCAGGCGCTCACCGATGCCGACGGCGCGGGCGCGGAGCCCGGCGTGCTCGATCCCGATGGTGCTCAGGCACTCGTTCATAGCCCACTGCAGCCGGTCCGGGGCGTCCTTCATCCGCGCCTCGATGACGTCCAGCAGCCCGGCCAGGTCCAGGCCCTCCGGGTTCTTCGCCACCCGCGCGGTGGTCAGCGCCCACCCGGCGCTCGCGACCACCGGGTCGGGGTCGGCGAACCAGGCCAGGCGCAGTTCCTCGGCGTGGGGGCTCTTCTTCACCACGTAGTTCACGAGCCAGTCGTGCACCTTGGGCGTGCGCGCCTCGCGGAGCATGGCGTCCAGGTCCCGCCGCCCGAACGCCTTCGGGCGGCAGATCAGCAGCGCCAGCAGCCGCGCCGCGCCGTCCCCGGTCTCCCACAGCCGGCACGCGAGGTCCTGCTGCGTCTTCAGCCGCTTGGCGATCGCCCGCAGCCTCCCGAGGTTCACGCCGTGATCGTCGCCGTGCCTCTCGTTCGCCTCGCGGGCCTTCGGGTCCTCCAGCGCGCCCAGCTCGGCCAGCACCTCGGCCACCGTCGTCGCGGCCGGCGTCGTCTCGGCCATCTCCGCCTCCTGTGCCCGTCGGACGAGGGGCCTGAGAGCATATCTGCGCCCGGCGCCCGCCACGAGCCCTCCCCGCCGCGCCGGTCAGGTGCGTGGCCGGGCGTTGAGGCGGGCGGCCTGGCGCGTGAGGTGGTCGCGTTCGGGGACGTTCGGCGCCGCCCGGGCCGCCTCGGCGTACAGCCGCGCCGCGGTGGCCAGGTCACCGGCCCGCTCGTGCAGGTAGGCCGCGGCGGCGGTGTGGCGGGGCAGCGCCGGGTCGAGCTCGGCCAAGGCGGCCAGCCCGGCGTGCGGGCCGTCGGCCTCCCCGACCGCGACGGCGCGGTTGAGGCGCGCCACCGGGTTGCCGGTGAGCCGCAGCAGCTCGTCGTACCACTCGACGATCTGCACCCAGTCGGTCTCCTCCGCCGCCTGGGCGTCGGCGTGGAGCGCGGCGATGGCGGCCTGCGCCTGGAACTCGCCCAGCCGGTCGCGGGCGAGCGCCGCCTGGAGGATGCCGACGCCCTCGGCGATCAGGCGGGTGTCCCACCGGCCGCGGTCCTGCTCGGCGAGCGGCACGAGCCTGCCGTCCGGGCCGGTGCGGGCCGCGCGCCGGGCGTGGTGCAGCAGCATGAGCGCGAGCAGCCCCGCGACCTCCTCGTGGCCGGTCATGGCCGCCAGCTGGCGGGTCAGCCGGATCGCCTCGGCGGCCAGGTCGACGTCGCCGGAGTAGCCCTCGTTGAAGACCAGGTAGAGCACGCGCAGCACCGTGGCGACGTCGCCGGGCTCGCGGAACCGGACGCCCGCCACGGTCCGCTTCGCCCGGCTGATCCGCTGGGCCATGGTCGCCTCGGGCACCAGGTAGGCCTGCGCGATCTGGCGCGTGGTCAGGCCGCCGACCGCGCGCAGCGTCAGCGCGACGGCCGAGGCCGGGGACAGGGACGGGTGCGCGCACAGGAAGTACAGGTGCAGCGTGTCGTCCCGGGCCTCGGCCGGGCCGGGCGCGGGCTCGGCCTCCAGGCGCTCCTCGCGGTCGCGGCGGGCGGTGTCGGCGCGGGCGGCGTCGAGGAACTTGCGCCACGCCACGGTGACCAGCCAGCCCTTGGGGTCCTGCGGCCGGCCGTCCGGCCACACGCGCACGGCCTCGACCAGGGCGTCCTGCACGGCGTCCTCGGCCGCCGCGAAGGCGGCCCCGCGGCGGACGAGGACACCGATCACCGCGGGCACCAGGTCCCGCGGCAGCGTCTCGTTCACTCGGCGACCGCGGCCGAGCCGTCCAGGAACGGCCGGACCTCCAGCCATTCGCAGACCGGCTCCCCGCCGGGCCCGGGCGCGGCCGACAGCTCCGCCGCCACCTGCACCGCGCGGTCCCACGACTCCACGTCGATGATGTACCACCCGGCGATCAGGTCCTTGGTCTCGGCGAACGGCCCGTCGGTCACCGGCGGGCGGCCCTCGCCGCCGTGCCGCACGAACGCGCCCCCGGGCGCCAGCGCCTGGGTGTCGACGAACTCGCCGCTGTCCTGGAGCCGGGCCGCGAAGTCGCGCATGAACCGCACGTGCGCGTCGACCTCCTCGGGCGTCCACTGGTCCATCGACCCGTAGTCGACGGCGGGCGCCGGTCCGCCCCGGTAGTGCTTGAGCAGCAGGTACTTGGCCATCTCGTTCTCCTTGCGCGTCGGGCCTTCGTGGCCGTTGGGGGTGTGGTCGGGGGGGCGCGCGCGGACGTGCGGCGCTCAGCCGCGGCGGCGCTCCTCCCGCCGCCGGATCAGCTCCTCCACCGGGGTCGGCAGGGCCGTCTCGAAGTCGATCAGTTTCGCCCAGGTCGGGGTCACCACGATCCGGACCATGCCGTCCTCGTAGAGCGAGCGCACCTCCTTCTCCCACTCGACCCGCTGCTCGGGCGTCATCTCGTAGGTGCTGGTCGCCTGGAGGTACTCGTCGGGGATGCCGTGGACGTAGTCCAGGTCGGCCCGCCCCCGGATGAGCAGGATCTTCGGCGGGTGCACCTCGGTGTCGATCGTCAGGGCGACCATCGGGTTCTCGCGCAGGGCCTGCAGCTTCGGGGCGTTCTTCGGCGTGCACACCACGATCTGCGACCCGTTCCAGGTGAAGATGATCGGGATGTTGCGGGGGGTGCCGTCCTTGGCGAGGTAGGCCAGGCGGGTCATGTCGCGGGCCAGCAGCTCCTGGCTGAGCGGCCGGTTCAGGACCTCGGTGATCTCGTCCGGTTCCACGGTCGTTCCTCTCGTCGTCGCGCTCGGGGGGTCGTCAGCCGATCTGTTCGGCCAGGGCGAGGATGATGCCCGCGGGGCCGCGCAGGTAGCACAGCCGGTGGCTGTCCTCGTACCGCGCCACCGCGCCGAGGAGCTCGGCGCCGTGGCCGCGCAGGCGGGCGAGGGTGGCGTCGATGTCGTCGACGGTGAACATGACACGGTGCAGGCCCACGGTGTGGGGCGGCGCCGGGTCGGGTCCCGCGGCACCGGCCGGCGCGGGGGCGTGGTACCGCATCAGCTCCAGCCGGCCGTGGCCGTCGGGGGTCCGCATCATCGCGATCTCGCTGCGGACGCCGTCGAGCCCGACGGCGCGGTCCGCCCAGTCGCCCTCGATCCGCGCCCGGCCCTCCAGCTCCATGCCGAGCTCGGCGAAGAAGGCGATGGCGGCGTCCAGGTCGTCGACGACGATGCCGACGTTGTCCATCCGCTGAAGCGTCATGGCGGTTCTCCTGCTCGCTCGCGCGGCCCCGGTCGCGGCCGCTGGTGCCCCTGGGACGGAGCCGCCGCACCGTTCTCGACATCCGGAGCACGATCTTTTTCGCGATCTCTTCCGCGCCGCCGGATGAGGCCCCGCACGCGCCCGCGTGATCATTGTGGGCGGGGGCGCCCGTCCGCGGGTTCCCCGCTGCGGTCCTGGTCGCTCCGGTCATCACCGGGGTGCCGTGCGCCCGCCGCGGCCGCCGCGGCTTCGGCTGCGGTGGCGGCGGCCTCGGCGCGGGCGGCGCGTTCGCGTTGCTCGGCCGCCTCCGCGCGGGCGGCGGCGAGCGCGGTGTCGAGCCGGGCGGACACCGCCTCGCAGGCCGCCAGGGCGGCCCGCGCGCCGGCGGCGTCGGCGGCCGCCTGGTCGGCGGCGGCCTGCAGGTCCCGCGCCCGGGTCTCGAGCGCGGCGGCGCGGGCCTCGGCGGCCTGCAGGTCGCGCAGCGCGGCGTCGCGGGCGTGCTCGGCGGCCTGCGCGCGGGCCTGCTGGGCGCGGGCCTCGCCGCCGGCGGCGGCCAGCGCCTCCCGCGCGGCGGTCAGGGCGCCGGCCGTCCGGGCGAGCTCGGAGCGGGCGGCCTCCAGCCGGGCGGCCTGGTCGCGGGCGGCCGCGTCGCGGCGGGCCAGGTCCTGCTCGTGGGCCCGGCGGGCCTCGCGCAGCTCGGCGGTCCTGGCGTCCCGGGCGGCCTCCGCGACGGCCTGCGCCTGGCGGGCGGCGTCGCGGAGCTGGAGGTGCGCGGCGATCGTCTCGGCGGTGTCGGCGCGGACCTGCTCCAGGGCCGCGCGGTCGCGCTCGGCCTCCTGCTGCGCGGCCCGCCGCGCCCGGACCGCTTCGGCGGCCTCGGCGTCCGCGCGGGCGCGGGCCCGGTCGGCCTCCGCCGCGCGGGCCTCGGCGTCGGCCTCGGCCTGCCGGGCGGCGACGGCCTCGGCCTCGGCGCGCCGCACCCGGGCCAGGGCGCCGTTCTGCGCCTGGGCGAGGGCCTCGGTCAGCGCGGCGAGCCGCTCCTGCAGCCCGCCGATGGCCTCGGGCAGCGGCGCGGCCAGGGCCTCGGCGCGGCGGAGGGGTTCCTCCACCGCGGCGGCGTCGGCGGCGCGGCGGTCCCGGCTGGCCTGGTCGGCGTGGGCCTTGCCGCAGTACTTGGCCGGACGGCCCCGTCCGGGCGGCGGCAACGGCCGCGTGCACCCGGCCAGCGCGCACTGCTCGCCCGGATCCGGCGGACCGTCCTCGGGAACCGCGCCCGGGGACGCCTCCGCCCGGACGCCGCCGTGCGCTGCCGCGGTGTCGTCGCTGCTCACCCGCCACAGCCTACTCCTACAGCCCCATCGAATCGCGTGTTCCTGCGCGAAACCAGTAACGCGACACGCGAAAAGCGTTTGAGGAGAGGGCGTGATGCTCCGGGATAATGACGGTTATCCTGGTGCCCCCCCTCGAACAGGAGGACGGCGCATGAGCGCACCGCAGGAGTCGCCGCAGGGTGTGATCGCCGGGGAGGTGCTGCCCGCGGTCCCCGTCCCGCCCGGTGCCGCGGAGGCGCGCGTCGTGCCGGAGGGGGCGCCGGTCGCCGATCCGGTCGCCGGGTCCGTGGCGCTGCTGCCCGCGCTGCCCGCCGACGAGCCCGGCGACCGCTACGGCACCCGGTCGCTGACCGCGGCGTGGCTGCGCGGCCAGCGCAGCGACGCCACCCGCCGCGCCTACTACCGCGACCTGGCGTCCTGGCTGGACTACTGCGCCCGCACCGGCCTGGACCCGCGGGCGGCCCGCCGCGCGGACGTGGACGACTGGTCGGCGTCGATGACCGTCACCGCCGCCGGCGCGGTCCGCCCGCCCGGCGCCGCCACCCGGGCGCGGCGGCTGGCGGCGGTGTCGTCCTGGTACACCTACCTGCAATCCAACGACGCCGCCGACCGCAACCCCGTCCTGCTCGTCAGGCGGCCCTCCAGCGCGGAGATCGCGGCGTCCGCGCGCAAGGCGCCCACGCTCAGCGTCCCCGAGACCGCCCGCCTCCTCGACACCGCCGAGGCCCGCGCCGCCCGCCTCGGCACCGAGACCGCCTGGCGCGACGCGGCCGTCATCGGGCTGCTGTTCTACACCGCGCTGCGGGTGTCGGCCTTCACCTGGGCCGACCTGGCCGACCTGGGCACCGAGGCCGGCTACCGGGTGCTGTGGCACCGCGCCAAGGGCATGGGCCCCGCCGGCCGCGACCTGGTCCGCCTGGACGGCGAGCTGTGCCGCGTCCTGGACGCCTACCTCGC
>NZ_SMJX01000243.1 GCF_004348535.1 Actinomadura sp. KC216
GCTCGGGGGTGCGGCGGGTGTCCTCTGGTGGGGGGGTCAGGGCGCCGCCCATGGCCAGGCCGATCTGTTCGCGGTCCAGGTCCTCTCGGGGCCAGGACGCGACCAGGCGTCCCCGGTAGAGGACGCAGCATCGATCGGCGATGGTCATGACCTCGTCCAGGTCGGTGGAGATGAGCAGGACGGCGAGCCCGGCGGCGCGGGCCTCGGCCAGGCGCTCCCAGACGAACTCGATGGCGCCCACGTCCAGGCCCCGGGTCGGCTGCGCGGCGACGAGGCAGCGCAGGCCCGCGCTCAGCGCCCGGGCGAGCACCGTGCGCTGGGCGTTCCCGCCGGAGAGCGTCCCGGCGGGCTGTGCCGGGGACGACACCGCGATCGAGAACCGCTCGACCTCGGCCGCCCCGTTGTCCTCGATCGCCTGCCGGGACAGCCGGAGCCGGGTCCCGAACGGCGGCCGCCCGATCCGGTCGAGGACGAGGTTCTCGGCGACCGAGAGGCCGCCGACGATGCCGCGCCGGTTGCGGTCCGACGGGACGAGCCCGAGCCCGTGACCGAGCCGCGCGCCGGGCGGCAGGCCGGTGACGTCCCGTCCGTCGAGGATCACCCGCCCGGCCGCCGGTGCCCGCAGGCCCATCAGGACCTCCTCCAGCTCGGGCTGCCCGTTGCCCTCCACGCCGGCGATCGCGACGATCTCGCCCGCCGCGACGGTGAAGCTCACGTCGCGGAGCGCGATCGGACCTCTGTCCCCGTGCGCCGTGATCCCGTCGACGGTGAGCACCGTTTCCTTGCGGGCGGGCGGGCCGGTCCGCGGCGCGATCCTGCCCACGTCGCGGCCGACCATCAGGCGGGCGAGCTCCGGCTCGGACGTCGCGGACGGGTCCAGGACACCGACGCGCGTGCCGCGCCTCAGCACGGTGATCCGGTCGGCCCAGCGCATGACGTCGCCGAGGTGGTGGGTGATGAACACGATGGCCGCGCCCTCCCGCGCCATCGCGCGCAGCCGGGGGAACAGCCGCTCGCTCTCCACCGGGGCGAGCGTCGAGGTGGGCTCGTCCAGGATGAGGACGCGCGCCTCGTGGTAGAGCGCCCGCAGGATCTCCACCCGCTGCTGCTCCCCGACCGAGAGCTGCCAGACCTTGGCGTGCGGGTCGACGTCCAGCTCGTACCGCCGGGCGAGGTCGGCCAGCCGCGCGGCCACCGCCGCCAGCCGCCGCCGGCCGAGGAAGAGCCCACCGGGCCTGCCGAGCACCATGTTCTCGGCCACCGTCAGCGTCGGGACGAGCATGAAGTGCTGGTGCACCATCCCGATGCCCTCGGCGGCCGCGTCCCGCGGCGCGGCGAACCGCGCCGCCCGGCCGCCGATCTCGATGGCCCCGGCGTCGGGCCTGGTCATCCCGTACAGGACGTTCATCAGCGTGGTCTTGCCCGCGCCGTTCTCGCCGAGCAGCGCGTGCACCTCACCGGGCCGCAGTTCCAGGTCGACGCCGTCGAGCGCGCGCACGGCCCCGTACCGCTTGACGATGCCGCGCATGACCAGCGGCCCTCCTGCCGGTGGTGTACGCATCGGTTGCTCCCTCCCTCCTGCGACGACTGCTCGGGCTCCAGGGGAAGCCCGCGGGCTCCCCGGGTCTACCGGGTCCATCAGGGGCTTCCAGCGCGGGCGCCCGGTCTTCGGACCTCTGTCCGGGAGGCGATCTCGGCGTGGAAGCGCGCCAGGGTCTCCCGCACTCCTCCGCCGCCGGGCGGGGCGTACGGCACGATCACCACCTGGGCGATCTCCGGGAACGCGGCGAGCAGGCGGGCCAGCGCCGCGCGGCACTGCTCCGGGGTGCCGGCGAGCCCGAAGCGCCGCAGGACGTCCTCGGGGAGGAGCTTCCCGGCGGCGGTGACGGCGGCGCGCTCCAAGCTCCAACCATGCGCCTCCATCGCGTCCGCGTACCGTCCCGGCAGCTCGACGCCGAGCTCGCCGAGGATCGGCCGGCTGGTGGCGAGCGACGTCGCCACCATCGGGCGTATCGCGTCCAGCGCCGCGCCCGGATCGTCCGCGACGCAGCAGTAGAACCAGGCCACGAGCCGCACGTCTTCGAGCCGCCGCCCGGCCCGCGCCGCCCCGCGGGCGATCCGGGCGGTGGCGTACGACCAGCCTTCGGCGGTGGCGAGGTTGCCGACGATGACCCCGTCCGCGACCTCCCCCGCCACCTCCAGGACCCGCGGGCCGCGCGCCCCCACATAGATCGGCACGTCCGCGCGGACGGGCGCGAAGTCGAGCCGCGCCGCGTCCGTGCGGACCACCCGGCCGTCGAGCGTCACCTCCTCGCCGGCGAGGAGGCCGCGGGCCACGGCGACGGCCTCCCGGAGCGCGGCGGCGGGCGCCTCCCGCCGGATGCCCAGGGGGCGGTGGCCGGTCCCGCCGGTCCCGAGGCCGAGCACCGCCCGGCCGCCGGACAGCTCGTCCAGCGTGGCCACGGCCGACGCCAGCAGCGCCGGATGGCGGGTGTAGGGGTTGGTCACGCCCGGCCCGAGCACGACGCGGGTGGTGGCGCCGGCGATCGCGGACAGCAGCGCGATCGGATCCCGCTGCAGCCGGTCGTCGTTGACCCAGACGTTGTCGTAGCCGAGCGCCTCGGCCTCGCGGGCCAGCGCGACCGTCTCGCGCGCCGGCAGGTCACCGGGCAGCGCCACCCCCCACGCCGGCTGGTCGGTCATGTGAGGTCCAGGCGGAGGTTGAGGTGGCCGTCCACCCAGAGGTGCTGGCCCGGGTGGACGAGCACCGTGGTGTCGACCGCCTCGATGATCGCGGGCCCGGCGAGGCGGTTGCCCGGACGCAGCTTCGCCGCCTCGTAGGTCGGGACCGTCTCGGACGTGCCGGGCCCGAGGTGCACCAGGCGCTGTCCCGAGCGCGCCGCGGAGGCGTCCTTGCCCTCGTCCGGAAGCGGCGCCGGCTCGGGTATGCCGAGGCCGGCGACCGCCTCGACCGAGAAGGTCATGGCCTCCACGCCGGCCTTCCGGTAGGCGGTGCCGGGGCCGTACGTGTCCTCGTAGGAGGTGGTGAAGCGCTCGATGACGCGTTCGCCGCCGTCCGACGCGGCCAGGTCGGCGTCGTCGACCGGGACCCGCACGGTGTGCACCTGGCCACGGAACTGCAGGTCGACGAAGCGCCGCAGGGTGAGCTCGTGCGCCGGGAGGTTCGCCGAGGCGAAGTCCGCGCGCAGCCCTGCGGACAGGCCGTCGAAGGTCGTCCGCCATCGGTCCAGGTCGAACGGCGCCCGCGCCGGGTCGGACACCTGGGCGATGCGCTTGGCGTCGCTCAGCCCGATCCCCATGGCGGAGAAGACGGCCGCCTCGCGCGGGACCACGACGTGCCGGCAGCCCAGCGTGGCGGCGTACGCGCCGGCGTGCAGACCGCCCGCGCCGCCGTAGGCGAGCACCGTGAGCCGCGCCGGATCGAGGCCGCGCTCCACCGTCACCCGGCGGATGAGGTCGGCCATCTGCGCGTCCACGATGCCGATGACGCGGGCCGCCGCCTCCTCCGGCGTCAGCCCGAGCGGCTCGGCGACCCGCTCCCGGACGGCCTCGCGCGCGGCGTCCGCGTCGAGGCGGATCCGGCCGCCGAGGAAGTTGGCGGGGTCGATGCGGCCGAGCACGACGTTGGCGTCGGTGACCGTCGGCTCGGTGCCGCCGGCGCCGTAGCAGACGGGTCCCGGCGAGGCGCCCGCGCTCTGAGGACCGACCTTGAGGACGCCGGTCTCCCTCTCCACCCAGGCGATGCTGCCGCCGCCCGCGCCGATCGACGCGACATCGATGATCGGCAGCGCCACGGGATGCTGGGCGAAGATCGGCGCCTCCGCGTACGCGGGCTCGCCGTCCACCACCATCCCGATGTCGAAGCTCGTACCACCGACGTCCGTCGCGATCACCCGGTCGAGGCCGAGCCGAGCGGCGAGGTTCCGCGCGCCGAGCATCCCGCCTGCCGGGCCGGACGACAGCAGCGCCACGCCCCGCTCGCGCGCCTCCTCGATGGACGAGACGCCGCCGGAGGAGTGCATCACGGTGATCGCGCCCCGGTGCCCCTCGTGCCGGAGCCGCTCGGCCATGATGTCGAGGTAGCGATGCACGCCGGGGGTCAGGTAGGCGTTGAGCACGGTCGTCGACGTCCGCTCGTACTCCCGGATCACGGGCGCGAGGTCGCTGGACGCGGTGACGAACCAGCCGTCCCCGCCCTCACCGCCCTCGCCGCCGTCGCCGTCGTCGCCGTCGGTGAGCCATTCGCGCAGCTTCCGCTCGTGCTCGGGGTTGAGGAACGACCACAGCAGGCTGATGGCGATCGACTCGACGCCCGCGTCCCGCAGCCGCTTGCGGAGCCCGTCCGGGCCCTCGAGCCGGTCCAGCTTCAGCGGCGCCACGATCTGACCGGCGCGGTCCACGCGCTCGTCGATGCCGTGGATGCTCGTCCGCGGCACCAGCGGCTCGGCCTTCGACAGCGCGGCGACGTTGATGATCTCGGCCTCGGAGAGCCCGGCCACCTTCTGGACGGTCCGGCCGATGAGCATCACGTCCTCATGGCCGCGGGTCGTGAGCAGGGCGGTGCGCGGGCCGGTCCTGGTGATCAGGATGTTGGTGGCGACGGTGGTGCCGTGCGCGAACAGGCTGGTCTCGGCCAGCAGCGTCCCCAAGGGCATGCCGAGCTGCCGGGCGGCCTGGGTCACGGCGTCCAGGACGCCCTGCTCGAACTGCGGCGGCGTGGACGGCGCCTTCGCGCGGGTGGCGGTGCCGTTCCCGTCCAGCACGACGCAGTCGGTGAACGTGCCGCCGCTGTCGACGGCGATGACGTAGCTCATGAGCGGTTCTCCCCCTGCCGCGCGTCCTCGTGTCGGGCCGGGCGGGCGTCGTCCCAGGCCAGGCGGGCGTCGTCCAGGACCGGATCGCCGGGACGGGCGATCTCGACCTCCAGAAGGGCCAGGCAGCCGGGGCAGTAGAACTCGCGCAGCTCGAATCGGGCGCCGTTGATCTTGTGCGGGTTGACCTCCGGGCCGATCCGCTGCACGGGGAAGCGCGCCTGCGCGGCGAGCTCCTTGTACGGACGGTCGGCGGCGCCGAGCACGTGACCGCACCGGCACCGGTACACCGGCCCTTCGCCGGATGGTTCGGCGGGCCCGCGAAACAGCGCCTCGCTCAACCGCTCCCCAGCGACGGCACCGTCGCCGTCCCTCCCAGAAGAGCCCGCAGGGGCTCCTAGTGGCCCATCCCCGGAGGGGCCAGGAAGCCCGGCCGCTTTGGCACGTTCCCGGCGAAGGTCGGCGCGGCGGCGGATGGTGGCGGTGGCGTCCACCTGGAGGGTGCCGGGGTCCAGGACGACGCCCCAGACGCGCTCCGCCCACTCGCGGCTGACGAGGAAGGCGCCGACGTCCCGGGCGACGAGCGCGGGGTCGCGCTCCAGCGGGTCTCCGTAACCGCCGCCGCCCATGGACACGACCCGGTACACGTCGTCGGACCGCATCGACGTGGCGGCGAACGCGCCGAAGACCTCCAGCGTGCCGTCGATCTCGTCGAGCTCCTGCGGCACCTCGCCCCGCGCCAGACGTGCCCGGACGTCCGACCCCCGAACAATGGCGAACTGGTTCGTCGTGGACGGGTAGCCGCCGCACAGTCCGGGCGACTCGGGCTGCTCCACCCCGAACGTGTGCAGGATCTTGGTCGGGATCTCCTCGACCCCGTGGACGATGTACATCATGCTGGGCCCGGCGCCGCCCCGGTACTTGCCCGGCCCGCCGGAGTCGCGGGTCTGCCGCCGGTACAGATAGAGGATCGGGTAGCGCAGCTCGTAGCTCTCGACGTTGGCGATGGTCGCGCGCAGCGAGCTGGTGTGCCCGCCGGTGTCGATGCCGTCGCGGGTGGCGAGCGCGCCCCCGCCGCCGGCCATGCCGTCCAGCAGCGGGCCGCCGAAGCGCTCGCCGTCGGCCTCGTAGCCGAACAGCTCCTCCAGCGCCTTGACGCCCTGCCACCCGGCCATCGCCCGGTGCCGGTGCAGGTCGCTGGCGGCGAGCATCTTCCCGCAGGTGATGCTGGCCAGGTTGCGGACCTCCCAGATGGAGGTCGTGGTGGACTTGGAGACCCCGGCGGGACGGGCCGCGTCCACCACCGAGCCCTCGCGGGACTCGATGGTCAGCGCGCGCCGGACGCCCGCCGGCGACCACGGGATGTCCCAGCACAGGTAGACCAGGACCGCGGCGAGCACCCCGCCGTGCAGCGCGGGACGCGCGCAGTTGATGACGGCGGGCGCCTGGTCGGCCGTCTCGGTGAAGTCGAACGCGAGGTGGTCGCCGTCCTTGCGCATCGTGACGTGGCAGTCGTAGATGTCGTCGCCGAACTCGATGTACGCGCGGTGCCGCCAGGTGCCGTCGGGCAGCTCCGCGAGCCGCGCCCGCAGCCGCCATTCGGTGTAGTCGATGACGTCTTCCATCGCGGCGAGCACCGTCTCGGCGCCGAACTCGCGCAGCGTCTCCACCAGGCGGGTGCGGATGACCTGCACCGCCGCGACCTTCGCCCGCAGGTCGAGGCCGAGCAGCTCGGGCAGCCGCGAGTTGTTGAGGTAGGTGTTCTCGACGTCCCGCCGGAACCTGCCGCCCTCGTACACCTTGATCGGCCCGATCAGCGGCTGCTCCCCGTAGATGTCGGCGGCGTCCGGCTGGACCTGGCCCGCGGTCGGACCTCCAACGTCGATCGCGTGCAGCGACGCGCCGGCCCATGCCACCAGGTCACCCTCGTAGAAGATCGGCGCGACGACCTGGACGCAGTTCTGGTGGCAGACCGAGACGTACGGGTCGTTGCACAGGAACACGTCGCCGTCCGCGAACCCCGGGTTGTCGGCGTACGACTCCAGCAGGTGCTTCACGTGCGCCGACAGGGTCGTCGCCTGCGCGCAAATGAAGTTGTCGATATAGACCAGGTCACCGTTCGCCGTCATCAGCCCGGTGTTCATGTCGAACACCTCGGTGGCCACCGGCGACCCCGACAGCCTGCTGATCGTCAGCGCGCCCTCGTCGTTGATGTACCAGAGCCGATGTCTGACGATCTCGAACACCGACGGGTCGAGCCGCAGCCGCCGTCCGGCCTGAGCTCCGACCGTCATGCCGACGCCTCCACGGCCTCCGGTGAGATGACCACCGAGGGCAGCTCGTCGAGCGTGACGACGGCACCGAAGTAGGTCTCCACCTTCGCGAGCGTGTCCTCGTGGAACTGCTTGCGGGGCCCGGCCACGCACTCGCGGACGACGATCACGTCGAGGTCGCGGTAGTAGCCGTCGCGGATCGTGGTCTCGACGCAGAAGTCGGTGTTGCAGCCGGAGATGATGATCTGCTCGATCCCCAGCATGCGCAGCTTGGTGTCGAGCGTCGTCTCGAAGAACACCGACGCGCGGTGCTTCTCGACGATGATGTCCTCGGGACGCAGGACCTCGGTCACCTCGTCAACGAAGTCGACCTCCCAGGTGCCGCGCAGGCACGGCGCCCACTTCTGCTTGTCGATGTGGGACGGGATGCTGCGGCGGCGCCGGGTCACGTCCTCCGGGTAGTGGATCTGCTGCGACCACAGGATCGGCATCCCGTACCCCCGGCACAGCTCCACCAGCTCGAGGATCCGGGGCAGGGCCGCCCGCTGGTTGGCGGTGCCGATCCCCGCCTTCTCCATCCGGCTCTCGGGGTCGCAGAATCCCTTCTGCATGTCGATGACCAACAGTGCGGTGCGGGACGGATCGATGTACGGCTTGGTCGCCAGAACGTCGGTCATGCGCTTCCAATCTCGTTTCGTCGCCTGCGATGCAGGCCGTCTTCAGATGCTTCACACGCATCGACCAGAACCACGCTGGTCAATACGCGGCGGACTAGGTCAAGAACAACGGACTCGAAAACGCGCCAGACCCCCGTCCACACACGAACTCGGACACTCGGCCACGCGCATCAGCCCCCGACCACGCACAGCAAGCTCGGGCATACGCGACGGCCACGGCGGACTCGGTCATGCGCGGCACACTGGGGTGCGCTGCGCCCCCGGCCACGCGCGACGGGCTCGGGTGTTCGCGGCAGGCTCGGCCACGCACGGCGGACAGGATCATGTGTGGCGGACTCGGACATGTGCGGCACGCTCGGGTGTGCGCAGCGAGCCCGGTCACCCGCGACGGGCTCGGGTGTTCGCGGCAGGCTTGGCCACGCATGGCAGGCCGACCAAGCGCGACGAACTCGGGTTTAGGCGGCAGGCTCGGCCACCCGCTGCAGGCTCGGGTAGGCGCGGTGGACGCGGCTGTCACGGCGGACTCGGTCATGCGCGGGGGGCGGAGGGAAGGGGGTGGCCGTCGCGGGCGCGGCATGCCCGGGCGGCGAGGATGTCGATGACCAGGCGAGCGGCGACGCGCGCGGTGTTCCCGGAGGCGTCGAGCATCGGCGCCACCTCGACGCAGTCCGCGGCGCAGATCGGCCCGGCTGCCACGATCTCCAGGGCCCGGACGATCTCACGCCCGGTCAGTCCTCCGATCTCTGGTCCACAGGTGCCCGAGACGTACGCGCCGTCGAGCACGTCGATGTCGATGGAGAGGTAGACGCCCGCGGTGCCGTCGGACGCGGCGGCCAGGGCGCGGCGGGCCACCTCGTCGATCCCCAGCTGGTCCACGTCGCGGACGGTGAAGACCCGCACGCCGTGCTCTTCGGCGATGTCCTTCTCGTACTTCGGGTTGGCCGCGCCGTGGATGCCGATCAGGACGACGTTGCTCCCGTCGACGTTCGGCAGGTCGAGCACCCGGTGCACGGGAGAGCAGTGCGAGAGCGGCTCGCCGTCGATGTCCGGCGCGGTGTCGAGGTGGGTGTCGAACATGATGAAGCCCATGGGCCCGTCAAGGTGCCGCGCGAGTGCCCGGGCCCCGGGGATGGTGGTCATGTTGTCGCCGCCCAGCAGCACCGGGAAGCAGCCTGCGGCGTAGAGCTCGTCCAGCGCCCGCTCCGCCCGCTCGACCGTGACGGCGGCGCGGCCCGGAGCGCCGTCCACGTCACCGCAGTCGACGATCTTGAGGTGGTCGGAGATGGTGACGTCGTAGTCGAAGTGGTAGCCGGCGCCGAACGAGAAGTGCGATGACGCGTCGCGGATCGCGCGCGGGCCGTGGCTCGCTCCCGGACGCGTGACGGTCGTGCTGTCGTACGGAAGCCCGAGGACCGCCACATTGGCGCCCACTGATCGGAGCTCGGATCTCTCCGGCGCCACGTGGGGAGACTGGAGAAACGTCGCGATGCCTGCGTGCAGGATTGCCACTGCTTTCAGCCCTTCTCGGGGTTCGAGGTAAGAGGTCGGACCTCTGTGCGCTCATTCTTAGCCAGGTGGCGGCCGGCCGTCAATACCCTCACCGACCGCCGTCCGGCGGCCGTGTCCCCGAAACCCGGCCGCGGCTCGTGCTCCGGTGCGAGCGGAGAGCAGTGGAAATGCCAGATTTTCCAAGTGCGCCCGCCCTCACCGTCGTCACGTCGCAGGACGCACGTCTCGCGGAACCGGACGTGCACCGTCCGCCCATCGCCGTCGTACAGCGGAACGACCGCGTCCAGGGTGGCCGACCCCGATCCGTCGCCGGTGACCTCGAACGGCAGCACACCCTCCGAGGTCACGTACGCCATGTCCCCGTCGACGACGACCCTGACGTCCCAGAGCCGGGGCGGTTCGGTGGGCACGAGCCTGCCCTTGTAGTACTGGAAGAGGGCGACCTTCTCGTTGAGCCCGTAATACGGATGGCCGTTGAGATTCCACATCAGATAGGCGGGGGCGAAGCACTCGCGCATCCGCTCGACGTCCAGCCCTTGGTTCGCCTCCCACCACTGCCCGTGCACCCGCCGCACTTCCCGCACGTCCGCCGCAGGCCCGATATCGCCGCCGGCAGGCTCCCGCTGGGCTCCGGCGACCTCATCCCAGCGCCCGAGCCCCTGCTCAGATCCCGCCGCCTCATCTCGTAGCCCCTGCTCAGGCTCCGGCACATCGCGTCGACGTCCCTGCGCGGGCCGCCCGCCACCGTCCCTCGTCGGATCGCGGTCAACAGACATCTCGCTCCTTCGTTCTCTCGACTTGCTCCGCCTCAGCCCGCACAGACCTGGCCTACATCCGCTCAGCACCCATCCCTCGGCCCCATCCCCTATGGCACGCACCCCTCGACCGCATCCCTCGGACGCAGCCCTCAGCACGCAGCCCTCAGCACGCAGCCCTCAGCACGCAGCCCTCAGCACGTATCCCTCGACCCCCGGGCCAGGCGGCATCCCTCGACACGCATCCGCTCGACCGCACCACTCGCGGCCCCCATCCCTCCGCCGCATCTCTCGACGCGCATCTCTCGACCCCATCCCTCGGCACGCGACGGCGTCGAGGCGACCCGGCACCTCATCGCGCTGCCGGACCCGCGCGTCCTCGTCCTCACCACCTACGACTCCGACGCCGACATCTCCCGCGCACTCGTCCAATCGCGGGCCCCATCCCTCGCGGCCCCATTCCTTGGCCGCATCTCTCAGCACGCATGGCTCGGCGCGCTTTCCCTCTCACACGTTCGGCTGCAGGGGGCAGGGTCGGGCGTGGGGTGATCACTGCGTGAACCTGCCGCCCAGGAGATGCCCGAGGTGCGGCGTCTGGTTGTCGGGGGGCATCGCACGGGCCGGTTCGTTCGGTGGCGGTCCCTGGTGCGGTCACGTGTCAGCCGCTCGTCGCCTTGCGGATCTCGGTGAGTACCACAGGGTCGATGCGGTCGGCGCCCCGGACTCGCTCCTCCAGGTTCTCCACGCCGGCCCACGCGAACAGATCCGCCGCCAGGTCGCCCTCGTCGTGGCCGAGCGAGCGCAGACGTTCGCGCAGCTCGGCTCGCAAGTCCCCGTCCACGGCGAGCCAGCGGCTCTCCGGTGTGCGGCCGAAATAGAGCTCGTGCAGCCCGCGCAGCCTGCGCAGCTCGACCAGCGGCCGCTCGTGGTCGTCGACGCGAAGGTCCATCACGACGCTCGCGCCGCCGTATCCGCCGCCCTCGCGCACCACCCGCAGGACCGCGGACTGCTGGCCTCGGCGATCACCGCCCGCCGCCTGTCCGGCCTCCATCGCGGCGAGCAACCGGTCGCCCAGCGGCTCCCCCGCCCGCGACTCGTACTCCGACGTCAGGGCGTCGAGCGTCGCGGCGGAGACGAGCATGTTGCCCTGGGCCGCATAGCCGTCGCCGGTCCGGCCGCCCGCCCAGTCCATGCAGCGCGAACCGGTGTACGTGGCAGAGCGGCCCGCGGCGTCCACGATCCCGACCTGACGCAGCTCGCGCCCATCGTCGCCGGCCAGGAGCCGGTCGAGCGCCTCGGCGGCGGACGTGCCGCCCGCCAGCAGGCGCAGTCCCTCTTCTCCGTGCGCGACATGGATGAACGATTGCGTGGCGACGGCGCCGACCTCGGCCTCCGCCCACGCGCTGAGGGCGCCGATGGCCAGGAATCGGGAGGCGATCGCGACCCCCCATTCCCGCCGGACGGGGTCGCAGGCGACGATCGAGAACGTGGTGGACCTCATGGCGGCCTCTCTGGTTCGACCTCCGACGTCAGGTCATCAAAGACCGCCGCTCGCCCGGATGTCAATGGGACGGGTACCATGAGGATGGAGGTCCAACCCCTTCGGTTGGACGGCGCTCGCGCTGCCGGACCGTGCTACGACTGCACGGAGCGCGGGCCGATAAACAACAGAAACGCCGGCGACGACGACCGGTGTGAGACACGGATTGGGGCACGACAGGTGACGCCGATGTCGCGCGGTGAGCCCAGGCTTGAGCCGCTGCGCTCCGAACCGATCAAGGAACGTGTGATCCGCGAGCTGTCCCGGCAGATCGAGGAGGGCGCGTTCCAGCCCGGCGACCAGCTGCCGAACGAGCGCAACATGAGCGAGCAGCTCAAGGTCAGCCGCGGCACGGTCCGTGAGGCCCTGCAGTTCTTGCAGACCCTGGGGCTGGTGGAGATCCGGCACGGCGTCGGCACCTTCGTCCGTTCCTCGGGCGACTCCCGGCCGTTGCGGACCGAATGGCGCCAGTGGACCGCCCGGCACGCCGACCAGGTCCACGACATGCTGGAGGTGCGCAAGGGCCTGGAGTCCTTCGCCGCCGAGCTCGCCGCCCAGCGCGCCACCGAGGCGGACCTCGCCGCGCTCGACGAGGCGTTCGCCCGGATGGAGGCCGCGTTCCGCGACCGCGACCTGATCGCGATGGTGCAGGCCGACGTCGAATTCCACCGCGCGCTGATCGCCGGCGCGCACAACGAAGCGCTGCTCGAACTCGCGAACACCATGGGCGAGCAGCTCCTCCAGGAGCGCGGCGCCACATGGGACCTGCCCGAGCGGCCTGAGAAGTCCATCACCGAACACCGCGCCATCCGCGACGCGATCCGCTCCCGGCGGGGCGAACTCGCGCGATGGCACGTCATCGCCCACCTGGAGAGCGTCGAGCAGGACATCGGCCGGTCCATAGCCCCGGACAAC
>NZ_SMJX01000244.1 GCF_004348535.1 Actinomadura sp. KC216
GGGCTTCACAGGCGGAACCGGTGGGTTGGGCCGGGGGTAGGCCGTGCGCATGACAGGGACACGTGTGGGGGCGATCGGATTCGGTGTTCAAACGGGACGTGTGAACGGGCTACGTGGGCCCGGCAGACCCCGCAAGGGGCGCTCTTGAAACGACGCCGCGGCCAAACTGATCAAGTGAAGGGCGGCGGCAACCGAAACGACCCCGGACGCGAACTCGTCGTGCGTACTCCGGCCCGCGTACGCGGGCGTGAGCGATCGCGCGGAAACGACGCGCGGGCGGATCGGTCATGTAAACGGGAGGCGCGCGCGAACCCGTCTCGCGAACGGGTTGCAAGTGAAACGGTGCCGCGGACGAACCGGCCGGGCGAAGCGGAGCCTCAAGGGCACCTCAAGCGAAACGAACCGGGGGAATCGAGGCCGGGGAACGACGCGAGGGAACGGACCAAGGGAACGAACCCGGAACGGCGGCACGGGCGAACTCGATCCGAACTCGGCCGAGCGAACGGGCCTGCGGAACCACGCGCATGGGAACCGGCGGAGTGGACGGCTGAAGTGAACAGTGAACGGCGGCGCCCAGGCGAACGGCCCGTCTCACGAACCGAGACGGGCCGCCGGTGGACGCGGGTCAGTTGGCCGCCTCGTACTGCTCGATCACATGGGCCGGGATCCTGCCGCGCTCATTGACCTTGATGCCATTGTTCTTGGCCCAGGCGCGGATCTCTGCGCTGCGCTCGCGGCTGGACGCGCCACGCTGCCGGCGACGGCGCGACGCCGTACCCGCCTTGCGCGACTTCTCCACGAACGGCTTAAGAGAATCCCGCAGCTTCGTTGCGTTGGCGCCACTCAGGTCGATCTCGTAGGAGGCGCCGTCGATCGAGAACGCTACGGTCTCGTCCGCCTCGCCACCGTCGAGGTCGTCGACGAGAAGCACCTGAACCTTCTGTGCCATGGGGACAGACCCTTTCGGCTTGAGCAAACTGCATTCGGTTGACAAACATATACCGAGAAGCGCGCGGATGACAATTCCGCCGCCGCGCTTCGGACCGGCAGTCCCCGGCGAAGTCCCCTTCCGGGCAGTGACCGCGTGTAATCGTGCCGTCGTTTTCGGCACGTCCGGCGGCGCGCCAGGGCCTGCCGGGCGTGGTCCAGCGAATTTTTTCCAGGCGGGGCCGCCAGGCGGATTTCGGACGGGTCCTGTGTCGCAACGCACCGCGCTGACCTGCGTCGATGGTCCCGCATTGACCAGCTTTGCGGACGGCCAGGCTTTCACCGGGTGGGCCGTCCTGGGGCGCAATAGGCTCTGCGGACATGCTTAACAGCCGGGGCACACGGACACCGCGGCCACCGATTAACTCCGCTGTAACGGGGCCTAGCGCACCGCGAGCGGGAATGCGACGGGGAGCCACCGGCACCCGGCCTGGCAGCTGATCACCGCGTCCACCGGGCGATGTGGATGGATAACGGCCGGTCCACCCGCGCCGAAATCTGTTGCCGCCGCCTCGTGACGGGAAGTCACCAGCCGCGCTCTCCCCGTGGAAGCGGCGGGTACTCGACCATCCCGAAATCAGGAGATTGCGCCACAATCCCACCTCCGCCCCAGTTCTTCAACCCGCACCGGCGGGAGGTCCCGGCGACGTGCGGCGGACTCCTACGATGGAGAGGAACACGCGGAGTGAAAGGCCCGTTCCAAGCGAGGCCGTGTCCCATCCGAAGTAAGTCCTGCGTCCTATGCCGGTCGGGACACAGGGCGAAGAGCAAGGACACGGAAGCGGGCCTTCAAAACGGAGGGCGCGTCCGGGACGAGACACATCTCACTCCGATTCGGGGCCGTAACCGGAGCGAGCTGGCAATAACCGGCCGAACGCCGGGCGTCCGAAACAGAGCGAGGATCTCCACGAATAGACGGCATGCCCGGACACGTCCACTCCGCTCCCCAACGGATCATGGGCACGACGGAGCCGCGGCTCCCGGACGAGCGAGCCCGAGAAGGATCTCAGAAGGCCGACGAATCGGTGGGCGGACGTTTTACGACCAGCGTCCCGATGAGCCTGTCATGGACGGCCTGGCGGCGCGTGCCCTCGTACAGGGCAGCCGCGTTCGCCAACCAGAACATGCTCGCGAGTAGCCCGGCAGCGGGAATCGGACGGGCCGCGATCGGTAGCGAATAGACCGCGGCTCGTACAAGGGCGCGCACAACGTCCAGACGGGGCTGCTCACCGATCAGCACGCGGCCCGTCTCGGCGTCCGGCGTCGGTTCGGACTCACCTTCTCGCCCATTCCCGAGATCGGCACCGAGTACTGGCCCTGCACCTGTCTCAGAAACCTGCGTTTGCTCCGGCCCCGCGCCGGACATTGCCCCTGCCGCAGGGCCTGAGCCGGCCACAGCCCCGACGCCCTGCGCGGGCCATGCCTCGTCCTCCTGGGTCGGTGCCCGCGTGCCCTCCTGCGACGTATGCGTCAGCGCGCTGCCTTGCGTGCGTCCTGGACCGGTATCGGACGTTAGCCCCCAAGCCGAGCCGATCTCACGAGTCTTCAGGGGAGCGGGTTCGGCGCCCGGCTCGGCTTCCTCCGGCGCGGTGGCGGTCTCCGTGACGGCCTCAGCGACCGTCTGAGCGCCTGGCTCAGCGTTTGTTCTTGCTCCGGCTTCCGCATCGTCCATTGAGGGCGCTGACGTCAGCTCAGAGCTCGCCTCAGCGCCGCCGCCCTGGGATGCCGGGGCAGGGGCCGCCACGCCCGAGACGGCGACAACGACTTCTATGCCGGCAACACGCTTGCCGAGTGTCCGGCCCCAGAGAGCGAGCTGGATCGCCTCGTAGAGCAGCATGCATCCGGCCAACGCCGGTGGGGCGACGACGTCCACCGTGGGCCCGGACACCACTGCGCGGACGACGAGCATCACGGGCACACCGACGATGAGGGTGTCGACGATGCGAGCCAGGAGGCGCTGGCCCGGCTCGGCGAGCGTTGCCTCCCTCACGGCCTACTCCGTGTATTCGGCGTACTCGTCGTCGTATCCGGCCCGCTCATCGATGACAAGGGTCCCGGCCAAGCGGTCGTGGAGGGCCTGGTGCAGGGGCTGGTCCCAAATCGCCCAGAGGTACGCCATCAGCGCGCCCGCCCAGACCAGGAGCATCCCGTATGCGGCGTAGTCCCACACCATCACCGCGATGGCGAGGAAGAAGAACACACCGATCTGGTAGCCCACGTGGACGATCCCTGCACGCCATATGGCCTGTGTGGTGGTCAGTGGTTGACCTGCAGGCGCCTGGACGATGCCGATACCCATGATGCGCTTGCCGAGCGTCCGTCCAGACATGGACAGCTGGACCGCCTCGTAGAGCAGCGGCAGCACTGACAGAACACAGAAGAGGGTGAAGATGATGGGCCAGTTCCACACACCCCCCTCATCCTCGGTCTTGCTGCCTGGCTTGCCCAAGCCGAAGGCACCGATCGTGATCGGCAGGACGAGGGCGAACCCGAACGCCGCAACAAGCCCGTTGTCGATGAGCCGCGCGGCTGCACGGCGGAGTATCGGCGCCAGCACCGGTTCGCCACCGCCGCCGTACTCGTCATAGGACGCGTCGTACGGCTCGTTGTACGACGGGTTGTACGGCTCGTTGTACGCCGGTTGCTGCCCCCACTGCTGCTGTTGCGGCTGCTGCTGCCATTGCTGCTGAGTGGGCCGCTGCTGGGGTGGCCTCTGGGGCTGCTGCTGAGGGTGCTGCCTAGGGGGACCTTGGTACGGAGGTGGCGGGCCGTAGGAACCCTGCCCCTGCTGCGGTGGGTACCGCCGCCCGCGGTTCTGGGAATCGCTCATCGGGTCAGTCCTCCAGGCGAAGCAACATCCGGGTGTTGCCCAACGTATTGGGCTTGACCCGATCGAGGTTCAAGAACTCTGCAACGCCTTCGTCGTAGGAGCGGAGAAGCTCCTCGTACACCTCTGGCGCCACCGGAGTCCCCAGGATCTGCTGGAAGCCATGGCGCGCGAAGAACTCCACCTCGAAGGTAAGGCAGAAGACCCTCTGTACGCCGAGTTCCCTAGCGTTCTCCAGCAGACGGGTGACAATTCGGTGGCCGATGCCGCGTCCGCCGTAGTCCTTGTCCACGGCGACTGAGCGGACCTCCGCGAGGTCCTCCCACATCACGTGCAGCGCGCCGCAGGCGACGACCCGTCCCGGTGTCCCGTGCTGCAGGTCCTCGGCGACCCAGAACTCCTGGACGTCCTCGTACAGCTTCACCGTGCTCTTCTTCAGCAGGCGTCGTCCCGATCCGGCGTACAGATCGACCAGCCTGCGGATCTCCTGAACGTCGGCGGTACGGGCTCGCCGGATCACGACCTCCACAAACAGGCGAGATTATCGAACGTGGCGCCTTTACCGACTGCCGGTGGGTCTCCGCATGCGGCTACACAAGGCCGAGTGACTAGATATAAGCGACTAGGCATTGCGGATAGGCGTCCAGAAAAGTGAGCAAGAACACACGGCGTGGCGGGGGGCGCAACGGGCGGGACCGGCGCGGACGAGCGTCACTACCTGCGATTTCACAGGTTCTGGTTGGCATCTAATGCGGCTTCCGTTAGTGTCCTGCGCTGACGTCGGCCTACCGCAGGACGGAGGCCGCACCGCCGAGTCCGAGGGCCGCAACCAGCGCCCCGAGGAGCCGGGGACCCACTTCCGGAGCGTTCGGGGATCGCCCCCGGAGCGCACACCGCGA
The DNA here is from genome assembly GCF_004348535.1 of Actinomadura sp. KC216. GTDB lineage: Bacteria > Actinomycetota > Actinomycetes > Streptosporangiales > Streptosporangiaceae > Spirillospora. The sequence continues at coordinate 4,714 of NZ_SMJX01000244.1, forward strand.
GGGGTGAATCCGCAGCCCGTGTGGAACCGATCCACGCGCGCGCCTTGCGGACGGGCTGCTCCAGCCCCAACCCGTCAGCTAACTCGGTAGGCGGACGAGGAGAGGAGAATTCGTGGAGCCATCGCGCCCTGCTTCCTTTTCACGATCTGCTCGTTCGAGCTCCCAGCGGCCGTCGCCGCGCCGGACGACGACGGCCCGGTTCCGTGTCCGGGCGATCACCGTCGCCGGTGTACTCGCCGCCGCCACGGTCGCGCCGCTCACGACCGGCGTGGCGCACGCCGACCCTGAGCCGTCCACCAAGGAACTCAGGACGAAGGCCTTCAAACTCGCCGACCAGCTGGAGCAGCTCACCGAGCAGTACAACGGACTGAAGGTCAAGCTCGCCCAGTCACAGCGCGCCGCCAAGGTCGCCACAGAGAACGCCCAGCGGCAAGAGAAGACTCTCGAAAGCATCCGCAAGAAGGTCGGTGAACTGGCCGCCACCACCTACATGCAGGGCGGCTCCGACCCCACGGTTTCGTTCGTCGCCTCCCAGGATCCGCAGTCCGTCCTCGACCAGGCCGCCACGCTCAACTACTTCGCCAAACGGGACAGCAGCAAAGTCCTCGGTCTGATGCAGGCCATGCAGGCCGCACAGCGCGCCCGCAAGTCCGCGGAAGAGCGCGCCAAGCAGGTACAGACGCTGCGCACCCAACTCGACTCGCAGCGCAAGAAGGTCACCGACGCCTACGAGAAGGTCCGCGGCACGCTCGTCAAGAGGGACCCCACCCAGCTCGCCAAGCTCCCCGTCGTCGGGACCGGTAAGGGCGCACAGGCCCTGCGCTACGCGATGAGCAAGATCGGTACCCCCTACGTCTGGGGCGCCGCAGGGCCGAACTCCTTCGACTGCTCAGGCCTGACGATGTGGGCCTACAAGCAGGTCGGCATCAACCTGCCGCACTACACCGGAGCCCAGTGGAACGCCGGCACCCACGTGTCCCGCAGCGAACTCCAGCCGGGTGACCTGGTGTTCTTCTACTCGGACCTGCACCACATGGGCATCTACGTCGGCGGCGGCAAGATGCTGCACGCTCCCCAGACCGGCGACGTCGTGAAGATCGCGTCCATGTCCGGACGCCCCTACGCGGGCGCCGTCCGAGTCGCCTGACGACAACCGGCCACCGTCGCCCACTCCAGCGCCTGCCGACTCGATCCGTCCAGCGGCCGCGTCCCGGGGATCAGCGACCCCGGGACGACGGCCCGGCCGTCGAACGCGACGCACACCATGCGCGCCACCGGCCGTGCGCACGACCGGCCATGCGCGCACGACCGGCCCTATCCACTCGCACGGCGCCGTCTCAGGGCCGAGCACGCATCGCCCGAGCGTTCCTGAGTAACTGCAGAGGCGCCCCTCCAGATTCGGCATGGACGGCAATCGATCTGTCCACCCGCAAACCCGTACGCCTGACGTCATGGCGTCCGACGGGGTGGCTCTTGAGTTCCCCCGCACGGACGGCCCCACGACGCTCGGTGGATACCCCTGAGCGCTCACGTACGGGCCGTGTGACAGCCGTCACGGCGGCCACTAGGCCCGGCTTAGGGTCGCTCATTCCAAGGAGCGGACGGCGGGCCTGAGGCGCGCGGGCGCGGGGCCTGTGGGCCATGGGCGCGGCGGGCATGGGTGCCGGGACACAGTGCGCGGGACACGGGGCACAGTGCGCGGCACGGTGCGCGGGCACGGGGCCGGCTGCGCCGAGGGCAGGCGCGTAGGTGCGTCGTGGGTGGCACTCTCTGCCGGATGTGGACGAGTGCCGAAAAAGTCGAGAGCGCGCTTGAATCGAGAGCGCGCTTAAGGGGATCCACGGCGAGGTGTGAACACCGTCCGCGGCGACGCCTCCTGCAGGGACCTACCTGTCAGGACGCGGGCGCCGCCGCTGCGGGGTCGGACGGGGGGTTCTGAAGATTTGCCGCCTGGTTTTCTCATGACGCTCGCCGTCCCCGGGCGAGCGTCCTTGGGGGTGTTAGCTAGATGAGCTGCCTTCGGGCCGCCCACACCACGGCCTCGATAGGGGTGTTGACCTCCAGCCGGTCGCAGATGGTCCGCAACCGGCGTCGCAAGGTCCGTGCGCTCAACTCCAGCTTGCGTGCCGCCACATCGGCAGTGACACCGCTGGCGATCTGAGCGAGCAGCCGGATCTCCTCCTCGCTCAGCCCGAAATCGTCGGTGCCACGACGTGCGAGTGTGGCCTGTTCCACTCCGTCCTCCCTCGTCCGTGGTGATGACCGCGGGGATGCAGCCGTCCGCTGCACAGGCACGGGTTGGCCTCGATCTGTACGCGCGTTGGGTTGCCGGGTCCGGAGCGCTTCCGGACTTAGATCATCGGGTTCCTGATATGTCTCACGCGCTTGGCCGGAGGTGGCCGTTGGGCCGATTGCTGGGTCGCACGGGGGAACTCCGGGTGACGATTCACTCGTTGGCAATCCGAGGGAGACGGGATGAGATCGCCAGTCATCCGTACCCGTCCCTTCTCGTTGGACTCGCCCGATCTTGTCTTGGTCGAAGATCGTGAATCGTTTCAAGCTACGCTTCGGCTCGGAACGCTAGGCGGCCGGATCCGGCCCGTCAAGCGCTGGTTCAATGCAATGTGCGCGCCGATGATCGCGGTCTGTGACCGCGCATTCGCGGATGCACTATGCAAAACTCCACTACCTGGGAAAACAAGCCTGGGACGGGACGAGGAGCGAGTTGCCACAGACCAGTATTCGTGAGGTCGCGAGGCGTGCTGGAGTCTCAGTTGGGACCGTTTCGAATGTCCTAAACCGGCCAGAACTCGTGGCCGAAGCTACCCGTGACCGTGTTCGCGCGGCGATCGAGGAGCTCGGATTCGTCCGGAACGAGTCCGCTCGCCGGCTCCGCCGGCGCCCCGAACGCACCGCCGGCGAGTTCGGCGACGAGCCGCGCCGCGCCTTCGGCGTCGTCGTCGAGGACCTCACCAACCCCTACGCGACCGACGTCGCCAAGGGGGCCGAAGCCGCGCTCAACGCCCTCGGCCATGACGCGCTCTGGCTCTCCAGCGACCACTCCGCCGCCAAGGAGCGGCGGTCGGTGGAACTTCTGGAGGAGCAGAACGCCGCCGGGGTCCTGATCATCCCCGTCGGGCTCGGTTCCCGCGACATCGCCCAGCTCCGCGCGGCGGGCATGAGCGTGGTGCTGATCGACCGCGACGCCAGCGGGGTCTGCTCCGCCCAGGTCGACCATGTCGCGGGCGGTGAGATCGCCGCCGCGCACCTGCTCGGCATCGGCCGCGAGCGGATCGCCTTCGTGACCGGCGTCCCCGAGCCGCAGCCCTGCGTCGAACGCCGCGACGGCGCCGCCCGGACGATCGTCGAGGCGGGTTTCGGAAAGCCCCCGACCCTGATCCAGGAGGCACTGAGCCCCACCGAGGGCCAGGCCGCCGCCCACGAGATCATGGCGATGTCGCCGCAGCCCGACGGTGTGTTCTGCGCCAACGACCTGCTCGCGATCGGGTTGATCAACGAGCTGATCCGGCTCGGCGCCCGCGTCCCCGAGGACATCGCCGTGATCGGGTACGACGACATCGAACTCGCCGCGAGCGCCGCCGTGCCGCTCACCACCATCCGGCAGCCCCGCCGGGAACTCGGCTGGGAGGCCGCCGAACTCGCGCTGGCCGAAATCGGCGAGGGCCCGTCCCATCAACACCGCCAGGTGGTTTTGAGACCCGACCTCGTGATTCGTGAAAGCGCCTGAAAGCACTTGACCGTCCGGGCATCGCCCGGCAGCCATGGACCGCTCCTTTCTTGCGGGCCATGGCCTTTACAGCGCCGGAATCGAGGGCCAGGTCGCATCCATTCAGGAAGCTGTCCACTGCGGCGGATCGATTCCAGCGGGCTCGAACACGCCGCAGGCGGACGGCGGGCGGACGCTTGAGTCGTCCACCCGGCCCCTCGAACACGACATCGCCCTGGCGGCCAGGCGCGCAGGCCCCGAATGTCCGGGTGTCCAGGCGTGGAACGTCTAGCCGCGCCCAGGGGTGAAGCGTCCAGGTGTGGAGCGTCCAGCGGTGCCCGGGCATGGGGCGGCCGTGCCGTGCGTGCGCCTCGCCGGGTGTTATTCGGGCTTGACCAGCGGGAACAGGATCGTCTCGCGGATGCCCTTACCGGTGAAAGCCATGATCATCCGGTCGATGCCGGCGCCCATCCCGCCGGTGGGCGGCATCGCGTACTCCAGGGCGCGCAGGAAGTCCTCGTCCAGCTGCATGGCCTCGGGGTCGCCACCGGCGGCCAGCAGCGACTGCTCGGTGAGCCGGCGGCGCTGCTCCACCGGGTCGACGAGCTCGGAATATGCCGTGCCGAGCTCCGTCCCGAATCCGATGAGGTCCCACTTCTCGGTGAGCAGGGGCTCCTCGCGGTGCTGGCGGGTCAATGGCGACGTCTCGACCGGGTAGTCCATGACGAACGTGGGCTGGACGAGGGTGTGCTCGACCAATTCCTCGAACAGTTCCTGGACGAGTTTCCCCTGCCCCCATTTCGGGTCCCAAGAGATACCGCGAGCGTCGGCGAGTTTCCGGACGCTCTCGATCGGCGTGTGCGGTGTGACCTCCTCGCCGAGCGCACCCGACACCGACCCGTACAGCGTGATCCGCGGCCATTCCGGCACGCCGAGGTCGACCTCGACGCCGTCATGGACGACCACGGTGGTGCCGAGGGCGGCGACGACCGCCTTCTGGTACATCCGCTGGGTCAGGTCGGCCATGTCGTTGTAGTCGAGGTACGTCCCGTAGGCCTCCAGCATGGTGAATTCGGGATTGTGCGTGGAGTCCGCGCCTTCGTTCCGGAAGTTCCGGTTGACCTCGAAGACCTTCTCGATGCCGCCGACGACCAGCCGCTTCAGGTACAGCTCGATCGCGATGCGCAGGTAGAGGTCCATGTTGTACGCGTTGATGTGCGTGGTGAACGGACGCGCCGTCGCACCGCCGTGGATCGGCTGCAGCATCGGCGTCTCGACCTCGAGGTATCCCTCGTCGTGCCAGAAGTCCCGCACGGCGCGTACGGTGTCGCTGCGGAGCCGGGCCATCTTCCGGGCCTCGTCGTTGACGATCAGGTCGACGTAGCGCTGCCGGACCCGGGCCTCCGGGTCGGTCAGGCCCGCGTGCTTCTCCGGCAGCGGGCGCAGGCACTTGGACGTGATCGCGAACCGGTCCGCCATGACGGACAGCTCGCCGCGGCGGGACGTGATCACCTCGCCCTCGACGCCGACGTGGTCGCCGAGGTCGACGTCCCGCTTCCATGCGTCCAGCTGCTCCTGCCCGACCTTGGCGAGCGACAGCATGATCTGGATCTCTCCGCTGCCGTCCCGGACGGTCGCGAAGCACAGCTTCCCGGTGTTGCGGATCAGCATGACGCGACCGGTGACGCCGACCTTCTCGCCCGTCTCGGTGCCCGGCTCGAGGTCCGGGTGTTTCGCGCGGACGTCGGCGATCGTCGCCGTCCGCGGGAAGGTCACCGGGTAGGGATCGATGCCGCTCGCCCGAAGCCGGTCGAGCTTCTCCCGGCGCACGCGCATCTGCTCCGGGAGCTCGTCGAAGGTCTCGTCTGTCACGCCCTAAAGGCTATCGACCCCGCCGGATGCCCCGCGAACGACTTACCGCCGCCCTCAAGACAGACAAACTCATGACGAACGCATTCAACGTCGCGCCGGACGGAGGCGATCGACGAACACGCAAGGTCTGCCCCCAACATGCGCGCAAACAGGCTAGTCCGTGCCCCAACGTCCCGTTAGAGCGCTCACCTGGCGTCCAACACCCGAGCAGGCCCCACCCCCTGAGCGAGCACGACGACGCATCAAGAACGCCCGCTCAGGCCCATTCCGACGTCGCCCCTCTGACCAAGCCGAACGTTCTCTGAGCAAGCCGAGCACGCGCGCGTGAGTGAGACGCCTTCTAGACGGTGTTGCGCTCGTAGATCAGGCGCAGGCCGATGAGGGTGAGCCACGGCTCGAACGCGTCGATGCTGCGGGACTCCTCCAGGACGAGGGGGGCGAGGCCGCCGGTGGCGATGACCGTGACCTCGCCGGGGTCGGCGGCGAGTTCCTCGGACATCCGCTCGACGATGCCGTCCACCTGCCCGGCGAAGCCGAAGATGATCCCGGACTGCAGCGCCTCGACGGTGTTCTTGGCCACCACGCTCCGCGGCCTGACCAGCTCAATCTTGTGCAGCTGGGCGCCGCGCGACGACAGCGCGTCGATCGAGATCTCGATGCCGGGCGCGATCGCGCCGCCCACGTACTCACCCTTGGCGGAGACGGCGTCGAACGTGGTGGCGGTGCCGAAGTCGACGACGATCGCAGGCCCGCCATGGGTGTGGACGGCGGCCAGCGCGTTCACGATGCGGTCGGCGCCGACCTCCTTCGGATTGTCCATCCGGACGGGCACGCCGGTCTTGACGCCGGGCTCCACGATCACCGCCGGCACGTCGCCGTAGTAGCGGCGGCACATCTCCCGCATCTCATGCAGGACGGACGGAACCGTGGAACACAGGGCGATACCGCTGATGTCGGTCTCGGCCAGCAATGGGCTCTGCTGGACGAGCCCCTGCAGGACCACCGCGATCTCGTCGGCGGTGCGGCGCGGATCGGTGTTGATCCTCCAGTGCTCGATCACCTCGTCGCCCTCGAACAGGCCGAGAACGGTCTGGGTGTTGCCGACGTCGATGGTGAGCAGCATCAGGTCCCCGCTGATCAGGTGAAGTCAAGGCCGATGTCGAACACGCGCGCCGAGTGCGTCAGCGCGCCGACGGCAAGGTAGTCCACACCGGTCACGGCGACGTCTCGGGCTCGGTCCAGCGTAAGCCCACCGCTGGCCTCAAGCTCCGCCCGCCCCGCGACAAGCCGCACCGCCTCGGCCATCTCGGCGTCGGACATGTTATCCAGCAGGATGCTCTGCGCGCCCACCGAGAGGGCCTCTTCGACCTGCGCGAGGGTGTCGCACTCCACCTGGATGTGGAGGGACGGGTACACGGCGCGGATCGACTCGTAGGCCTTGGTGACACTTCCAGCGGCCGCGACGTGGTTGTCCTTGATGAGCGCGGCGTCGTACAGGCCCATCCGGTGGTTGACGCCTCCACCACAGGCCACGGCGTACTTCTGCAATGCGCGCAGGCCAGGCAGCGTTTTTCGCGTGTCACGGACCTTGGCCTTAGTCCCGGACATCGCGTCCATCCATTTCCGGGTGGCCGTCGCGATTCCGGACAGGTGGGTCAGCAGGTTCAGGGCCGTCCTCTCAGCGCGCAGCACTGCCCTGGTGGGGCCGCTTACCGATATGAGCACCCGTCCCGGCCCGACCCGATCCCCATCCTCGACCTTCGCCTCGTACGCCACGTCCAGGAGCTCGAACACGACACACGCCACAGGGACCCCGGCGACAACGCCCTCCTCGCGGGCCTTGAGGTCCCCGGCCGCAGTGACCTCCGGCGCGAAGATCGGCATGCTGGTGACGTCGACTTCGCCGTCCTCGGCCAGCGCCGTCCGGACGAGGTTATCCACAGCTTGTGGATCGAGCCCGGCGTCGCTCAGCTTCTGCGACAGTTCCGGTGTCATGAGCGCTTTCCTTCCAAAGGTTCGTACGCGGTCGTCAGGACGTTCCCCTCCAGCCGCGTCACCAGATTCCCGCGCCACTCCCCGTCGCGCCGGTCGGGGAAGTCGTCCCGCCAGTGGCTGCCCCGCGTCTCCTCCCGCCGCCGCGCCGCCGCGACGATCGCGGACGCGACCGTGTGCAG
>NZ_SMJX01000245.1 GCF_004348535.1 Actinomadura sp. KC216
GGGCGGCGGCGGAGGCCGTCCCGGCGGCATCGGCTGACCGACCTCCCGCCGGACCGGCGGCGGGCGGGCCCTGCTCGTCGGCTCGCGGCCCTTACTCTCAGGCCGTTCCGATGCTCGCCGGGGTCTGGTTCATGACGGTGTCGAGCTGGGCGACGTCGCCGGTGCCGACGGCCGGGGCGGCGGCGCGGAGCTTCGCCGCCTCGGCCTTGAGCGCCTTCTTCAGGTCGTCGTCGCCGGTCTTCTTCGCCAGCGCGTCGAGGCGGCCGGCGAGCGTCTCCGTCGCCTGCCGCCACCGCGCGGGCTCGGCCGCCGGGATGCTCCTCACCTGGGTGATGTACTGCTGGAACGCCTTCTTGGTGTCGGCGCACACCTGGCCGGTGTCGCCGCCCAGCTGCCCGCACCCGCCCAGCAGGCCGGACACGCCGAGCGCCGCCACACCCGCGGCCAGCGCCCGAACCACCCCGTATCGCATCGCATCCTCCCGGTTGATCCCCGTCCGGCCCTGCATATAATTCCGCATGAGGTCATGAGCGCCAGCGCAAAGCCCCGGCTTGCTGGCCGGCAACCCTTCGTCCGCGATGGGGTGCCCCGGGTGAAGACCTGGCCGGACGCGACCACGCGTCCCGGCAAGCGCGGATCCTGGCGGATTCTCCGGGGTCCCTGACCCGGAAGGTCCCGGCATGCCGACGCTGCTCACCCGCTCGACGCTCCCCGTCCCGTCCGTCCGCTCCGCTTTCACGCCTGCTGTGACGCCCGCCGAGGGGGCCGGGGTTCAGGTTCACCGGGGCGGCGGCCCACGCGTCATCGGCGCGGACGTGCCGGTGCCGGTGCGGGACGGGCGCCACGTCCCGTACGCCAACCTCGACTATGCCGCCAGCGCGCCCTGTCTGGAGGCGGTGCACGAGGCCGTCACCCGTGCACTGCCGTACTACAGCAGCGTGCACCGCGGGGCGGGGTACACCTCGCAGGTCACGACCGCGGCGTACGAGGAGGCGCGGGAGACCGTCCGCTCGTTCGTCGGCGGCTGGCGGCGCTCGGCCGTGGTGTTCACCCGCAACACCACCGACGCGATGAACCTGCTCGCGCACGCCGTCCCCGCCGGGACGAGCGTCGTCGTCTTCGAGACCGAGCACCACGCGAGCCTGCTGCCGTGGCGGCGGGCCGTGCGGCTGCCCGCGCCCGCCACCCCCGCCGAGGCGGTCTCCGCCGCCGACCGGGCGCTGCGCGCGTCGCCCGTCGGGTCGCGGCTGCTGGTCGTCACCGCCGCGTCCAACGTCACCGGCGAGCTGTGGCCGATCGAGGAGCTCGCGCAGGTCGCCCGCCGCAACGGCGCCCGCATCGCGGTGGACGCCGCGCAGCTCGTCCCGCACCGCCCGATCGACATGACGGCGCTCGGGCTCGACTACGTCGCGTTCTCCGGGCACAAGCTGTACGCGCCGTTCGGCGCGGGCGTCCTCGCCGGGCGCGCGGACTGGCTACGCGCCGCCGGCCCCTACCTGAAGGGCGGGGGCGCCAGCGCGTCCGTCGGGCGGACGACCCGGTGGGCGGCGTCCGCCGAGCAGCGGCACGAGGCCGGGTCCCCGAACGTGCTCGGCGTCATCGCGCTCGCCGCCGCCTGCGAGGCCCTGTCGGACGCCTGGGACTCGGTCGCCGCACGCGAGGAAGCGCTGGTGAAGAGGCTGCGGTCGGGGCTGGCCGCGCTGCCGTCCGTCCGCGAGCTGAGCCTGTGGGGCGACCGGGCACCGCGCGTCGGGATCGTGTCGTTCGTCGTGGACGGCTGGAACGCGCGCGACGTGGCGCTTACCCTGTCCGAGGAATACGGCATCGGCGTCCGGGACGGGAAGTTCTGCGCCCACCCCTTCGTCAGTCACCTGCTGGGTGCGGACGAGCAGGCGTGCTCCTCGGGCCGGGACACCGCCGTCCGGGCCAGCCTCGGCATCGGGACGGGCGAGGAGCACATCGACCGCCTCCTCACCGCCCTCGCCGAGCTGGCCGCCCGCTGAGCCGGCGACCGGCGGGCCGGGCGCCCGCCGGGACGGCGGCTCGCTGAGCTGCGCAAACTCCGGCGCTGCCGAGTGACGATGCTCTTTGGTCCTGTTCGCCCATGTAGCGTAGGCAGTCGCGCGGGGACGAGCACGGAGGAAACAGGGGGTGGCGACCGTGGCCGACGCGTGGCGACCCACGTCGGATCTCGAACACCGGCTGCAGGAGACCGTACGGGCCGGAGACCAGGAGAGTTACTTCCGGATCCTCGCGGACAGCGAGCTCGTCGTCCCCGTCCCGCCGGACGTGGTGGACGGGGTCCTCGCCAACGAGATACAGCCGTCCTGGCCGACGCAGGAGGAGGACGGCCGGGTCCACGTGCTCGCCTACACCTCGGCGTCGGCGATGCGCGCCTGCCTCGGCCCGTCCTACCAGCACTTCATGACGGTCAGGTTCGGGGAGATCGCCGAGACGTGGCCGGACGACCGCTGGTGGCTCGCCGTCGACGTCCCGGCCCGGGGCGTCGCGACCGTCCTGCCCATCGAGGCGCGGCTGCCGTCCTGGTTCGTCCGCCAGGTCGCCGCGGGCGACGGGCGCCCGCCGCAGGTCGGCCGCGCGTCCGCGCCCTGGGAGGAGCTCCACGACCAGCACCGCGGCCTGCCCCGCGACCCGGCCCGCGACCCGGCCCCTGGTTCGGCCCCCGGTTCGGCCCCTGGTTCGGCCCCTGGTTCGGCGCCGGAACCGAACGTCGAATCGGCCGCCGAATCGTCCCGGCAGGAGTTCCAGCCCGCCAACGATGTGGAACGCGACCTGCTCCGCGCCGCGGCCACCAACGACCACGATCTGTTCCTCCAGACCCTGGCCGCCACTGACGTGCTGCTCCCCGTTCCGGACGACACCGACTACACGCTGCGTCCGGGCCGCCCCGGCTTCCCCTGGCAGACGCGGGAGGTGGACGGCTCCACCGTGGTGCCCGTCTTCACGTCCCCGGAACGGCTCATCGAGGCCGCCCAGGCCGCCGGGACCGGCACCGAGTACATCAAGCTGCCGTTCACCGTCGCGCTGCGCTACTGGCCGAACCACGAGTGGCTGCTCGCCATCAACTCCGGCTCCCCCGCCGGCGGCACCGTCCTCGCCCAGCAGCTCCCCGGCCTCGCGACCTGGGCCGACCAGCGCGCCGCGCAGCGCATGACCGAGGGCTTCGACCCGCAGAACGACATCGAGCAGCGCCTCTTCGACGCCGCCCGCCGCCGCGACACCGACACCTTCTTCTCGATCCTGCTGGGCGCGCAGGTCCTCGTGTCCGCCGATCCCGACACCCCGTGGGGCATCGACCCCGGCGACCCGGGGTTCCCGTGGCGGCCCGTGCCCGTCCACGGCCGCACGTCCATCCAGATTTTCACGTCGTTGAAGTGGATGAACGAGGCCATCGGCTCGTCCAGGTTCGTCATGCCGAGCCTCGCCGACATGGTCGCCGCCTGGCCGGACACCGGGTGGACGCTCGTCCTCAACCCCGGCACGCCCATCGACGCGAGCATGCCAGGCGACCAGGTCCGCTCGCTGCGCGGGCCGGACACCGCGGCGACGCCGCCGTCCGCGTCCACGCCCCCGCCGCCGGAGACACCGGCCGTCCCCGTCGCGCCCGCCGTCCCCGCCGTCTCCGCCGAGCCCGGCGCACCGGGCGCGCAGGGTCCCGGCGAGGGCTTCGCCGCCGATCCGGTGCCGGAACGTCCGCGCGGCCGGCATGCCGGTCCGCCCGAGGTCCCCGACGGGGCCCCGCAGCCCAGCGCCCCTGTCCCGGAGCCCGCGGCCCATCAACCTGCGGAAACCCTGCTGAACGCCCCTGATCCGCAGAGCACGGCCGCCGACTCGCCCGGCGTGCCCGCGGCGCCGGGCGGAGCCGCGGAAGGCCACCCGGCCCCGTCGGAGATCCCGGACGTGAACGAGGCGACGGGCAGGCACGCCGCCGCCCCTCCGCCGCCGATTGATCCTGCGGATGCGCAGGCTGCCTCCCCGGAACCGCCGGCCGGCGACGGCGACGGTCATGCCCTGGCGGACGTCCAGGAAGCGCCCGACGCCGCGCAGGTGCCGGGAGTCCCGGGAGTCGCGGAGCATTCGGAAGCGCCCGGCGTGGAGGACGCGCCCGGCCCCGAGGAGACGGTGCCGGGTGCGCGGCCGTTGCGGGCCGTCCGCGACCCCGAGCCCGAGTTCGAGGCCGGGAACCGGATCGACCAGGAGCTGTTCGAGGCGGCGTCGGCCGGCGACTCCGACGCGTTCCTGCGGGTGCTGCTGGACGCGAACGTGCTGGTCCCGATCCCGCCGGACGCGCCGCTTGAGGTGACGCCGGTGCAGCGCGAGTTCCGGTGGGACGCGGCGCTGCGCACCGAGGCGGCGGTGCAGGTGTTCACCTCGCTGGTGCGGCTTCGCGAGGTCCTGCCGGAGTCGCGGTTCGTGTACGCCGACTTCCGGGAGCTGATCGGCGCGTGGCCGCAGGACGGGTGGGCGATGCTGCTCAACCCTGGGACGCGCATCGGCGCGTCGCTGCGCGGCGACCAGGTGCGGGAGCTGAGCGAGTGGGCGGCGCGGGTCGGGCTCGTGCCCGCGCGGCCCGAGGTGCCGCCCGTCCGGCAGACCGCGCCCCGGCCCCGGCCCGAACCGGAACCGCTGCACGAACCGGAACCGCAGGCCCCCCTGAACCCGCAGACCGACTCGGCGCCGCTGGCCGAACCGGCACCGCGGGCCGAACCGGCGTCAGCGCAGGCCGGACCGGCGCAGGCCGGACCGGCGCAGGCCGGACCGGCGCAGGCCGGACCGGCGCAGGCCGGACCGGCGCAGGCCGGTCCGGCGTCGCGGCCCGAGCCGGTGCCGCGGGCGGCGCCCGACCTCGACGACCGCGGCGCGGCGCCGTCCATCATGCAGAAGGTCGTGCCGCACGGGCATGTCGCCTGGTATTTGGAGCAGGGCTACGACCGGGTGGGCGGCTTCGTCCACCTGACGAGCGACGTGGGCGAACTGCAGTCGCCCGTCCAGTTGTACGAGGCGCTGGGGCTTCTCTACGAGGGGTCGCCGTTCTCCCCCACCGACGAGGGCGTGTACGTCATCCGGTGGCCCGCCTACTGTCCCGACCTGTACCGCATCCCGTTCGGCGGACGGGACGAGGAAGAGCTGTCCGCGTGGGGCGACGCCGGGTGGGTGATCGAACGGCCGCCGTTCATCGGCGGCGGGTTCGCGCCGGGCAGCGCCGGTTCCATCCGCGAATACAAGGTGGACAGCGTCCGGCTGCCGTTCGGGGCGGAGATGTACTACCTGGCCGGTGACCGGTCCGAGCGGTTCGTGGCCATGTACGACCCCGACCGGCTCGCCTGGCTCCGGCCCGACGCGAGCGCCGACGCGGCGGGCGGGCGGGACGCGTCCGGCGGACGGACGGAGGCCGCGCAGTGATCAGGGACGGGTACGTCGCACGCTGGCTCGGCCGCGACTTCGAGGCGGCGCCCGGCGCGGACGGCGAGGTCAGGCTGTACGCGCCCGCGCCGACGGACGGGTTCGAGGAGCTGCGTCCCGGACGGTACCGCCGGGTCGTCCCGGCGTCCGAGATCGAGGACCTCCGCTACGTCCGGACCACCTGCCGCTGGCGCGGTGAACGCTTCGTCGTTGTGGGCGAACACGAAAGCTGGCTCCGGGTCGAATATTCAGGGGGACGCGCCCCGATCGCCGAAAGTCTGGGGCTGGACCGCATCGACCTGGGAATCTGGCAGACCTGGGCCCCCAGAACGGAAGTTGAAGACGTTCGTGAAGAGTTCACATGATTTCGGATGGGGTTGATTTGGGCGTTAGTTCCGTGTTCGCTTGTGTCCCGAGGCGACCCCTCGAAGCGATGACACATGCGCTCAACGGCGACGCAACGGAGGTGCTGCGGCAGTGATCTGCCGATCAGCGGTCATACCCACCATCATCGGACTCGGCGCGGCCGCCGTGGTCGCCGCCGGCGGCGCCTCCGCCGTCGCCGGTTCGGCAGACCCGACGCTGGGCATCACGGTCACCGCGGAGACGAGCAGCGTGGGGGCCGACAAAGAAGCGAAGGTCGTGACGAAGGTCGTCATCGAGGGCGATATCACCCCGTCGAAACTCGAGGTCACCGGCGTCAAGCTGATCGCGGACCCCGCCAAGGGGAACCCGGAGATCAAGAGCGGCTGCGACGGCGAGCCCGCATGCAACCTCATCGGCGCGGACGGGAAGCTGCAGCCGACCGAGTCCGTCGTGAAGCTCAACGAGACCACGATCACGGACAAGGTCACGGTGACGATGGAGGTCACCGTCGCGGGCACGGTCGATGAGAAGGCGGTGACGGGAACCGGCAGCGGGAAGGTGATATTCGCGCCCCTCCCGATCGACACCTCGCCCCCGCCGTCGACGTCCAAGCCGCCGCCGTCGACGACGAAGCCCCCGCCCACGTCGAAGACGACTACGCGCAAGCCTTCGGCCTCGTCGTCCGGGGGCGGGAACACCAGCAGCGGTTCCGGTGGCGCCGGGGGTTCCGGCGGCTCCGGCAGCGGCGGTTCGTCCGGTTCCGGGTCGACGGGCGGGTACATCCCGCCGGCGCCGAACTCCTCGTTCGACCCGCGGAACCCGCAGGTGGCGCTGCCGCCGATCACGAGCCCGAACGCGCCGAACCCGTCGGTGGCGCCGGGCCAGGTCGCGACGCCGCAGAGCCGGCTGCAGGGCAACAAGGCGCCCGTCGCGCAGGACCTCACGTTCGAGCGGATGGCGAGCACGCAGATCGCGTGGCTGGCCGCGCTGATGGTGGCGTTCTCGCTGCTGCTGACGCAGGCGCGGCTCGGCCGCAAGCGCATGCCGGCCGCGGCCCCGAAGCGGACGAAGGGCGAGCACCGGCGTCCCCGCCGCGGCAGCTTCGGCAAGTGACCGCGACTGATCGGCGAGCGGTCAGCGAGTGAGGCCGTAGCAGGCGATCGCGGCGGCCGCCACGACGTTGAGCGAGTCGACGCCACGGGCCAGTGCGGCCTCGCTCATCGGGATGCGGACGCGATGGTCGGCCTCGTGCAGCCAGCGGGACGACAGCCCGTCCCCCTCGGACCCCAGGAGGAGCGCCCTGCGTCCGCCCGTTTTCGCATCGTCGCTGGGCACGTCGTCTATGGGCAGGGCGTCGGGCGCGGGGGTCAGCGCCAGTAGCAGGAACCCGTGGTCGCGCAGAGTCGAGAGCCCGTTGCGCCAGTCGGTCATGCGGGCGTACGGGAGCGCGAACACCGCGCCCATGGAGACCTTGACCGAGCGGCGGTAGAGCGGGTCGGCGCAGCGCGGCGCCAGCACGGCGGCGTCGACGCCGAGCGCCGCCGCGCACCTGAAGATGGCGCCGATGTTGGTGTGGTCGACGATGTCCTCGCAGACGATGACGCGGCGCGCGCCGGAGACGACGTCGTCCACGGCGGGGAGCGGGAGCCGTTCGAGGGACGCCAGGGCACCGCGGTGGACCTGGAACCCGGCGACCGATTCCATGGTGGCGTCGTCGGCGACGTAGACGGGGGCGTCCACGCCGTCGAGGACGTCGGCGAGCGGCTCGAACCAGCGGCGGGCCATCAGCAGGGACCGGACGGGGTGTCCGGCGGCGACCGCCCGGCGGATCACCTTCTCGCCCTCGGCGACGAACAGGCCGTGCTCGGCCTCCAGGCTCTTGCGGAGGTTCACGTCGCGGAGCCGCACGTAGTCGGCGAGGCGCGGGTCCGCGGGGTCGGAGACGGGAACCAGGCTGGCCATCCCCCAAGTCTCCCGCAGCGGACCGGACGCGATGGACGCGGTCTGTCGGCGCAATGGACGCGTCCTGTCCGCCCCTCCTCCGCCCCGGTCAGGAGCGGCGGCGTGATGACCTTGGCATGCACCGTTCCCGGGAAACCACTTCGGGCGGGAGAACGGCGGCCGGTGATCGAGGAAAGCCGGGAACGGGCGCGGGCACGGCGCCCTCCGTCCCGCGTCACCGGATTCTCAACACGCATCAACTCCCGACGTCGAATATGCGGGCCGGTGGAGCCTGCGCGCCGATGCCGTGCGGCGCGAAACGATCAAGGCCGCGGGATCTTGCCGGAATCCGGTTCGGTCCCGGTGGATCTTCTCCATGGTTCTCGCGGCGGCTGTGACGGTTCTCTCCATGACAGCGCGGCGGACACGAGGACTCCCGGGACGGGCGAGCGACACCCGGCCGGAACTGGCCGAACACCGGGCGCCGGAGGCGCTGCGCCGCAGGCAGCCGAGGGGGCGGGTGTAGCGCCCTGCTCGCTGGGTGTGACGGCCGTGGGCGACTCCGCCAGAGATGAGACATACGCGCATGACCTGCGTCATTATCACTTTTGAGTTCTTTGTAACCTCTAGTTCGTACTACTACAGTGCCGGGGAACATCGGTGGGTTTCTGGTGAATCGAGGGCAGGGCATGAGCGGACGTCATGGCAATGACTTCCCCGAGGGGGCGGGCGAGGGCGGCTACGACCCGTCCACGCCCGTCTTCGGCCCCGCCAACGACGGGTCCGCCGACTGGTTCGGGACGCGGGACGGCCAGGGTCGTCCCGTCGGCGGCCCGCAGCCCGCGGGCCCGCAGGGACCCCCGCCCGGAACCCCGGCGGGGCCTCCGCCCGCCGCGCCCGGCTCCTCGGGCGAGACGCCGGAATGGTTCACGCCGCGCCGGTCGGGCGAGCAGCCCATCTACAGTCCCGGCGGCTATGGCGGCACCCAGGAGCCCGGTGGCTACGGCTCAGGAGGCGGCGGCTACGGTTCGGAGAGCGGCGGCGGCTACGGCTCCGGGGGCGGCAGCGACTACGGCTTCGACGAGCCGGCCGCCGGGAGCCGGCAGGGACCGCCGTCCGGGAGCCCCTCCCCGCTCGCCGGGACCGGATACAGCGAATACGACTCCGAAGGAGGCCGGGCGGGCTTCTTCAGCGGTCCGGGGGTTATGGCGATGGCGGCGGCGGTTACGGCGGCGGAGCAGGTGACTACGGCGGCTCGGGTGACTACGCCGGGTCGGGTGACTACGTCAGTTCCGGCGGGTCGGGCGGTTACGGCGGGTCGGGCGGCTACAGCGGCGGATCGGGCGGCTACGAGTACGGAGGGCGCAAGCGCAAGCGGAGCGCGTCCGCGCTGATCGGGCCGATGGCCGGGGCCGTGGGCCTCGCGCTGCTGCTGGGCGTCGGCGTGTACGCGTTCGCGGAGAGCGGCAGCGGCTGCGGCGGCGACGAGGCGATGAACCTGACCGTCGCGGCGGCGCCCGACATCGCGCCGATCGTGGAGAAGGCCGCCGGGCGGTTCAACGACTCCAAGCAGAAGGCCGGCGGCAGATGCGTCGTGGCCACCGTGAAGAAGGTGGAGCCGTCGTCGGTGTCGACGCTGCTGTCCGGGCAGGGCGTGGCGAACCCGTCCAACGAGCGTCCGGACGTGTGGATCCCCGACTCGTCGCTGTGGGTGTCGCTGGCGCAGTCCGGCGCCGGCGAGGGCGGCGGCCCGGGCGGGGCGGCGTCCGCCAAGACGACGACCTCGGTCGCGACGAGCCCGATCGTCGTCGGGCTGCCGCAGTCGCTGGCGGCGAAGCTGAAGCAGCAGGGCATCACCGCGAGCCCGTCCTGGGACAACCTGCTCAAGGCCGCGGGCGGCGTCGCGGGCGGCGCGGTGACCAAGAACCAGATGATCCCGGCGGGCTCGGTGCGGCTGGTCGTGCCGGACCCGATGAAGAACGCGGCGGGCATGGGCTCGCTGATGATCACCAACACGCTGCTGGCCAACGACCCGAACCGGGACTCGATCTTCACCGGTATCGTCCGGACCGTCCGGGAGAGCACCGTCCCGGACGTGGCCGCGGAGTTCACGCACTTCCGTAAGGGCCGCACCGGCAAGCAGCCGATCTCGCTGTCGTCCGAGCAGGCGCTGTGGAAGTACAACAAGACCGGGCCCGAGGAGCCGGCGGTCGCGCTGTACCCGCTCGAAGGCACGCTGTCGATGGACTACCCGTTCACCATCACCAGCACGGACGCCGCCGAGCAGGAGGGCGCCCGCCTGCTGGAGAAGGCGATGAGCACCGAGGCCACGCGCAGCGACGTCCACGCGGCGGGGTTCCGCACCCCGGACGGCAAGGCGCCGAACGGCTTCGACCAGAAGGCCGGCGTCAGCCCCGCCCGGCCGCGGCAGCTGCCCGCGCCGAAGAGCGCCGAGGTGGCGAAGGTCATGCAGGCGTGGTCGAAGCTGACGCTCGGGCTGCGCATGCTCGTGCTGATCGACGTGTCCGGCTCGATGGCCGAGCAGGTCGGCCCGAACCGCAACCGGCTGCAGGCCATCGCGCAGGTGTCGCAGGGCGGGCTGAGCATGATGTCGGACGACACCGAGCTCGGCCAGTGGCTGTTCTCGACGAACATGAACGGCGACAAGCCGTACAAGGAGATGATCCCGATCGGCCCGCTCGACGAGCGGATCGGGTCCACCACGCGGCGCGGGCGCTTCCTGTCCACGCTCCAGCAGATGCGGCCGAAACCGGACGGCGACACCGGCCTCTACCGGACGCTGCTCGCCGCCTACAGCGGGATGAACAGGACCTACAAGCCGGAGTTCGGCAACTCCATCCTGCTGCTGACGGACGGGAAGAACGACGACCCCGGCGGCCCCACGCTGCAGGTGGCCCTGAGGCAGCTCAAGAACATGCAGGACCCGAACAAGCCGATCCAGGTCAACATGATCGGGTTCGGCCGGGGCGTGGACCGCAACGAGCTGGAGCAGATCGCCCGGGTGACGAACGGCAGCGTCCAGACCGCGATGACGCCGGAAGAGATTCAGAAGATTTTCCTGAAGATGCTGTCCCGCCGCATCCAATGATCGCCTTCCGCTGATCCCGTCCGCGATTCATCCGGCCGGACCCGTCCGGCCGATCGACATCCGCCGATCTCCATCCGGTGATCAGTAGTGATCATGCGATCGCGCCAGGTAGTTCTGGATTTTTTCCTTCGATCCGTGTCAACCGGGCGCGGTGGTCGCTCGTCAATTCAAGTGGAGGCCCGACGGGGAGCGGGGCCGTCGGGCCTCCGACCCGCTTTCCCTGGCCCTCGTCCAGGATGAGTGAACCGACCTCATTCCCGGCGGGGCCGGGCGGGTGCGACCTCCCTGGCACGCCGGTTGGAACGGCTGCCGACGCCGCCGGGCGGAAAGGCCGGGGCGGGGAGAGCGCATTCGCTCCCCTTCAGATCTTCACAACCCGTCCCTCGTGATGTGGACGAGGATTCTGACTGAGCCCGCAGGAGGACCTTGTGTCCGGATGGCCCACTCTCGACCGCGCCGACGACGAGCGCCTGGCGCGGTCGCTGGCCGCAGGCGATCCAAGCGCCCTCATCCAGGTCATGGATCGTTACGCGGCACGCCTGTACGACTACTGTCACGCTCTGCTGCGCGACCAGGACCAGGCGGCCGGCGCGCTCCACGACGCGCTCATCGCCGCCTACGCGCACGTTCCCCTCGTCCGCGAGCCCGACCGCTTCCGCGGCTGGCTGTACGCGCTCGTCCGGAACGAATGCATGCGGCGGCTGCGCGACCCGCACCGGCCCGCCGAGCGCCGCGAGGCGCCCGAGGTCGAGGAGGGCTTCCTGGACAACGCCGAGCTGGCGCAGCGGCAGGAGGCCCGCCAGTTCGTCCACGGCGCCATGTCCGGGCTGCGCGGGCGCGAGCGCGAGGCGCTCGACCTCATGCTCCGGCACGGCCTGGACGTCGTGGAGATCGGCGGCGTGCTCGACATCGACGCCGAGGCCGCCACGGACCTGACCGGCGAGGCCCGCGCCCGCCTGGAGGACGCGCTCGCCGCGGCGTCCATCGCGCGCAACGGGCGCGACTGCCCCGGCGTCGCCGCGCTCGCCGACGACGGCGGGTGGCCGCTGCCGCCGCCGATCGTCCGGCAGCTCGTCCACCACATCGACACGTGCCCGACCTGCATCGCGCGGCGCGACCGGACGATCTCGGCGGCCCGGTACCTGCAGGTGCTGCCCGTCGCGATGATGCCGACCGACCTGCGCGGCCTCGTCATGGCCACCGCGACGGACCCGGCGCTGGCCGCCGACCTCGCCGCGATCGCGCACCGCGCCGAGCCGTTCGACGCCTGGGGCTGGCCCGTCGCCATCGAACACACCGCCCCGCAGCCCAAGGAGCGCAAGAGCGGCCCGCGCACGCTCTGGCCGGTACTCGCCGCCGTCGCGGCCGTGGTCCTCGTCGTGGCGAGCGCGTTCTACGTCATGTCCGACTCTGGCGAGGGGACGAGCGCTCAAGGCAAGCCAGGCGGCCCCTCGGCGTCCCTGGGCGACTCGGCCCTCCCGACCGATTCCCAGGACCCGTCGGATTCCCCGACGCCCACGGAGAGCGACACCCCGACTCCCTCACCCACCAGCGCCACCCCGACACCGTCCCGCAC
>NZ_SMJX01000246.1 GCF_004348535.1 Actinomadura sp. KC216
GTCCGGGGACAGGAGCGTGACGATCAGGACGAGGAGCCCGGCGGCCCCGGCGACGGCGAGGACGTCCGGGAGCCACGGCGCGCCGTCGATGGGCGCGCCGGTCGCGCCGAGACCGGCGGCGACCTGGCCGACCGACCGGACCGACACGCCGCCGAAGAGCACCGATCCGGTGACCGCGGCGACGACGAGGAGCGCCCCGGTCTTCACGGCCGCGCGGACGCGGTCGGGATGCGGGCGGACCGTGAACCGGTCCCGTTCCAGCCACAGCGCGCCGAGCCCGGCGGCGAGCAGCGGCAGCCGCCACGCCGGATCGGCGCCGGTCAGGGCGGCGAGGAGCGCGAGGACGACCAGCATGACCAGCCCGTACCAGGCGGCGCGGCGGCGCAGCAGGACGCCGCGGGCGACGAGCGCGAGCGCCAGGCCGAGGGCCACGGCGTGGACGGGCGCGAACGGGCCGCCGACGACCGTCCGGGAGAGCCGGGCGAGCCATGCGGGGGACGCCGCCAGCGCCGGTGCCGCGACGAGCACGGCGACCACCAGCGTCACGGCGGCGAGCGGCCAGACCGGCCGCGCCCGCCGGGATGAATCGCCTGCTTGCACGAGGGACACCTCCGCTGCGCCCACTACCAAGATCCTTTGGACGTCATTCCCCGAACCGGATCTTCTACCACGTGGGCCCCATCCGTCCCAGGGTTAGGCTCATGAGGGTGAAGAGGCTGCTGATCGTCCACCACACGCCGTCTCCGTCCGTCCAGGCGATGTTCGAGGCGGTGCGGGCGGGCGCGTCCACCGACGAGGTCGAGGGCGTGGACGTGGTGTCCCGCGCGGCGCTGGCGGCCACCGCCGTGGACGTCCTGGAGGCGGACGGCTACCTCCTCGGCTCGCCCGTCAACCTCGGCTACCTCTCCGGGGCGCTCAAGCATTTCTTCGACCAGATCTACTACCCGTGCCTGGAGGAGACCGTCCGCCGCCCGTTCGGGGCGTTCCTGCACGGCAACAACGACGCGACCGGCGGCCTGCGGGCGCTGGAGTCGATCACGACCGGGCTGGCGTGGAAGAGCGTCCAGCCGCCCGTGGTCGTGGTCGGGGAGCCGTCCAAGGCCGATCTCGACGCGTGCTGGGAGCTCGGCGCGATCACGGCGGCCGAGCTCGGCGAGGTTTAGGGTCTGCGTTCTCCGGGGCGGACCCCGGTACCGTGCCGCCATGAACGGTTTCCGTCATGTGGTGATGTTCAGGTGGGCCGAGGGGACGACGACCGGCCAGCAGGACGAGGTCGCGGCGCGGCTCCGCGAGCTGCCCGCCGTGATCCCGGAGATCCGGGAGTACAGCCTGGGCGCCGACGCGGGTGTGAACCCCGCGGCCTACGACTTCGTCCTGGTCGCGGACTTCGCCGACCAGGACGGCTACCTGGCCTATCGCGACCACCCGTCCCACCGGGCGGTGGTGGACCGGTACATCACGCCGATCACGGCGGAGCGCGCGTCCATCCAGTACGCGACGTGAGCGCGGCCGGGGGCCGCTCGTCACACGCCGCCACGAGTACCTAACAAGCGCTTGTGTCCGAACGATTTTCGGGTTACGGTCACCGAAGACGCCCTCCGGGGACGGATCGCGCCCCGTCCCCGGCGGGCGCAACGGCGGCCCATCCGGCGAAGGTCGCCCATCCCGCGACGGAGTCGTCCACGCGAGGCCGCCCCGACCGTCGTACCGTTGCGGGCGTGACCGCCACCACCGACGACACCCCACCCCCCGCACCACCGCACGCCGGCAGGACCAGCCTGCCGCGCGACGTCCCAGGCGAGGTGTGTTCGTGATCCGGGTGGTGCTCGCCGACGATCAGTCGCTCGTTCGCGCCGGGTTCCGCTCGCTGCTCGACGAGGGCGACGGCATCCAGGTGGTCGGGGAGGCCGAGCACGGCGGCGAGGCGGTCGAGCTGGCCCGCGAGCTGCGGCCGGACGTCGTCCTCATGGACATGCGGATGCCCGAGGTCGACGGGCTCGCCGCCACCCGCCGCATCGTGGCCGACCCCGCGCTGGAGGACGTGCGGGTCGTTGTCCTCACCACCTACACCGACGACGACTACGTGTACCTGGCGCTGCGGGCGGGCGCGTCCGGGTTCCTGGTGAAGGACATCGAGCCGGACGAGCTGCTGCGCGCCGTCCGGATCGTCGCGGGCGGCGAGTCGCTGCTCGCGCCCGCCGTCACCCGCGCCGTGATCGAGGGGTTCGTCGCGCGGCGCCCGGACCCGGCCCGGCCGGCGGTGGCGCTCGGCGGGCTCACCGGGCGGGAGCGCGAGGTCGTCCGGCTGGTCGGGCGCGGGCTGTCCAACGACGAGATCGCGGCGCGGCTGGTGCTCAGCCCGCTGACCGTGAAGACGCACGTCAGCCGGGCCATGGGCAAGCTCGGCGCGCGGGACAGAGCGCAGCTGGTCGTGCTGGCCTACGAGTCGGGGCTGGTCACGCCCGGCGCCGCAGGCTCATGATCTCCTCGCGGAGCTCCTGCGGGGTCGGCGCCTCCAGCAGCCGCGGACCGGTCCGCAGCGGCACCATGGCCCACCACGATCCGGTCGACTCGCCGTACCAGACGCGTACTCCGGGGAACTGCTCCTGAAGGCCGCGCGCCGTGGCGGCGCGCAGGGCCGCGGGCGTGGGCTCGTCGCGCCCCCCCGGGCCCCGCTGAGCCGTCATGCCGCACACCCCCAGGTGATCTCTCCAGCAACGGCGTTCCCACGGGCCAAGGCGTCACCCCTACTCGGCAATTAGTGACTAAGCACACTATGGGGGCTAGGGGACTCGCACCGTGGGATACCGCGCCGGATGTACTCCAACGGATGTAGACGGCAGGGGCGAATGACACCGTCCGCCCGATGTGTCGAGCCTGGTCGGAGGGAACGCTGGAGCTGCCGTCACATTCCCGGCCGCCCGGACGTCATCCGGGTCAGGGCGACACGTACACGAGGGTGGTTTCCATGAGATTGGCCAGGCTCGCCCGGTTCTGCTACCGGAGGCGGCGCCTCACGGTGGCGGGCTGGATCGTCGGGACGATCGCGGTGATGGTGCTCGGGTTCGGCTTCGCCGCCGAGCCGCTGAACGACTTCACCGGCGGCGACTCGGGATCGGCCAAGGCGTCCGACCTGCTGGACAGGCACTTCCCCGACCAGAGCGGCGACTCGATCACGCTGGCGGTCCGCGCGGACGCCGGCGTGAACAGCCCGGACGCCAAGCCGCGGCTGCAGGAGGCCATCGACCGGCTCGCGAAGACGCCGCACGTGGCGTCGGTGTCGTCGCCGTTCGAGACGCCCGGGCAGATCTCGCAGGACGGGAAGACGGCGTTCGCGACCGGCAACCTGGACGTCCCGTCCGACGACATGCCCAAGGCGGACGTGACCGCGCTGCTCGACGACGTGCGCAGCGACACCGGGCCCGTCCAGATCCAGCTCGAAGGCGCCGCCGTGGACCTCGCCGAGACGCCGGGCGGCGGTCCTTCGGAGGCCATCGGCGTGCTCGCCGCCGTCGTCATCCTGCTCGTCGCGTTCGGGTCGGTGCTGGCGATGGGGCTGCCGATCCTGACCGCGCTGTTCGGCATCGGCTCCGGCCTCGCGCTGATCATGCTGCTCGGGCACGCGCTGCCCGCGCCGTCGTTCGCGCCCATCGTGGCCGCGCTGATCGGGCTCGGCGTCGGCATCGACTACGCGCTGTTCATCGTCACCCGCTACCGGGAGGAACTCCACTCGGGGAAGGACCCGGAGGAGTCGACCGTCACCGCCGTCACCACCGCCGGACGCGCCGTGCTGTTCGCCGGCACCACCGTGGTGATCGCGCTGATGGGCCTGTTCGTCATGCAGCAGAGCCTGCTCAACGCCGTCGCGGTCGCGGCCGCCACCGCCGTGCTGATGACGATGCTCGGCGCCGTGACGCTGCTGCCCGCCCTGCTCGGCTTCGCCGGACGCTCCATCGACCGGCTCCGCGTGCCGGGATTCGGCAAGACCCGCGGGCGCCCGCTGGCCGAGCGGTGGGCGCGGGTCGTCCAGGCCCACCCGGTCGTCGCCGGGCTGTGCGCGGCGGCCGTGCTGCTGGTGCTGGCCGTGCCCGCGCTGTCGATGCGGTTGAGCCTGCCCGACTCCAGCACCCAGCCGCACGACCACAGCGGCTACAAGGCGAGCCAGATCATGGCGGAGGGCTTCGGGCCCGGGACGTCCGCGCCGCTCGTCCTCGTCACCGAGGGCGGGAACCCCGCGGACGCCGGACGGCTCGCCGCGGCCGTCCGCGAGACCCCGGGAATCGCCGCCGTGCAGCCGCCGTACACCAGCAAGGACGGCGCCGCGTCCATCGTCATGGCGTTCCCGGCCACCGGGGCGCAGGACGAGGCGACGCCGAAACTCGTCCACGAGCTGCGCGACGACGTCATCCCCCGCGTCATGGACGGGACCGGCGCGCAGACCTACGTCGGCGGCCCGAACGCGGGCGCGATCGACTTCGCCGACGACGTCAGCACCCGCCTGCCGTGGCTGATCGCCGTCGTCGTCGGGCTGTCGCTGCTCCTGCTCGTCGCGCTCGTCCGGTCGGTGACGGTGGCGCTGCAGGCCGCGCTCATGAACCTGCTGTCGATCGCGGCGGCGTACGGGGTGCTGACGGCCGTCGTCCAGTGGGGGTGGGCCGGGAGCCTGCTCGGGTTCCCGACCGACATGCCGGTGACGACCTGGGTCCCGCTGATGATGTTCCCGATCCTGTTCGGGCTCTCCATGGACTACGAGGTGTTCCTCGTGTCCCGCATCCGCGAGACGTACGAGTCGGGCGTCCGCACCCGCGAGGCCGTCGCGCTCGGCCTGTCCCGCACCGCCCGCGTCATCACGGCCGCCGCGGCGATCATGGTGATGGTGTTCCTGTCGGTGCTGCTCGGCGCGGACGTCGCCGTCAAGCAGATGGGCCTCGGTCTCGGCGTCGCGATCCTGATCGACGCGACGATCGTGCGGCTGCTGCTCGTCCCGGCGCTGATGGAGCTGTTCGGCGAGGCGAACTGGTGGCTCCCGCGGCCGCTGGCGCGGCTCCTCCCGTCCCGCCACGCCGCCACCGCGGAGTCCCGTCGGAACGGGGTGCGGGTCTGACCCCGGCGCCGGGGGCCTAGTGCAGATTGATGCCGTCGAACATCACCTTGAGGTAGTGCTCGGCGAGGCCCTCGGCGTTCAGCCGGCCGCCCGGACGGAACCAGCGGACCGCCACCCAGATGGTGTCGCGGATCATCCGGTAGGTGAGCTTCGGGTCGAGGTCGGCGCGGAAGAGGCCCTTCCCCTGACCCGTCCTGAGGGTGTCCACCCACATTTTCTCGACCTCGTCCTCGGACTTGGTGAGATAGGCGAAGCGGTCCATTCCCTTGAGGTAGTTCCAGTCGTTCTGCATCAGCGTGACGGCGGCCCGGTGCGGCTCAAGGGTGGCGAACGCCACCCGGACGAACCCGGCGATGGTGTCGCGCGGATTCTCGCTCCGCTCGAGCACCGCCCGATAGGACGACATGATCTCGCTGAAGAAACTCGACAGGATCTCGTCGGCGATCGACTCCTTGGAGTCGAAGTGGTGGTAAAGGCTGCCCGACTGGATGCCCGCCTCGTCGGCGATGTTGCGGACCGTGGTCGCCTGGAATCCCTTCTCGGCGAACAGTTCCGCGGCGAGCCGCACCAGATGCTCGCGCCGTTCCGACGCGAGGGGAGCCGATCCCTTGCCGCGGCGCCGGGCACCGCTCTCGCGGGCCGCGCGGGGCCTGGATCGTCCGGATTCGGCGCTCGTCGTCGTCACCCCCTCATTATGCCGTCTCGCCCGGTCGCCTGCTCGATCGTCGCGACCAGGGTACGCGCCCGCATCAAGCGCTTGCTATGTTCGAGCGCCGCGCATCCCGCATAGGCTCGGGGGCATGCCCGATGTGATCGTTTTCGACCTGTACGGAGTGATCGCCCGCACGCAGACCCCCGCGGCCGTGCGGCGGATCGAGGAGGTCGCCGGCGTCGGGGGGACGCCGTTCTGGGACGCCTACTGGTCCTGCCGCCCCGCCTACGACGCGGGCCAGGCGAGCGCCGACTACTGGGCGGTCGTCGCGGGCACCCTCGGCGTCGCCTTCCCCGACGTCCCCGCCCTGATCGAGGCCGACCTCGACAGCTGGACGGACGTCGACGACACCATGGTCGCCCTCGTCCACGAACTCGCCGACCAGGGCCGCACCCTCGGCCTCCTGTCGAACATCATCGGCGACCTCGTACCCCGCTTCGAGGCCCGCCACGGCGACTGGCTCTCCCGCTTCGACGCGCTCACCTACTCCTGCCACATCGGCGTCGCCAAACCCGATCCCCGCGCCTACGAAATCTGCGCCGCCCGCCTCGGCGTCCGCCCCGCCGACGTCCTTTTCTTCGACGACACCGAACGCAACGTGGTCGCCGCCCGCAAAACCGGAATGCAGGCCGAACTCTTCACGTCCCCAACCCAAATCCGCGCCATTCTCTAACGAACGACGGCGCCCCCAAGGGCCGGTGGTCGATCCACGGGAACGAGGCGGCTAGGACGGCGGGGGGAGTTCCTGGGCGGCTTCGGTGGCTTTTGAGAGGCGGTCGCGGAGGGTGCGGACGAGTTCGTCGCCCTGTTCGGTCAGGCGCTCGATCGCGGGGAGGGCCAGGTCGTCGCGGACGGTGTCGGCGAGCAGCTCGTCGTACTCGTGCGCCTTCTCGGCGATCGTCTCCAGGTGGCGCTGGGCGCGCAGGACCTCGTCGGCCTCCCTGGCGCGCTCGGCGTAGCGTTCGAGGGCCTCGACGCGGCGGGTCACGGCCGCGACGGAGATGTCGAGCTTGTCGCGCAGCGGGCGCAGCGCCGACGCGACCTCGGGGAGCGTCGCGGCGCCCTCCATCTCCGCCTGGTCGGCGCGCAGCTTCGACTGCCGGGCCAGCACCTGCGCGATCTCCCATTCCTGGCGCGGCAGCGTGACGGCGTTGTCGACGGCGTCCAGCAGGCCCTCGCGGTTGACGGCGGAGTCCTGGACGGCGTCGACCGCCGCCTGGACGCGTGCCAGCAGAGCGCGGCCCTCGTCGTCGAAGTCCTCCGGGGTGAGGTAGCGGTCGCGGCGCCGTTCGAGCTCGCGGGCGCGGCGCAGGTCGAGCGACACCGACGGGGTGCCGAGCGCGACCAGGACGGCGAGCATGCCGAGGGCGATCAGCCACAGCGAGCCGAGCACCGGCGAGCCGAGCAGGCCGAGGCCGAGGACGGTCAGCGGCGTCAGCCACAGCAGCGGCCTGCGGCGCGCGACGAGCGTGTCGAGGTCGGCGCGCAGGGCCGGGTCGGCCACGGGGCGGGGCTCGGCGGGTTCGCCGTCCTCGGGGGTGCGCGGCGGCGCGATCCGGCGCCAGTACGTGGAGATGTGGGTCTCGAACGCGAAGTCGGTCCGCGCGATCTCGATCTCGGTGGGACCTTCGGGCAGCGGCCACGAGCCGACCGGTTCGCCCCCGCCGGGGCCGGTGAAGCGGACCCACCAGCCGCCCTTGCCGTCGTCGCACCGGTAGCGTCCCGGGGCGACATCGATCCCCACGAAGTACGTCCCGACTCCCGGTATGGAGTCGCTGAATGCGCCACTGGTCACCGGCGGCCTCCGACCCGACTGCTCCGCCACCCCCCGCCGTCTCCGGCGAGGGTCCGTTCGGCCCGTAACAGGAAAGACGTCCGGGGGACGGCACAAGTTGCCGTACCCACATCCGTGTCCGGAAAGCCGCGCCGGGTTTGGAATACTCCACGCGTGCGACCCGATCACGATCCCCGCGACGATCCGCCCTGGGCGATGCAGCTGGTGGTGCGCGCCGAGAAGGCGGACCCGCCCGATCACGCCGCGGTCTGCGAGGCGGCGGCGAGCGCCGTCGTCCGGCTGCTCACCGACCCGCGGGCGATGGACCCGGACGGGGAGTGGCACGGCGCCGTCCGGGAGTGGGAGGCGCGCCGGATCCGGAAGGTGACGCGGCGGGCGCGGGGCGTGCGGTGGCCGGAGGCGGAGGCGCTGCCGGGCGTGACCGTCGAGCACGCGGGCGCGCAGGTGCGCGCGTTCCCGCCCGGCCCGGTGGCGGACGTGCCTTCGGCGCTCTCGAAGTTGCAGGTCGCGGGGCTCGATCTGGCGGAGGGGGAGCCGGGTCCGGTGCCCGAGCCGCCGTACGCGGTGATCGCGATCAATCCGGACGTGACGATCACGACCGGGAAGGCCGCCGCCCAGTGCGGGCACGCGGCGCAATTGCTGCTGCGTCAGGGGCGGCGGAAGGACCTGGCGGCGTGGGCGGAGGGAGGGTTCCGCGTCCACCTGACCAGGGACGTTCCGTGGAAGCAGTGCGTGAAGAAGGCGACGGTGGCGGTCCGTGACGGCGGGTTCACCGAGGTTCCGCCCGGCACGATGACCGCCATCGCCTGGATCGTGCGTAAGTAAGGGTGAACACCTTCATCCGGCCTGCCCGCGACGGGCTGGCCTGCGCGGACCGGCCGAGGACGAAGTGTTCGAGAGGGCGGCGTGCCGGGTGGCCCCCGCAGCCCGGCACGCCGTTCAGCTCCTCTGATCAGGGAAGGGTGACCGCGACCGGGTCGATGCCCGCCTTCCGGATGAGGGACGGCAGCCGTCCCGCGAACGGGTGGTGATCGGTCGGCAGGCCGCGCGGGTTGTCGATCACGTAGTGGACGACGTCGCCGCTCTGCCTCTCGGCCCAGGCCGCGCCGGCCGACCGCAGGACCGATGCCGCCTTCGCCGCGTCGGCCGCCTTCACCGACACGCGGATCGGCGACTCGTAGGACGGCAGCGCCGCCGCCCGCTCCGCCGCCTTCGCGGTGGCGCCCGCCTGCGGGGCCTTCGCACCGGACGGGTCAGGTCCGAGGATCGCGTTGTAGAGCAGCGTGGCCGTCCCGTCGGTGAACGCGCGGAAGTTGGGGTCCGCCGCGAACAGCACGGACCGTCCCGCGCCCACGGGCTGGTCCACGACCGCCGCGGTGCCGCCCAGCTCGGACGCGCCCTGCTCGAACCCGGACACGAACCACTCGGGCGAGTCCGCCGCCGGGTACGACACGACCACGCCGCTGGACGCCTTCATCACCGGGTCGTAGGAGGTGAAGTTCCAGGCCGTGGCCCCGACGTTCGCGGCGAGCGGGCTCGCCCCGTCCACCTTCACGCGGAACAGCGTGCCGGGGATGTCGGACGTCGGCTCCGCCAGCGTCGCGGTCGTCAGGCCGAGCAGCGCCGCCAGCTCCGTGCCGCCCTGCCAGCCGATGTAGCGGCCGCCGTCCCGCGTCCACTGCTGGAGCGCGGCCCGGCCGGTATCGCCGAGCGCGTCGTAGGCGGGCTTGGACGGGCCGTCCGGCGTCACCAGCACCTCGACACCGGACAGCTTGCCCGCCGCCACGTCCGCGGGTGTCAGCAGCGTGAACGGCAGCTTCCAGTCGCGGTCGAGGCGGTGCCGCAGCCAGCCGGTCGACTGGCGCGCCGCCGACGACGTCGCCGACAACTGCAGGACGCCGAGCTTCGGCGCCTTACCGTCATGGCCCGGACGCGGCGCCGGCAGCGTCTTCACCGGGGCGGCCTTCGGGTGCAGGACGGCCCCGGACGACCCGCCCGACACGTTCCCCAGCAGCGGCAGGCTCCACGCCGTCACGTCGTAGAAGTACGGGAACGGCGTGTAGGAGTCCTCGTTCAGCATCGCCTGGATCCAGTGCTTCTGGCCCTGCGCCATGGAGATCCAGTACGTGCCCGCGGGGAGCGTCGTCTTCGCCTCGGGCTGCCCGTACGCCTTGAAGTCGGGGACCTGCAACGGCCGGACGAGCTTCTTCACCTCCACGCCCATCCGCTGGAGCCGCCGGACGATGGTGCGCACCTCGTCGCGCTTGGCCGGGTCGTCGTCCCGCAGGAAATAGTTCCGGACCGGACGGTCGGGCACCTGCCGGTCGATCTGGTTCGGCGGGTTGTAGACCTGGTTGGGCTCCAGCTTCCCCGCCTTGCCCTGCGCGTAAGCGTCCACCGTCATCTGGCGCCACTGGCTCAGGATCCGGTGCCGGTTGCGGGCCGCGGCCGACAGCGTCACCCACTGGGTGAGGTACTGCTCCTTCACCCGCTCCGGGTACGGGCTCTCGCCGCCCTTCTCGAACGTCATCCCGGCGGCATGGAACGCGCTCGTCGGCACCGTGTCGCCATAGCCCTGGTAGAAGAGGTCGTACACGTCCCTGTTGAAGTAGTCGATGCCCTGCCGCGTGAACTCGGCCGCCATCGCCGCGCCGTACAGGTCGTTGATCCAGCCGACCGCCTGCTCCGGCGTCTCGTGGTAGACCGGGTCGGCGTTCGGCGGGAAGAAGTACGACGTCCCGCCCATCTCGTGCGCGTCGATGTAGAGCGCGGGCGGGTACTCGTTCAGCATCGCGAGCTTGCCGTCGGTCTCCGGCTGCGTCCGCGCGAACCAGTCGCGGTTCATGTCGAAGCCGTACGCGTTCTGCCGCGTGCCCGCCTCCCGGCCGTCCGGGTTCTGCGTCGGCAGGACGACGACGAGCGCGTTGTCCAGGATCGCCGTGGCGGCGCAGTCGGTGCGGTCGCCGAGGTCGCGCAGCACCTTGAGCGCGGCGTCGGTGCCGCTCGGCTCGTTCCCGTGGACGTTCCCGCTCACCCACAGGATCGGGACGCCGCGCTCGGTGATCCGCTTGGCCGGCGCCTCCGGCGTGCGCGGGTCGCGCAGCTGCCCGGCCTCCCGCCGGACCTTCGCCAGCCCCGCCTTGGAGATGAGTGCGGGACGTCCCACGATCGCGTACTTCAGCGGACGGCCCTGCGCCGACCTGGCCAGCGTCCCGGAGATCACCCGCTCGCTCTTCGCGGCGACCGTCTCCAGGTACTTGTCCGACTCGGCGGCGGTGGCCTGCCGCTCACCGAGCTCGAAGCCGAGGACCTGCTTGGGGGAGGGGACCTCGCCCCGGTAGACCGGTTCGGTCTGCGTCGGATCGCATCCGGACGGGGCCAACGGGGGTTGTGCGGCGGCGGTCCCGGCGGGCGCCGTCAGCGCCGCGGGCACCGCCAGGGACACCGCCACTAGCAGTGGCGACACCAGTTTTCGGGCTCTCATGAGCCACAACGTCGCACCGTCCGGAAGCGCCACCAAGGGCAACTTCTGCCAAGATCAGTCGTGTCTCCCGGGGCGGGGACGCGGGCCGGTCAGCGCGGCGGCCCGGTTGATGGCCTGCAGGGCGAACTCCTGCGTCCGGGTGAGCCGGTGCGGGCCGCTGGACGAGCCGTCCCGCGGGTCGCCGGGCGCGGCGTCGCCGTCGTCCGGCCGCGGCGCGCTCGCGAGCTGGGCCTTCGCGCTCAGCCCGTACGACAGGAACAGCAGGAGGACGAACCCCATCAGGTAGAGCAGGTGCTGGAGGAGCCCGCCCCACCTGCCGGTGAACACGTCCAGGACGGCGAACATCGCGAACCCCGCCATCCACCCGGCCGTCGCCGGGACGAGCAGGAGGTCGCGGCGCAGCGCCACCCCCGCCACCGCGGACAGGACGAGCGCCGCCTCGACCAGCTTGACCAGGACGAGGATGCCGGTCGCCGGTCCGGAGGCGAAGTATCCGTCGATCTCGTCCTGCCGGTCGCTCCACAGCAGGAACCCGCTCAGCAGCGCCGTCAGGCCGTACGCGATGAGGAACACGCCGACCGCGTAGTGGAACCGGTGCCACGTCCGCGCGCCCGCGCGGGGCCGGGACGGCGGCGGGGGCGCCTGCCCGGGGCCCGGGTCGGCGGCTCCCGGGGCGGCTCCCGGGGCGGCGCCCGCCGGGACGCCGAAGACCGGAGTGGCGTCCGGGTCGGCGGCTGGATCCGGGCCCAGCGTCATACTTCGCCCCCAAGTCCTGTTCATCTGCTATGCGCAAGATATCCCGGATAGCCGCCAGCCGACGTCCGAAACGCGCGCCGCCCGCCGGGCCCGCGCAGAGGCCCGGGAGCGGGCCCGGCCCGGCCGAACGGCCCGGTGGTGCTTGCGCATGAGCGGACGAAGGGGGAGGCTGGGACCCCGTCGGGCCGCGCGGAGTCCGTGAGGAACTGCCGTGAGGAACCGAGGATGACGCCTGACGATACGGGAACCACCGCGCCTTCGAGGACGCGGATCGAACTTCTGGAAGAACTCGGCGACGAACTGGTCGAGCGCGGCTTCCGGGTGCGGATCGTCCTGCCCCGGGACCAGTCGCCCGTCCTGCATGTGATGAACCCGGACGCGTCCGCGCTGACCGAGAACGTCATGGCGGAACAGGCCGCGGACGGCTGGTGGTACTGGTGGTCGTGGGCCGAGCGCATCGCGCCCGCCGACGACGCGCCCACCGCGGCCGCCAGGATCGCCCAGGTCCTCGCCACCCGCTGACCCCACCAC
>NZ_SMJX01000247.1 GCF_004348535.1 Actinomadura sp. KC216
CGCCGTCCCGCAGCGGCCGGAGACGGGCCTGCCGGACCTGCCCGACCCGAACCGCCCGTCCCGGTCGCCGGAACCCCCGCCCCGTTCCGCGCAGGGCTAGGGCGCAGGGCTAGGACGCGGGCCGTTCCAGCAGCGTGACCAGGCGGGCCAGCCCGTCCTTGCCGTGGCCCTCGGCCACTGCACGGTCGAGCAGGTCGCGCAGCGGGGCCAGAAGGGCGGGGTCCACTCCCTGCTCGCGGCTCGTGTCCATCAGGCCGGGAAACGCGACCTGGTTGGTGGCCACGCTGGAGACGTCGGTGCTGAAATCGCCGTCGTCCAAGGCCCGCGCGTATTCGGAGAATCCCTCCATCATCGCGGTCAGCCACGCGGTGACCATCGGATTGAACTCCGCCACCTGCACCTTCTCCGACCGGACGAGCGCGACCGCGTGGAAGTACCCGGCGATCATCCCGTACATGGCGTCCAGCAGCGCGAGGTCGAACAGCGGCGCGAGCCCCGGGTCGGTGCCCAGGAACCGCGCACCGCCGAACGCGCCGAGCAGCGCGCGGTTCTCCTCGAACGCGGCCTCGTCACCGCTGTAGAGGACGAGCGCGTCCGGCCCGCCGATCATCTGCGGGACGGCCATGATGCCGCCGTCGACGTACCGCCCACCGCTGCCGGTGACGTGCTCGGCCAGCGCCCGCGCCTGCTTCGGCGTCCCGTTGGTGAGCTGGACGACCGTGCGCCCGGCCAGCACGTCACCGGTCAGGACGCCGTCCGCGTTGCCGTACACGGACATGCAAACGATCACCAGCGGGCTCGCCGCGATCGCCTCCGCGGCCGTCGCCGCCGGGCGCGCTCCCTTGGCGGCAAGCGGCTCGGCCTTGCCCGGCGAACGGTTCCAGACCGTCACGGAGTGCCCGTTCTTCAGCAGCGCCTCCGCGAGCGCCGTCCCCATGAACCCCAGCCCGAGCACGGTCACGGATGTCTGTTCAGCCATGACGATTCCCCTTTCCGTTAGGAGACCGAGCCTGCCGCCCGCGGCTTCGGGAACCCTTCGGGCCGCATTACGGTGGCGGGTATGCGCTTCGGGGTGCTCGGCCCGCTGGAGGTGCGGACGGGGGACGGCACGCCGGTCAGGGTCGCCGACCGCAAGGTCCGCGCCCTTCTCGCGCACGCCGGGCGGACCGTCCCCGCCGACCGCCTGATCGACGATCTGTGGGGCGACGGGCTGCCCGCCAACCCGCCCGCGACCCTCCAGGCCCGCGTCTCCCAGCTCCGCCGCACCCTGGACGACGCCGAACCCGGCGCCCGCGCCCTGGTCGAGAAGGTCCCGCCCGGCTACCGCCTGAACGCCCGCCCGGACGACGCCGCCCGGTTCGAGGACCTCCTCGCCGAGGCGCGAGCGTCCGAGGCCCCGGCGGCCCGCGCCGCCCTTCTCGCGGACGCGCTGTCCCTGTGGCGCGGCCCCGCCTACGCCGATTTCGCCGACGCGCCGTTCACGGCCCCCGAGATCACACGCCTGGACGAGCTGCGGCTCTCCGCACTCGAAGTCCACGCCGAGGCACGCCTGGACCTCGGCGACCACGAGGTCGTGGCGGCCGAACTGCGCGCCGCCGTCGACGAGCATCCGCTCCGGGAACGGCTCCGCGCGTCCTACATGCGCGCGCTCCACGGCGCGGGCCGTCCCGCCGACGCGCTCGCGACCTACGAGGACCTCCGGCACCGCCTCGCCGAAGACCTCGGCACCGACCCCGGCCCGGCCCTCGCCGACCTGCACCTCGCCATCCTCCGCCACACGCTGCCCGCGTCCGGGAACCTCCCCGCCGACATCACCCCGCTGATCGGGCGGGACACCGCGATGGACGAGCTCGCGGACGTCCTGACCGGCCCGGCCCGGATGGTGACCTTGACCGGGCCGGGCGGGGTCGGCAAGACGCGGCTGGCGGTGGCCGTCGCGCGGCGCGTGCGGGATCGGCACCCCGACGGCGTCTGGCTGGTGCCGCTGGACGAGGGCCTCAAGGCGGGCGCATCGGTGGACGAGGTGGCGTCGTTCGTGGCCGGTGTCCTCGGGCTGCGCGACGACGCGGGCGTCGCGGGCGGCGGCCCGGCGGGCAGGCTCGCGGAGGCGCTGCGCGGGAAGCGGGCGCTGCTCGTCCTGGACAACTGCGAGCACGCCGTCGAACCGGTCGCCCGCCTGGTCGCGGGCCTGCTGCGGGACGCCGCCGAGCCGCGCGTCCTCGCGACGAGCCGCGAGCCGATCGGGATCTCGGGCGAGCGGCTGTGGAGCGTCCCGCCGCTGGACGCCCGCGACGCCGCCGAACTGTTCGCCGAACGAGCGGGCATCACCCTCGGCTCACCGGCCATCGCGGACGTCTGCGCGCGGCTGGACGGCATCCCGCTCGCCCTCGAACTGGCCGCCACCCGCGTCCGGACGCTCGGCGTCGAGGGGCTGGCGGCGCGGCTGGACGACCGGTTCCGGCTCCTGTCTTCCGGCGCCCGGGACGCACCGGCCAGGCAGCGGACGCTCCGCGCGCTGATCGACTGGAGCTGGGAACCGCTCGGCGAACCCGAGCGACGGGTGCTGCGGCGGCTGGCGGCGCATTCGGGCGGCTGCACGCTCGAAGCGGCCGAAGAGGTCTGCGGCGCGGACGTCGGTGTGCTGGCGAGCCTCGTCGACCGGTCCCTGGTCGTGGCCGGTGACGGTCCCCGCTACCGGCTGCTGGAGTCGATCGCCGCGTACGCCGCCGAGCGGTTCCGCGAGGCGGGGGAGTACGGGGCGGCGCGCCGCCGCCACGCCGAGTACTACACGGCGCTCGCCGAACGCGCCGACCTGCGCGGCCCGGGCCAGCGGGAGGCGCTGCGCGCGCTGCGGGCCGAGTCCGGGAACCTGCGGACCGCGCTCGACACCGCCGTCGAGGACGGCGCCGCCGACCTCGCGCTGCGGCTGGTCAACGCGATGGGCTGGGCCTGGTTCCTGTGGGGCCGTCCCGGCGAGGCGCGCCGCGCGTTCCGGCGGGCCCTCGCCGTCCCCGGCGGCACGCCCGCGCGGACGGCCGTCGCCAAGACCTGGCACACCGGTTTCGCGATGCTCGAAGGCGACGGCCACGACCGCGACGAGCGCTGCCGCGAAGCCCTCGCCGCCTACGGCGAGAAGGACCCGTGGGCGGAATGGTTCCTCGGCTTCGTCCGCGCCGGGTTCGGCGACCTCGACGCGATCGAGGAACTCACCGCCCGCGCCCTGGAGGGCTTCCGCGCCGCCGACGACACGTGGGGTGAGGCCGCGGCGCTCGCCACCCGCGCCGCGCGGGCGCTCTCCGCGGGCGACCTCCCGAGGGCGGGACGCGACGGAGAGCGCGCCATAGAGCTGTTCCGGACGGCGGGCGACCGCTGGGGACGCCTCCAGGCCACCGAGACCCTCGGCGTCCTCGCCGAGGTGACCGGCGACTACGCCCGCGCGGCCCGGCTCCACGAGAGCGGGCTCCGCGACGCCGAAGAGCTCGGGCTCTGGACGGAGGCGTCCGGAGTCCTGTCCCGCCTCGGCCGCATCGCGCTGCTCACCGGCGACCTCGACCGCGCCGACGACCTGCACGAGCGCGGCAGGCGGCTGGCGGTCCGCGAGTCGCATCGCCGGATGGAGAACTTCGCCGACATCGGGCTGGCGCTGGCGGCCCGCCGCCGTGGCCGGCTGGACGAGGCGGAGGCGATCCTGCGCCGCTGGCTCGGCTGGGTCCGCGACATCGACGGCGCCCCCGGCATGGCCTTCCTGCTCGCCGAGCTCGGGTTCATCGCCGAACTGCGCGGAGACGCGGACCAGGCCCTCGGACTGCACGCCGAGGGCCTGGCCGCCGCCCGCGCGACCGGGAACCCGCGGGCGATCGCGCTGGCACTGGAGGGGACGGCGGGCGCGCTGTCCCTGGCGGGCCGCGACGAGGAGGCCGCGGCGGCGCTGGACGGCGCGTCCGCCGCCCGGGACGCCGCCGGAGCGCCGCTGCCGGAGGCGGAACGCGGCGACGTCGACCGGATCGAGGCCCGGCTCAGACGCGGTCGGCGGCGATGAGGACGTACTGGAAGCTGCCGCCCTTGTAGGCGTCGAGGAACGCCGCCTCGATGCCGGTGGCCAGCGTCGACTTCGCGCGCAGCTCCCAGTACGGGATCGTCGCGGAGGTGAGGTCCACCACGCTCACCGGGACGAGCCGGTTCGCCGCCATCTCCTTGAAGTACGTGCTGCGGGGGTGGATGTCGCAGATGTAGTGCGCGTTGATCTCGCTCACGGCCCGCGACGGCAGGCCGTAGGCGTCGTTGTAGCAGCCGGTGATGCACACGTACCGGCCGCCGCGCCGCAGCAGCCGGGCGTGCTCGGCGAACAGCAGGCCCAGCTCGACGTACATCGTGCTCTCGTTGTTCCAGATGGCCTGGAACTCGCCGGTCTCGAAACCGGTGTCGAGCATGTTCTTGAAGTGGAAGCGCACCTTGTCGGCGACGTCGCGCCGCTCGGCCTGCGCGTTGGCGAACGCGACCTGGGACTCGGAGATCGACACGCCGTCCACCCGGCAGCCGAACCGCTGGTGGGCCATCAGGCTGGAGCCGCCGCGCCCCGACCCCGCGTCCAGCAGCCGGTCGGTCGGCCGGACGGCGCCGAGATGGCTCATCAGCAGGTCGGCCTGCGCGGTCTCCAGCCGGTGCAGCTCGGCGATCGTCCGCTTCTCGCGGGTCTCGGGCGGGCCGTCGAGGACCGTCCAGTCCGCCGGGCCGATGCCGTAATGGTGGTGGTAGATCCCGTCCACTTCGCCCAGGCGGAGGTTGACCGGGTTCTTCTCGGCGTTCCAGTAGTCGGCGACCGAGTGCTGGTAGAGGCTGTTGAGAACCGCGGCGCCCTGGGTTGAGCCCATATCCGGTGATCCTTTCTCGACGGGATGCGTGGTCGGGTCATACAAGTGGTCGGGTCATGCGGGCGGTGGGGCCGTCACTTGTAGCGGCCGGACGATCCGTGCCATTCGAAGCCGCCCGCCATCCAGCCCTGCACACCGAGCAGGAACCGCTGGAGTTCGGGGGACGGGACCGCCGCCAGCTCCTTCTGGCTCGCCTCGAACCCCCGGACGAAGTGGTTGTGCATCTCGACGGCCGTCTCGACCGCCTCGCCCAACTGGCAGCCCTCCTCTTCGGCGATCAGCAGCACCACGTTGCAGTCGGGCAGCTCGTCGGCCGCCTCCTTCTCCGCCGAGTGCAGGTCGTTGACGATGACGGAGGCGGTCCCGGCCTGCATCACCGCGCGGTGGACGCGCGGCTCGTAGAAGAGGTTCGCGTCGAGCTGGTAGCCGCCGACGACGTCGATCAGCGTCATCGAGGTGTAGAAGCTGTCGTGCTGCCGCGCGGCGAGGTACCGCCACACCGGCGGCAGCTCGCCCAGGTGCCGCCAGGCGGCGTAGGCGGTCCAGCTCACGTACATCTGGAACGTGGTGTTGCAGATCCGCATGACCTGGGACGGCCCGGCGAGCCGCCGCAGGTGCCCGGCGGCCGACCGCAGCGCCATCAGGACGGGGTCGGCGCGCACCGCGTCCTCGAGCCGGTCGGTGTACTTCCCCGCGGGCGGTGGCGGGTCCATCGCGGACATCACCATCGCGAGCCGCGGCGGGAGCTCGGTCGGGGTGGCGCCGAGGTCGCTCTCGTCGGCGTAGTAGTCGTCGCAGGCCCACCATGCCGCGTTCATCTTGGCCGCGAACAGCAGCGGGTCGACGTCGTCGGTGTCGGGGTGGGCGAGCACGGCGAGGCGCCCGAACCCGGTGTCGCGGAACCGGTCGAGCTGGTCGGCGTAGATCCCGATCTCGTCGGCCCACGCGACCAGCCGGTCGTTGACCTCCAGGGCGAGGTCGTCGTCGACGCGCGCCGTCAGCGGGCAGTAGAGCGGGGGGAACGAGCCGTCGCCCCATTCCCGTTCCGCGTACCCCGGCGAGAAGTGCCCGCCCTTGCGCGTGGGACTCGGCAGCCGGGACGGCAGCGGCACCACCGCGTCCTGCGCGGGCGGGACGGCGGCCCCGGCCCCGGGCACGGGCACGGGCCCTGACTCAGGCGCG
Organism: Actinomadura sp. KC216; assembly: GCF_004348535.1. Taxonomy (GTDB): domain Bacteria; phylum Actinomycetota; class Actinomycetes; order Streptosporangiales; family Streptosporangiaceae; genus Spirillospora. The sequence continues at coordinate 6,054 of NZ_SMJX01000247.1, forward strand.
GGCGGGGCCTCGGGCTTGGCGACCAGCGTGTCCACCACGCGCGCCGCCGACGTGCCCAGACCGGTCGGGCCGGACAGGAGCCGGTTCACCCGCTCCGCCAGCAGTTCGTCCATCGTCGGTCCCCTCGCTGATCAAGGCGTGGCCCGGTGTCGCTCCGGAGAGCCGTGGGGCTCCGGGGAACAGTTACTCACAGCTTTACGGCGGCTACAACCGGCTATGACCTTGCCTCACGGTGACAGGATGTATCCCGCCGTCCGCGTGACGGCGATCCGCCGTCACAGGGGCACGGTGAGGAGCAGGACGGCCGCCCCGGCGCCCACGAGCCCGGCCGCCTGCGCGGCCGACAGCCGTTCGCGGAGCGCGGTGACGCCGAGCAGGACGGGCACGACCGGATACAGCGACGACAGGACGACCGCGATGACGACGAGCTGTTCCCGGGTGGCCAGCAGGTAGCAGACGAGCGCCGCCGCCGCGAGGCCCCCGTTCGCCGCCGACCAGAACGCGAGCCTCCCGGTGGGAAGGCGGAAGCCGGGCGTCCACAGCATGGGCGCGATCGTGAGGACGGCCGCGACGCGTCCCGCCGCGACGGGCCAGATCCCCGCGCCGTCGCCCGCCTGGGCGAGGGCGAGGTACTGGATCCCGATCCCGGCGCCCGCGACGAGCCCGTTGCCGATCGCCGCGCGCACCCTGCCGTGCTCGCCCGAGTCCGACCGGGACACGAGCCACAGCGCGGGCAGCACCACCGCGATCCCGGCCCACGCGGGCACCGGCGGGCGGTCGCCCAGCAGCGCGACGCCGGCCACGACGGGCAGCGCCACCCCGCCGACCGCGCTGACCGGGACGACCACGCTCATGTCGCCGCGGCCGATGCCCCGGTAGAGGAACACCATCGCGAGGCCCGTCCCGACGCCCGACAGCGCGCCCCATCCAAGGGACGTCGCGTCCATCGTTCCGTCCATGGGCACGAGCAGCGCGGCGGCGACGGCGCAGACGAGCCCGCCCGCCTGCCCGAGGAGCGCCACGGCCCTGAAGTCCGCGCGGCGCGACAGCAGACCGCCCGCCACGTCGGCGATGCCGTAGGCGAGCGCCGACGCCAGTGCGAGGAGGACTCCCGTCACACGCCCCCTGCCGCAGCGTCGCGTTCGGCCTGGCCGACCGGGCATACCGCGCCGGTGACGCAGCACTGCCGGTCGCAGAGGCGGCACATGACGTCCGCGTCGCCGATCTCCGCGTACAGGCGGGCCAGCAGCTTGCCCAGCAGGACGGTGAACGCCGCGCGCTCCTCGTCGTCCAGGACGTCGAGCACCCCGGCCAGTGGCGCGCCGCGCGCGTCCAGCATGTCGCGGACCGCGTCCTCGCCCGCCTCCGTGAGCCGCACGTGGACGGCACGGCCCTCCCCGCGGCGCCGCCGTGCGAGACCGGCGGCCTCCAGACCGTCGACCATCCGCGCCGCCGCCGACTGCGTGAGCCGGACGCGCCGCCCCAGCTCGGTGACGCCGAGGTCCGGCGCGTCCGCCAGGACGATCAGCGCGGCGGCCCCGCTCGGGCTCGCCCGCCCGGCCCCGGTGGCCCCGGCCAGGACGAGATCGGTCACCGCCAGCGAGGCGGCACCGAGCAGGTTCGCCAACCGTGCTTCATGCATGACTCATGCATGATACCTCCATGGGATGCTTGCGGGAAAGTCACGCGGAGAACCCGGAGGTCAGCGATGGATCGTGACGCCCCGCCCGCCGACGGGCGCCGGCGGATCGCCCGCACCGACGTGGTGCTCGCCGATCCGCGGCTCGCCGAGGCGGCGGGCCGGATCGGCCGCGGCGTCGTGAAGGCGGCCGTCGTCGCGGCGCAGCGGCGGGCCAGGGCGGGGGAGATCCCGCCGGACACGGTCGCCGACACGGCGGTGGCCGCGCTGCCGCCGACCGCGTCCGGGCTGCGTCCCGTGATCAACGCGACCGGCGTCCTGCTGCACACCAACCTCGGCCGGGCCCCGCTGTCGGACGCCGCGCGCGACGCCGTCGCGGTGGCGTCCGGCACGACCGACGTCGAGCTCGACCTGGAGACCGGCCGCCGGGCCCGGCGGGGCCGGTCGGCGCTGGCCGCCCTGCTGGAGCGGGTGCCGCGCGCGGAGGCCGCGCACGTCGTCAACAACGGCGCGGCGGCGCTCGTCCTGGCCGCGACCGCGCTCGCCACCGGCCGCGAGATCGTGATCAGCCGCGGCGAGATGGTGGAGATCGGCGACGGCTTCCGCATCCCCGACCTGCTCGCCGCGACCGGCGCGCGGCTCCGCGAGGTCGGCACGACCAACCGGACCTCGCCGGACGACTACGCCGCCGCGATCGGCGACGGCACCGGCTTCATCCTCAAGGTCCACCCGTCGAACTTCCGCATGACCGGCTTCACGCGCGGCGCGGACGTCGCCGAGCTGGCCGGGCTCGGCGTCCCGGTCGTCGCCGACATCGGCTCCGGCCTCCTCGCCCCCGAACCGCTCCTGCCGGACGAGCCCGACGCCGCGTCCATGCTCAAGGCCGGCGCGCATCTTGTCACGGCCAGCGGCGACAAGCTGCTCGGCGGGCCGCAGTGCGGGATCGTCCTCGGCGAGGAGGCCCTGGTCCGGCGGCTCGCGCGGCATCCGCTGGCCCGCGCGCTGCGGGTCGGCAAGATGACGCTCGCCGCGCTGGAGGCGACCCTCCGCGGCCCGCGCACCCCGACCGACGAGGCGCTCCACACGGACCCGGACGCGCTGCGCGAGCGCGCCGGACGCCTCGCCGCCCGCCTGCGCGACGCCGGGCTGGACGCGCGGGCCGTCGAGAGCGAGTCGGCGGTCGGCGGCGGAGGCGCGCCCGGCGTCGTCCTGCCGAGCGCGGCCGTGTCACTGCCCGAGCCGTACGCGCACCGGCTGCGGCACGCGGCGCCCGCCGTAATGGGACGCGTTGAGGACGGCCGCTGCCTCCTCGACCTCCGCTCCGTCCCGCCGCACCAGGACGACGCCCTCACCGAGACCGTCCTGCGGAGCGTCCCCTAGACCCCGGTGCCGGTCTCGTCGGTGATCCCGGCCCGTTCGCGGTACTCGCGGACGAGCGCCGCCGCGTCGGGCCCGCGCGGGCGCCGCCCCGGCCGGATGTCGCACGACAGCGCCTTCGCCTCCTGGATGTGGGTGTTCGGGTCCAGGGCGAGGTGCAGCAGCTCGTTCGCGGCGTCACCCCGGCTGTAGCCGTTCGGGCCCCAGTGGTAGGGCAGGCCGATCTGGTGCAGCGTCCGGCCGTCCACGACCAGCGGCGACATCCGCTCGGTGACCAGGACCCGCGCCTCGACGACGGCGCGCGGGCTGACGATCGTCGCCCAGCCGCCGTGCTCCAGGCCCCGCTTCGCCGCCAGCTCCGGCGACACCTCGCAGAAGAACTCCGGCTGCAGCTCGGCCAGGTACGGCTGCCACCGCGACATGCCGCCCGCCGTGTGGTGCTCGGTGAGCCGGTAGGTCGTCGCGACGAACGGGTACACCTCCGCGCCGGGCGCGCCGCCGCTCGGCGCGTACCGGTTGTCGGGATGCGGCGGCAGCAGATGCCGGACGGGGTTGCGCTGCTGCCCGTACAGCGGGTTCGAGAACGGCGACTCCTGCGGCTCGTAGTGCGTGGGGAGCGGCCCGTCGGTCAGCCCGGCGGGGGCGTACAGCCACGCCTTGCCGTCCGCCTGCATGATGAACGGGTCGTCCCCGGCGAGCGCGTCCGGCCCGGTGGCGTCGCGCGGCGGCTTGTGGCCGGGCGGCCGGTCGGCGATGAAGTCGGGCACGTCGTGGCCCGTCCACGTGCCCTTCTCCGCGTCCCACCAGACGAGGGCCTTGCGTTCGCTCCACGGTTTGCCGTCCAGGTCGGCGGACGCGCGGTTGTAGATGATGCGGCGGTTCGCGGGCCACGCCCAGCCCCACTCGGGCGCCACCCAGTTCTGCTCCTGGCCGGGCTTGCGGCGCGCGGGCTGGTTGACGCCGTCCGCGTAGCAACCGCAGTAGATCCAGCAACCGCAACTGGTGGACCCGTCGTCCTTGAGCTGCGTGTACGACGACAGCGGGTTCCCTTCCCCGTCGAACCCGTTGATCTCGGCCAGCACCGCTTCGGCGTCCGGTTCGTCCAGGGGGCCCTCGGTCGGGTAGTCCCACGTCAGGTCGAGCACCGGCCGGTCCATCTCGTCGGACGACCCGGCCAGCTTCTCCCTGATGATCCGGCCCAGGTGGTACATGAACCACAGGTCGCTGCGCGCGTCCCCGGCGGGCTCCACCGCCTTGTGGTGCCACTGCAGCATCCGCTGCGTGTTGGTGAAGCTGCCGTCCTTCTCGGTGTGCGCGGCGGCGGGCAGGAAGAACACCTCGGTGCCGATGTCCTCGGTGCGCATCTCGCCCGTCTCGATCTCCGGGCCGTCCTTCCACCACGTCGCCGACTCGATCAGCGAGAAGTCGCGGACGACGAGCCAGTCCAGGTTCGCCATCCCCAGCCGCTGGATCTTCGCGTTCGCGGACCCGACCGCCGGGTTCTCGCCCATCAGGAAATAGCCCTTGCACACCCCGTCGATCTGCGCCATCGCCGTCTCGTACGTGCTGTGCGAGCCGGTCAGCCGCGGCAGATAGTCGAAGCAGTAGTCGTTGTCCTCGGTCGCCGCGTCGCCCCAGTACGACTTCAGCAGGCTGACGAGGTAGGCGCGCATGTTGCCCCAGAACCCCTTGCGCGCGGACTCCGCCTGGACGAACGTGTCCAGATCCTCGTTCGTGTGGGCGTGCGGCATCGGGATGTAGCCGGGCAGCAGGTTGAACAGCGTCGGGATGTCGGTCGACCCCTGGATGGACGCGTGCCCGCGCAGCGCCAGGATGCCGCCGCCCGGACGGCCGATGTTGCCGAGCAGCGCCTGCAGAATGGCAGCCGTCCGGATGTACTGGACGCCGACCGTGTGCTGCGTCCAGCCGACCGCGTACGCGAAGGCGGTCGTCCGATCTCGCCCAGAGTTCTCCGTGACCATTTCGCAGACCTTCAGGAACTGGTCCTGCGGGACGCCGCAGATCCGCTCCACCATCTCGGGGGTGTACCTCGCATAGTGCCGCTTGAGCACCTGGAACACGCACCTCGGGTGCTCCAGGTCCGGATCCCGCTGCGGATCGCCCTCGCCGATCGCCGCGCCGCCGGACCCGTGCGCCTCACCGCGTCCGGCCTCCGCCACGGACTCGACGCGCTCGTCCCACTGCATGTCCCGCTCCCCGGCGGCGGACTGGACGTTCATCTCCGCGTACTGCCACGTCGCGTGGTCATAGCCGCGGGTCTCGGTGTTCAGCCCGGAGAAGACACCGTCCAGGTCCTCGGTGTCCCGGAAATCCTCCGACAGAATCACCGACGCGTTCGTATAAGCCCGCACATACTCATGAAAATACTTCTCGTTCTGTAGGACGTAATTGACGATTCCGCCCAGGAACGCGATGTCACTACCGGCCCGAAGCGGCACATGCACATCGGCGAGCGCACTCGTCCGGGTGAACCGCGGATCGACGTGGATCAGCCTCGCCTCGCGCGCCTTCGCCTCCATCACCCACTGGAACCCGACCGGATGGCATTCCGCCATGTTCGAGCCCTGAATGACGATGCAGTCCGCGTTCTGCAGATCCTGCTGGAAGGTGGTCGCGCCGCCGCGTCCGAACGAGGTTCCCAGACCGGGAACGGTGGAGGAGTGTCAAACGCGCGCCTGATTCTCGATCTGCACCGCGCCGAGCGCGGTGAACAGCTTCTTGATCAGGTAGTTCTCCTCGTTGTCGAGGGTGGCGCCGCCGAGGCTCGCGACGCCGAGCGTCCGGCGCACGGGGACGCCCTCGTCCTCCCACTGCCAGCCGCGCCGGCGCGACTCGATCACCCGGTCCGCGATCATCTCCATCGCGGTACCGAGGTCGAGCCGCTCCCACCGGGTGCCGTGCGGCCGCCGGTACAGCACCCCGTACTCGCGGGCCGACCCGGTGGTCAGCTGGAGGCTGGCCGAGCCCTTCGGGCACAGCCGCCCCCGGCTGACCGGCGAGTCCGGGTCGCCCTCGATCTGGGTGACCTTGCCGTCCTGGACGTACACGTCCTGCCCGCAGCCGACCGCGCAGTACGGGCAGACGGACTTCACGACCTGGTCGGCCGTACTCACCCGCGCCTCGATCCGCCCGGTTCCCGCGCTCTTCGCCGCGGCCCCCCGCCCGAGCGGGTCGTCGCCGGTGAACTGGCGGTAGACGGGCCATGACCCGATCCAAGTGCGAACGCCCACGTCACACCACCCCTCACCATCGGCGCGCCGCTGCCCCTACCCGGCC
>NZ_SMJX01000248.1 GCF_004348535.1 Actinomadura sp. KC216
GGGCGGTGGCGGGAGCCGCCGCGGCCGCCGGGGCCACGGACAGCGTGATCGCGGCGGCGCCGATCATCGCGCCGACGCTCAGCTTTCGCAGCATGCGGGGGGCCTCCTCTGGTTCGAGGGTTGGGAGCTACTGCGTGCGACCCGCGTTGGGTCGGCCCGAGCATATTGGCGGCACCTCGGCACAACAAGTGGCGTGAACTGTCATAGATATCGCCTGCGATATGGCAGTTCTGCGCATCACGGGCACCATGCGGCGGGACGGTTCGCTACCACAATTGTCGTAGTTTCGGATTCGGCCATTAAACCGATGAATATGAGCTGGTCTGATCAATCGGATGCCGGAAATTGCCGCGGCGGATCAGACGGCTCCTTTGTAGGAATCGGAGACGTCCTTGCTCTCGCTGGAGCCTCCCGTACTTGAGCGCTCGGTCCCGTCCACGATCACTTTCGTGACGAAAGTGCCCGCGCCGAAGCGGTAGTCGATCCGCCAGGTGACGCGCTGCGGTTCGGCCGGTATCTGGACGACCCGCCGGTAGGGCAACCTTTTGTTGCGCACCGTCACGCTTTGCCCGTTCACGATGGTGGTCAGCGATCTGAGAGGGCTCGTCCCGAAGACGTAGAACTCCAGCGTCCGGGTCGCCGGGTCGGACGCCGGGGCCGTCCGGCCGGTGGCGAGGGTGTTGCCCGGCCGGGCTGTCGCCGTCTCCGGTTCGTCGTCCAGCGACAACACCTGCGGGACGGCGAAGGCCAGCGCCAATGCCGCAGCGCAGGCGCCACCCGAGAGCACCAAAGTGCGGCGGCGGACGCCTTTTGGAGCGGGTGCGGGAATGGATTTGGGAGCGGGGGCCGCATTCGTGGCGGGGCGCGGGGTCGGCGTCGGTGGGTTGGCCGCTTCGCTCGTCCGGCGGTCGATCTCTGCACGCACGACCGGCGGGAGGCGGAGGGCCGAGTGGTCCCCCGCACTCCCGAGGGCCAGCTCGGCGGCCAGTTCGGGCACCGTGGGCCGGGTGGACGGGTCGGGACGCAGGCAGCCGGAGATCAGCGTCCGGAGCCGGTCGTCGGTGATGCCGTCCAGCCGTCCCTCGCCGGACGGCGGCCGTCCCGTGCAGGCGTAGGCCAGCGTCGCGCCGAAGGAGTAGACGTCGCTCGCCGGGGAGACCGGCCCGCCCGACTCCTGCTCCGGAGCCATGAAACCCCAGGTCCCGGCCGGTTCACCGGCGGGCGGAGCCGCGCCGGGACGCAGGTCGGCGGCGATCCCGAAGTCGATCAGCCGTGGCCCGTCGGCGGTCAGCAGGACGTTCGCCGGCTTCAGATCAAGGTGCACGATCTCAGCGCCATGGACGGACACGAGCGCCTCCACGATCCCCGCGGCCAGCGGGAACACCAGGCCGGGCGGCATCCGGCCGAGCAGCCCGGCCGCCTCCCGCAGCGACACGGACGGCAGGAACTCCGTCGCCAGCCAGGGACGCGCGGCGTCGGGGCCGGCGTCCAGGACCCCCGGGCTGTAGCGCCCGCTGACCGCCCGGGTGGCCGCCACCTCGCGGCGGAAGCGTTCCCGGTACCCGGGCTCGCGGGCGAACTCGGCGTGCATCAGCTTGACCGCCACGGGACGCCCGCCGCCGGACCGCCCGAAGTAGATCATCGCCATGCCGCCCGCGCCGATCCGGGCGAGGATCCGGCAGCGGCCGACCGCCCGCGGATCGGACGGCTCAAGACCCTGCACGCAGACCTCCGTCCGGTGGGGCGACGGCTTCCACGGTGCCCTCCCGGGTGCCTAGGAAGACGAGCCCGGCAATGCTCGCGATTACGGGATCGCGATCGAGCTGGGCCTTATGCGTCCAGAGGATGCGTCCGTCGGACGCGTTCAGGGCGTACAGCGTGCCGCTGTGCGAGCAGGCGGCGAACAGCGTGCCTCCGGCCAGCGCCAGCTCGCTGTCGTCGTTGAGGAAGCGGGACCAGCGCTCCGCGCCGGTCGCGGGGTCGATGGCGACCACGCTGCCGTATCCCCCGTCCGCGAACAGCACGCCGCCGGACGACAGGAGCGACGACCCGTTGAACCAGGTCGGGCCGCGTCCCTTCCGCCAGGCGAGCGTCCCGTCGGCGGCGCGCAGCGCGTGCAGGACGCCCTGCCGGTCGCCGACGAAGACGAAGCCGTCGCCGACCAGGAACGCGTAGGTCAGGTAGTCCCGGAGGTTCAGCCGGTAGGCCCATCGCTTCCGTCCGCTGCGCGGGTCGAGCGCGACCACCTCGGTCTTGTTCACGGCGGCGACCAGGGTGGAGGCGGCGGCCAGCCCCGTCTCGGGGGACACGTCCGCGAGCCAGCGCGTCTCGCCGTCGCGCACGCCCACCGCCCTGATCGGCCCCTCGTACCCGAAACAGGCCACCGGCCCGGAGACGACCATGCGCACCGTCCCCTCCCGGTAGTTGCCCTCCCAGCGGGTCTCGCCGGAGGCGGCCTCGACGGCCGTCAGCCACGGCTGTATGGGATCGCTGAGGTATACCAGGTCGCCCAGGGAGTGGCTCCCGTTCCTCGCACGCTGTTTCCACAGGGTCTTGCCAGTCTGGACGTGCAGGGCACGGACGTCGCTCTCCTGCCCCTCCGCGACCACCACGCCGCCCGCGGTGAACACCTTGGGGTAGTAGTCGCTCACCTTGGCCCTCCAGCGCAGGACGCCCTGCGGGGGCGGGATCGGCGGCGCGGCCTTCGGTGATCGCCGGGTGCTCGCGCGCGGCGATCCGGTGTCGCAGCCCCGGACGACCGCCACCGCGCCGAGGGCCGCGAGCGCGAGCGGCGCGGAGACGACCAGCGCCCGCCGGCTGAGCAGCGACGGCGGCTGCGGGGCCTGCGGCGGCTGCGACTGCTGTTCGCGTCCAGCCGCCGGTTCCGCGGTGTGCGGTTCGGCCGTCTCCGCGTCGTGGACGTGTGCCGCGTCTCCAGCGGGCGGTCTCGGCGGCAGCGCCCCGGACGGCTCCTCCGGCCGGACATCCGACCGGACCTCCGCGACACGGCGGTCGATCGCTTCCGCCAGCGCGGCGGGCGGCCATCCGGTGCCGTCGCCGGGGGACGGCGGCGCGGCGTCGCCGATCCGGTCGAGCATGTCCAGGAGCTGGACGGCCGAGGGCCGCTCCCCCGGGTCCCGGCGCAGGCAGGCCGCGATCAGACCGGCCAGGCCGGGATCGGCGACGCCGCTGAGGTCCGCCCTCCCCTCGGCGACGCGGCGCCGCAGGGTGGCGGCGTCGCCGCGTCCGAACGGTTCCCGCCCGGTCGCCGCGTACGCCAGGACGGCGCCGAACGAGAAGACGTCGCTCTCCGGACCGGCCACGCCCCCGGACGCCTGCTCGGGCGACATGAACCCCGGTGTCCCGAGGACGGCGCCGACCTTCGTGATCGCCGTGCCGCCGTCCGGCCGGGCGATGCCGAAGTCGATCACGCGGGGGCCGTCGGCGGTCAGCATGACGTTGCCGGGCTTCAGGTCCCGGTGCGCCAGCCCGGCGCGGTGGATGTCGGCGAGCGCCTCGGCGAGCCCCAGGGCGAGGACGCGGGCGGGCCCCGCCGCGAGGGCGCCGAACGTCCCGACCGCCTCCCGCAGCGTCAGCCCCGGCAGGTAGGCGGTGACCAGCCACGGCATGGCGGCGTCCGGGTCGGCGTCCAGGATCGGGGCGGTGAAGGTCCCCGTCACCGTGCGCGCCGCGGCCACCTCCCGGCGGAACCGGGCGCGGAACACCGGGTCGGCCGCGTACCGCTCCTTGATGACCTTGACGGCGACCGTCCGGCCGGCGGGCGAGCGGCCGAGGTAGACCGTGCCCATGCCGCCCGCGCCCAGCCGGCCGAGCAGCCGGTAGCCGCCCACCTGGCGCGGGTCGCCCGGCCGGAACGGGTCCACTGCCTGCCGCCTCCGTCGCCCTGGTGCCGGGATGCCGCCCGGAGGGTCCGGTTCGTCCGTCCGTCGAACGCTACCTGGGGCGTGGACGGCGGGGGCCCGGCACAGCCGACCGGTCGGCGGGGTTCCCTCAGACCCTATGCCTCACGGCCCGCGGTCAGGCAGGGTCAGGCCGTCCGCAGGGCCTCGGTCGGGGAGAGCCGGGCGGCGCGGAGCGCGGGCACGAGTCCGGCGATCGCCCCGATGAGGACGGCCGAGCCGATACCGCCCGCCCACGCCTCGGCGGGGATGACGACCGTCCAGCCCTTGACGGCGGCGTACACGGCGGTCGCCGCCGCCCCGGCGGCCACGCCGACCGCGCCGCCGAGCACCGCCAGCATGATCGCCTCCGCCAGGAACTGGGTGCGGATCTGTCCCCGCGTCGCGCCGAGCGCGCGGCGCAGTCCGATCTCCGAGCGGCGCTCCAGCACGGAGATGATCATGATGTTGGCCACCCCGACCGCCCCGACGATCAGCGCCACCACGCCGAGCCCGAGGAACAGGCTGTTGAACGCTCCCTTCGCGGCGGCGCGGGCGGTGAGCGCGTCGGAGGGCTGGCTCACGTTGACCTCGTTCGGCGCCTCGGGATTCGCGGTCTGGGCGAGCACCGACTGCACCTCGCCGACCGCGCCGGTCTCCGCCCGGACGTAGAGCGTGCTCGGAGGTCCGTCCACCGGCTCGCCGCGGGCCATGGCGGTGTGGCCGAGGTAGCGCCGCGCGGCCGGATATCCGACCAGGGCGCTGGTGTCGACGTCCGGTGCGAGCGTCGCGGAGGTGAGGACTCCGGCGACGTAGAACCATTGGCCGTCCAGCCACACGCGCTGCCCGGGGTGGACGCGGCTGATCCCCAGCCGCTCCGCGGCCGACGCGCCGAGCACGACGACGGGCTGCGTCGCCGTCGCCTCGTTGAGCCAGCGGCCATGGGCGACGCCGGCGCCCGCCACCCCGGGCAGGTTCAGGCTCGCCGCCTGCACCTTCAGCCCGTTGGTGTTGATCGCCGGGATCAGCGGGCTCCGGTACACCTTCGCGCCGCCGACCGCGCCGGTGTGCGCGACCTCCTCGACGGACCCGAGCCGGGCCACCCGGCCGGGCGCGGCGACCGGCATGACCGCCGCCTCCTGCGTGAAGCTCTGGCCGGTCTTGACGGTCAGCAGGTTCGTGCCGAGCCGGTCGATCTCCGCGAGCAGTCCGGCCTGGGACGACGCCGACAGCCCGAGGACCGCGACGATCGCCGTGGTGCCGATCGCGATCCCGAGCGCGGACAGCGCGGCCCGCAGCGGCCGCGCGCGCAGCCCGGTGCTCGCCACCCGGGCCTGGTCACCGGCGCGCAGGCGGGCCGGCACGAGCCGGGTCGGAATCCGCATCATCACTCCCCCTCTCCTGGCCCGCCGGATGTACCGACCGCGGCGGGGGCCGCGCCGCTGCCGGAGGTAGTGCCGCTGCCCGGGGCGGTGCCGCCGCCGGGGGCGCTGCCGCTGTCGGAGATGATCCGTCCGTCCAGGACGTGCACCTGGCGGGGCAGCCGCGCGGCCAGGTCACCGTCATGCGTGATCATGATGATCGTCGCGCCCTCGGCGTGGAGCTCGCGCAGCAGTTCGAGGATCGAGGCCCCCGTGGCGCTGTCGAGGTTGCCGGTGGGCTCGTCGGCGAGGACGATCGCGGGCCTGCCGACCAGCGCGCGGGCGATGGCCACGCGCTGGCGCTCTCCGCCGGACATCTTCGTCGGGCGGAAGCCGCGGCGATGCGCGAGCCCGACCCGGTCGAGCGCGTCCGCGGCCCGGCGCCGCCGCTCACCGACCTCGACACCCGCGTACAGGAGCCCGTCCGCGACGTTCTCCAGGGCGGTGGAGTGCTCGGCCAAGAAGAACTGCTGGAAGACGAACCCGATGCTGCGGGCGCGCAGCGCCGCGAGCTCCCGGTCGCCGAGCCCCGCCGCGTCGACCCCGTCGATGCGGACCAGCCCGTCCGTGGGACGCTCCAGCGTCCCCATGACGTGCAGGAGCGTCGTCTTCCCCGACCCCGACGGCCCGACGATGGCGACCAGCTCCCCGTGCCGGACGGTGAAGCTCACACCGCGCAGCGCGGGCACGGGCGGCTGCCCTCCGTAGACCTTGGTGACACCGGCCAGCTCCAGCGCGGGCGCCCGCTCGGGGGGCGTGTCCATGAGGGTCATGAGGCGGGCACCACGACGTGATCGCCGGGGGCCAGCTCCCCGGACACCTGGACGAGCCCGTTGCCGTTGTCGAAGATGCCGAGCGTCACCGGGACCAGGCGGCGCCGCTGCCCGTTCGCCGGGTCGGCCACCTCGACCACGTAGCCGCCCCCCGCCCTGCCCATCAGCGCGGTGACCGGGACGATCAGCGCCTTCGCGATCCCGTCGGTCGTGATCTGCACCCGGACCGGCGCCTCGTCCAGCTTCCCGGCGTCCTTGGGGCGCGTGAGCGTGACGTACACCGGGATGGTGGAGCCGGACGAGTCGCTCTTGTCGCCGCCCTCGCCGTCACCGGATTTCGCGACCGTCCCGATGCGGCTCACCTTGCCGGGGGTCGTCCTGTTGTCCGGAAGTGTGATCTGGGTGCGGTCGCCGACCTTGACCTGGGACTGCTGGCCGGGGTCGAGCTCCACCGTCACCTGCCGCCGCGCCGAGGTCGCCTGCGCCACCTGGCCGCCCGGCGCCGCCCGCGTACCGGCCTTGGCCATCGCCTTCGTCACCAGAAGCGGACCGGGCAGGAACACCGCGTCCCCGAGGTCGAGGCGCCCGGTCCGGACGACGCCCAGCTCGTCCTGCAACTCCGAGACCGCCTCCGCGGTCTCCGATCCGTAGTGGTCCGAGCGGGGGTCGAGCTCGGACTTCTCCGCGTATCCGAGCTTCACCAGGTTCCCGTTGAGGTCGCGCACCTCGCGGCCCTCGTCGCCCACCGACAGAGCGCGGTAGGCCGGCGTGCCGCCGCAGATCAGCACCACCGGCTTCTCGTCCACGCGGTACAGGGCCCTGCCGCAGCCGATCTCCCTGCCCTCGCTGGGGACCCAGGTGTAGATGCCCTTGGCCTGGTTGACGACGGCGTACGGGGTTCCGTCACGGTGGGCCGCGTACGAGAGCGTCCCGCTCAGCGTCACCTGCGTGGACAGCGGCCCTTCCCGGACGGCCACCAGCGACGTGCCATCGGCAGAGGCCGCGGGCTGGGCGTCGTCCCCATCACCGAAGGGCCCCAGGACGGCGACACCCGCACCGGCCAGCAGCACCAGGATCCCCGCCCCGGCGAGCACCTTCCACCGTCCACCCCGTCGCGCCTTCCGACGCTTTGACCCCGGGCCCGGAATGCCCGCGGCGTCGGCCGTACCGGAAGGCGCCTCATTGACATCCGTGCTCATCCCCCACCGCCCGCCGGCCGCAACGACCGGCATTTCTGCTCGGCGGCCTTGAACTGCGGCGAATCGAGATCGACGGAACCCGGGTCCAGCTTCCCGTCCTGGGGATCGGGGAACTGGGGCACCCCGTTCTTGCGGATGCACTGCGCGTACTTCAGCATCTTGTTCTGCAAGGACGGATCCTGCCGCGACGTCCATCCGGGCGGACGCACGGACTCACATTTCTTCTCCGCCTCCTTGAACTGCGGCGTGTTGGGGTCGATCTTCCCCTTCGGCATGCGGAACTTCGTCCCGTCAATGGGGTCCGGCCAGTCAGGGACGCCGTTCTCGCGCATGCATTGCGCGTACTTCACATACTGATCGTTGCCGTTACCGGCGGCACCACCGCCCGCCGCGGTCCCCGAGCCACCGGGCGGGTCGTCCGACCCACCGCAGGCCGCGAGCAGCGGCAGCAGGATCGCGAGCGCGACCAGCGGCCGTTTCGCCTTCGACATGCAATCGTCTCCTTCGCATTGGGCGCGGGAGGCCATTTCTAGGCGACGGGCGGTCACACCACGGTCAGAGCGCCTGTGACCCGGCTGTGACCGCGGCGGCGGTTAACCTGTCCGGACGATGAGAGTGCTGGTGGCCGAGGACCAGGCCGAACTCGCGGCGTCCGTGGCGAGAGTCCTGCGCCGCGAGGGAATGGCCGTCGACGTGGTCCACGACGGCGACGCGGCCCTTGAGCGGACCTCGCTGCTGGACTACGACGTCGTCGTCCTCGACCGGGACCTGCCCGGCGTCCACGGCGACGAGGTGTGCCGCTCGCTGATGAGCCGGACGCGCCGCACCCGCGTGCTGATGCTGACCGCGTCCGGCACGATCGCCGACCGGGTCTCGGGCCTGAGCATCGGCGCCGACGACTACCTGCCCAAGCCGTTCGCCTACGCCGAGCTCGTGGCCCGGATCCGGGCGCTCGGCCGCCGGGCACAACCGGCGCTGCCGCCGGTCCTCGTCCACGGCGATCTGCGGCTGGACCCGGCGCAGCGGATCGCGACCCGCGCGGGAATGCGGCTGGCGCTGAGCCCGAAGGAATTCGCGCTCCTGGAATACCTGCTCGGCGCCGGCGGCCGCGCCGTGTCCGCCGAGGAACTTCTGGAACGGGTGTGGGACGAGGCGGCCGACCCGTTCACGACCACCGTCAAGGCCACGATGAACCGGCTGCGAGCGAAACTCGGGCCGCCACCGGTGATCGAGACCGTCCAGCAGGGCGGCTACCGGATAGGCCACACCGATGCGCCTTCATGACCTGCTCCGCCTCTCCCCTCACCATTCCTACCGGACCGTGCGCGTTCGCCTGACGGCCTTGTACAGCACACTTTTCACGATTTCCGGCGCGGTCCTTCTCGCGATCACCTATTGGCTCATGCGCCGTTCCAAGACGGGCCTGGTCGTCATCGTTTACAACGAGCGTGGCCCGGAAATCCGCGAGCACCTGAGACGGCTCCGGGAAGCGCAGCTGCGCGAGCTCCTGATGCAGTCCGGCATCGCGCTCGCGATCATGGTGGTGATCTCGATCGCCCTCGGCTGGCTGGTCGCCGGGCGCGTCCTGCGGCCACTGCGCACGATGACGTCCACGATCCAGCAGATCTCCGCCCGCAACGTCCACGAGCGGCTCGCCGTCCCCGGCCCCCGCGACGAGATGAAGGACCTCGCCGACACCGTCGACGGCCTGCTCGGCCGCCTGGAGACCGCCCTCAACGCGCACAAACGCTTCGTCGCCAACGCCGCCCACGAACTCCGCACGCCGCTCACCCTGGAGCGCGCCCTCCTGGAGGAGACACTCACCAACGGCGACGCCACGCTGGCGACCTACCGGGCGACCTCGGAACGACTGCTAGAGCTCAGCAAAGACCAGGCCCAGCTCCTGGACGCCCTGCTCACCTTGGCCAGCAGCGAACGCGGCCTCGACCGCCAGGAACCCTTCGACCTGTCCGTCCTCGCCCGCCAGGCCCTCGACGCGGCACGCCCCGAGGCGGACGCGCGCGGCGTCCGCCTCGGGGTCCGGATCGCCCCCGCCCCAGCCGCGGGCGACCCCGCGCTGGCCGCACGCCTGGTCGCCAATCTCGTCGACAACGCCGTCCACCACAACACGACCGGCGGCCACGTAGAGGTCTCCACCGGCACCAGGGCCGGACGAGCGCTGATCTCGGTGATCAATACTGGCGAGCCGATCCCCCCGCAGCAGGTCGGCCGGCTCTTCGAGCCCTTCCAGCGGCTCGGCGAACGGACCGCGCGCAACGACGGCCACCACGGCCTCGGCCTGTCGATCGTCCGGGCCATCGCGACCGCACACGGCGCCGACATCACCGCCCAGGCACTTCCGAGCGGCGGCCTCTCCATCGAGATCCACTTCCCCGCGACCACCGTCCCCGGGCACCCGGGGATACCTGAGACCACGCAGCCACGCAGCGGCTAGTAGCCCACCTGGCGCGGGTCGAGATCCTGCCCGACGCATTCACAGCGCAGATCGGAGACAGGAAATCGATCACTCTCCGGGTTCGCCGGCGATGATCACCGACGAACCCGAAGAGTGATCGACTACTCGGACCACCCCCATGGTGCATTATGCGGTCAGCTGCTCATCCTCAGGCAGATCGCCCACACGGTCATCGTCTGGGCGGCCGATGCCCGGCCCCACGCACTCCAGCCCTGGCCGGCCGTGGTGGGCTCGCTACCCGCGATGATGCCGCTGTCCGTGAGCCCCGTCTGCGCCCCGCCCCCGGTGACGGTGTAGCCGACGGGGCAGTAGGCGACGCCCTGGACCGATTGGCCCGTTCCGGGAACGTTGACCACGGATGACACGCGAGTGGTCTCGGTCACCCCCTGGGCCATAGGCCCAGTGGGTCCTGTCGGCCCAGCGGCACCCGTCGGACCCGCAGGGCCCGTGGCACCATCGGCACCCGGCAGACCCCGAGGACCAGTCGCGCCCGCCGGACCCGTAGCACCGACGGCACCTGCCGGACCCGTCGGACCCGCCGGACCGATGGCGCCATCCGCACCCGCGGGACCCGCCGGACCCGTCGGACCGGTCGCGCCATCAGCGCCCGCAGGCCCTGCAGGCCCAGTGGCTCCATCGGCACCTGCGGGACCCGCCGGACCCGCCGGACCGGTCGCACCCGCCGGACCCGCCGGACCGATCGCACCATCGGCACCCGCAGGACCCGTAGCCCCAGCTGGACCCGCCGGACCGGCTGGACCAGTAGCTCCATCAGCGCCTGCCGGACCGGTAGCACCCACCGGACCGGTCGCACCCGCCGGACCCGCCGGACCAGTCGCGCCATCCGCGCCCGCAGGACCCGTCGCCCCAGCAGGACCCACCGGACCGATCGCCCCAGCTGGACCCGCCGGACCGGCTGGACCAGTAGCTCCATCAGCGCCTGCCGGACCGGTAGCACCCACCGGACCGGTCGCACCCATCGGACCCGCCGGACCAGTCGCGCCATCCGCGCCCGCAGGACCCGTCGCCCCAGCAGGACCCACCGGACCGGTCGCCCCAGCTGGACCCGCTGGACCGGTGGCGCCATCGGCGCCTGCGGGACCGGTAGCACCCGCCGGACCCGCCGGACCGGTCGCACCCTCCGCACCCGCGGGACCCGTGGGACCCGCCGGACCCGTCGCCCCGGCAGGACCCACCGGACCGGTCGCACCCTCCGCACCCGCTGGACCCGTGGGACCCGCCGGACCAATGGCGCCATCCGCACCCGCCGGACCCGTCGCCCCAGCTGGACCCGCCGGACCGGCTGGACCAGTAGCTCCATCGGCGCCTGCCGGACCGGTTGCGCCCTCCGGACCCGTGGGACCCACCGGACCAGTCGCACCCTCCGCACCCGCGGGACCCGTAGGACCCGCCGGACCGGTCGCACCATCAGCGCCCGCTGGACCCGCAGGCCCAGTGGCTCCATCGGCACCTGCTGGACCCGTGGCCCCAGCTGGACCCGCGGGACCGGTCGCGCCATCGGCGCCTGCGGGACCGGTCGCCCCAGCAGGACCCGCCGGACCGGTCGCACCCGCCGGACCCGCCGGACCCGTGGGACCCGCCGGGCCAGTGGCGCCATCCGCACCCGCCGGACCCGTCGCCCCCGCAGGACCCGCCGGACCGGTTGCGCCATCGGCGCCTGCGGGACCCATCGGACCAGTGGCACCGTCCACACCGTCAGCGCCAGCAGGACCCGTCGGACCGGTGGCGCCATCTTCACCCGCAGGACCGGTCGCGCCGTCGGCGCCCGCCGGCCCCGTAGGACCTGCCGGACCAGTCGCACCATCCTGACCATCAGCGCCAGCCGGGCCAGTCGGACCCACCGCGCCAGCGGGGCCGGTTGGGCCGGTGGCACCGTCCTCTCCGTCAACACCTGCAGGGCCTGTGGGGCCGGTGGCGCCGTCTGCGCCCGCCGGGCCGGTCGGACCCGCCGGGCCGGTCGCGCCATCCGCGCCATCCGCGCCGTCAGCGCCAGGAGGCCCCATTGGGCCGGTAGCGCCATCCTCGCCTGCTGGGCCCGTTGGGCCTGGTGCGCCGTCGGCGCCGTCCTCGCCTGCTGGGCCGGTCGGGCCGGGGGCGCCATCCTCGCCAGCCGGGCCTGCCGGGCCTGTGGGGCCGGGGGCGCCGTCTTCGCCGTCGGCGCCTGCTGGGCCTGTCGGGCCCTCGGGGCCTGCGGGGCCGGTCGCGCCCGCCGGGCCGGTCGCGCCATCCGCGCCAGGAGGGCCCGTTGGGCCGGTCGCTCCGTCCTGTCCATCGGCACCGGCGGGGCCTGTGGGCCCGTCCGCGCCTGCTGGGCCCGTTGGGCCTGGTGCGCCGTCGGCGCCGTCCTCGCCAGGAGGTCCCATTGGGCCGGGGGCGCCATCCTCGCCAGCCGGGCCTGCCGGGCCTGTGGGGCCGGGGGCGCCGTCTTCGCCGTCTTCGCCGTCGGCGCCTGCTGGGCCTGTCGGGCCCTCGGGGCCTGCGGGGCCGGTCACGCCTGCCGGGCCTGTGGGGCCCGTCGCCCCGTCCTCACCGGAGGGG
>NZ_SMJX01000249.1 GCF_004348535.1 Actinomadura sp. KC216
CGTTGAAGCCGAGGGCGCGGAGCTGGTCGCGGCCCTCGTCGGTGATCTTGTCCGGCCCCCACGGGGGCAGCCACACCCAGTTGATCTTGACGTCCTTGACCATGCCCTCCAGGGCGCTGTGCGCCTGGTCCTCGATCACGTCGGTGAGCGGGCACGCGGCGCTGGTGAGGGTCATGTCGAGGGTCGCGACCTCGTCGGCGATGGTGACGCCGTACACCAGGCCGAGGTCGACGACGTTGATGCCGAGCTCGGGGTCGACGACGTCCTTGAGGGCCTCGAGGATGTCCTCCTCCGGGACGGCCGTGCCGGTGGTTTCGGTCATGATGCCTCTCCGAGTGCGCGGGCGGTCGCGTCCTTCCACGCCATCCAGGCGAGCAGGGCGCATTTGATGCGGGCGGGGTATTTGGAGACGCCGGCGAAGGCGACGGCGTCCTCCAGGACGTCCTCGTCGGGCTCGACGTCCCGGCCGCGCGACTGCATCAGCGTGAGGAACTCCTCGCCGACCGCCATCGCCTCCTTGACGGACTTCCCGATGACCAGGTCGGACATCACCGACGCGCTGGCCTGGCTGATGGAGCAGCCCATCGCGTCGTAGGACACGTCGGCGACCGTGGCGTCCTGGCCCTCGCCGTCCAGGTGGACGCGCAGCGTCACCTCGTCCCCGCAGGTCGGGTTGACGTGGTGCGCCTCGCCCTCGAACGGCTCGCGCAGCCCCTTGTGGTGGGGGTTGCGGTAATGGTCCAGGATGACCTCCTGGTACATCGCCTCCAGGTGCATGGGGTCCTCTCCGTGGCTCTCTCGCTACAACAGGGCCGGTCGCGGGGGTGTTCCTCAGGACGTGCCGAAGAACTTCTGGGCCTGCCTGACCCCGTCGGCGAGGGCGTCGATGTCGCCGAGGGTGTTGTAGAGGTAGAACGTCGCGCGGGTCGTCGCCGGGATGGCGAAGCGGCGGCAGATCGGCCAGGCGCAGTGGTGGCCGACGCGGACCGCGACACCGAGGTCGTCGAGGACCTGGCCGACGTCGTGGGGGTGGATGCCGTCCACGGTGAACGACACGGCGCCGCCGCGGGCCTCGGTGGTGCCGGGGCCGATGATGCGGACGCCGGGGATCTCGGTGAGCCGCTCCAGGGAGTACCCGACGAGGGCCTCCTCGTGGGCGTGGACGCGGTCCATCCCGATCTCGGCGAGGTACTCGCAGGCCGCGCCGAGCCCGATCGCCTGCGCGGTCATCGGGACGCCGGCCTCGAACCGCTGCGGCGGCGGCATGAACGTGGTCTCCTCCATCCGGACGACCTCGATCATGGACCCGCCGGTGATGAACGGCGGCATCGCCTCCAGCAGCTCGCTCCGTCCCCACAGCACGCCGATGCCGGTGGGGCCGAGCATCTTGTGGCCGGAGAAGGCGAGGAAGTCGGCGCCGAGCCGGGCGACGTCCACGGGCTGGTGCGGCACCGACTGGGCCGCGTCCAGCAGGACGAGCGCGCCGACGGCGTGGGCGCGCGCCGCGATCCGCTCGATCGGCGGGACGGTGCCGAGCACGTTCGACTGGTGCGTCAGCGCGACGATCTTCGTGCGCTCGTTGACGACGTCGTCGAGGTGCTCCAGGTCGAGGCGGCCGTCGTCGGTGATGCCGAACCAGCGCAGGGTCGCGCCCGTCCGCCGGCAGAGCTGCTGCCACGGGACGAGGTTGGCGTGGTGCTCCATCTCCGACACCACGACCTCGTCGCCGGGGCCGACCGCGAACCGCTGGGCCTCCGGGCCGCCGGTGGCGGCGTTGCTCATCGCGTACGCGACCAGGTTGATCGCCTCGGTGGCGTTCTTGGTGAACACGACCTCGGCGGGCGACGCGCCGATGAACCGGGCGATGGACGCGCGGGCCTTCTCGTAGGCCTCCGTCGCCTCCTCGGCGAGCTGGTGCGCGCCGCGGTGCGGCGCCGCGTTGTGCTTCTCGTAGAACTCGCGCTCCGCCTCCAGGACCCGGACGGGCTTCTGCGACGTCGCACCCGAATCGAGGTACACCAGAGGGCGCCCGCCGCGCACCGTGCGCTGCAGCAGCGGGAAGTCCTTCTTCAGCTCCTCCGGCAGCAACTTCATAGCGCGGCGCCCGCCTTCGCGTACTTCTCGTACCCCTTGTCCTCAAGCTCGTCGGCCAGCTCGGGGCCGCCCTCGGCGACGACGCGACCGCCGGAGAACACGTGCACGAAGTCGGGCTTCACGTAGCGGAGGATGCGCGTGTAGTGGGTGATGAGCAGGACGCCGGTCTCGCCGGACGCGAACCGGTTCACGCCCTCCGCGACGACCTTGAGGGCGTCGACGTCGAGGCCGGAGTCGGTCTCGTCCAGGACGGCGACCTTCGGCTTGAGCATCTCCAGCTGCAGGATCTCGTGCCGCTTCTTCTCGCCGCCGGAGAAGCCCTCGTTGAGGCTGCGCTGCGCGAACGCCGGGTCGATGGACAGGTTCTCCATCGCCTGCTTCATGTCCTTGGAGAACTCGCGGAGCTTCGGCGCCTCCCCGCGGACCGCGGTGACGGCCGAGCGCAGGAAGTTGGACACCGACACGCCGGGAACCTCGACCGGGTACTGCATCGCGAGGAACAGCCCGGCGCGGGCGCGCTCGTCGACCGACATGCCGAGGACGTCCTCGCCGTCGAGCGTGACGGTCCCGGACGTGACCTCGTACTTGGGGTGCCCGGCGACCGCGTAGGCGAGGGTGGACTTGCCGGAGCCGTTCGGCCCCATGATCGCGTGGGTCTCCCCGGCCTGCACGGTCAGGTCGACCCCGCGCAGGATCTCCTTCGACCCGTCGGAGCCGTCGCCGACGGAGACGTGGAGGTCGCGGATCTCTAGCGTGGCCATGGTGCGTTATGTCCTTAGTCGTGGGGTCAGTCGTCGGAGGCGAGCGAGACGTAGACGTCGCCGTCCTCGACCTTGACCTTGTATGTGGCGACCGGCTGCGTGGCCGGAGGGTTGGTGGGCTTGCCGGTGCGCAGGTCGAAGCACGACCCGTGCAGCCAGCATTCGATGGTGCCGTCGTATATCTCGCCTTCGGACAGCGAGACCTCGGCGTGGGAGCAGATGTCGTTGAGGGCGTACACGTCCTCACCGCTGCGCGCGATGGCGACGGGCGTGTCGTCGACCTCGACGGCGAGCGCCCCGTCGGCGGGGACGTCGTCCAGCGCGCACACCTTCACGTATCCGTTCTGGGGGGACGACCCCCCAGGCCCCCCGGGCTTCGCGGTGTGAGTCACGTGGCCGCCCCCCGGTCAAGCTCCGCCTCGATGGCCTCGTGCACCTTCTCCCGGACCTCGGCGACCTCGATGCGCTCGATCAGCTGGCCCAGGTAGCCCCGGACGACCATGCGGCGCGCCTGGTCGAAGGTGATGCCGCGGGCCTGGAGGTAGAACAGGTGCTCGTCGTCGAGGCGCCCGGACGCCGAGGCGTGGCCGGCGCCGGCGACCTCGCCGGTGAGGATCTCCAGGTTCGGGACGGAGTCGACCCGCGTCCCGTCGGTGAGGACGAGGTTGCGGTTCAGCTCGTAGGTGTCGGTGCCCTCCGCCTCCGCGCGGATGATCACGTCGCCGATCCAGACGGCGTGGGCGTCCTGGTCCTGGAGGGCGCCGCGGTAGTCGACGCGGCTGCGGCAGTTCGGCACGGTGTGGTCGACGAGGAGGCGGTGCTCCAGGTGCTGGCCGCCGTCCACGAAGTACACGCCGTACAGCTCGGCGTCGCCGCCGGGCCCCTCGTAGGCGACGGACGGCGAGATCCGCACGACGTCGCCGCCGAGCGACACGTTGTGCGAGACGAACCGGGCGTCGCGGCCGAGGCGGGCGTGCTGGTGGGACACGTGGACGCTGCCGTCCGCCCAGTCCTGCAGGCTGATCACCGAGAGGCGGGCGCCGTCGCCGACGACGAACTCGACGTTGTCGGCGTACGTCGCGGGCCCGCGGTGCGTCAGCACGACGGTGGCCTGCGCGAACGGCTCCACGATCACGGTGGTGTGGCCGTAGGCGGCGGCCGAGGCGTCCTCGCCGCGCAGCCGCAGCACGGTCGGCGCCGACGCGACGGCCTCCTTCGGCACGGTCACGACGGTGGCCTGCGCGAACGAGTTCCACGCCTGCGCGCTGACCCGGTCGGACGGGACGTACGCCCCGCCGAGCCGCGGGTCGTCGCGCCCGACGGTCTCGACGGTCACCTCCGGCGCCGCATCCGCCTCGACCAGGACCTTGCCGTCGGCGTCGGCGGTGCCGTTGTGCAGGCCGCGGAGGCGGCGCAGCGGCGTGAACCGCCACTCCTCCTCGCGGCCCGTCGGGACGTCGAAGTCGCCGACGTCGTACGACGCCTTGTCGTGCAGCGTCGAGAGAGGCTTGACATCGAGCCCCATCAGCCGACGGCTCCTTCCATCTGCAGCTCGATGAGCCGGTTCAGCTCAAGGGCGTACTCCATCGGCAGCTCGCGCGCGATCGGCTCCACGAACCCGCGCACGATCATCGCCATCGCCTCGTCCTCGGTGAGGCCGCGGCTCATCAGGTAGAACAGCTGCTGCTCCGACACCTTGGAGACGGTGGCCTCGTGGCCCATCTCGACGTCGTCCTCGCGGACGTCGACGTACGGGTAGGTGTCGGACCGGCTGATCTGGTCGACGAGCAGCGCGTCGCACTTCACGGTGGACTTGCTGTGCTCGGCGCCCTCCTGGATCTGCACCAGCCCCCGGTAGGACGTGCGGCCCCCGCCGCGCGCCACCGACTTGGAGATGATGCTGGAGGAGGTGTTCGGCGCGGCGTGCACCATCTTGGCGCCGGCGTCCTGGTGCTGGTCCTCGCCCGCGAACGCGATCGACAGGGTCTCGCCCTTGGCGTGCTCGCCGAGCAGGTACACCGCCGGGTACTTCATGGTGACCTTGGAGCCGATGTTGCCGTCGACCCACTCCATGGTGGCGCCCTCGTAGGCGACGGCGCGCTTGGTCACCAGGTTGTAGACGTTGTTGGACCAGTTCTGGATGGTCGTGTAGCGGACGCGGGCGTCCTTCTTCACGACGATCTCCACGACGGCGGAGTGCAGCGAGTCCGACTTGTAGATCGGGGCGGTACAGCCCTCGACGTAGTGGACGTACGAGCCCTCGTCGGCGATGATCAGCGTCCGCTCGAACTGGCCCATGTTCTCGGTGTTGATCCGGAAGTAGGCCTGGAGCGGGATCTCGACGTGCACGCCCGGCGGGACGTAGATGAACGAGCCGCCCGACCAGACGGCGGTGTTGAGCGCGGCGAACTTGTTGTCGCCGACGGGGATCACCGAGCCGAAGTACTCCTGGAAGATCTCCGGGTGCTCGCGCAGGCCGGTGTCGGTGTCGAGGAAGATGACGCCCTTCTCCTCAAGGTCCTCGCGGATCTTGTGGTAGACGACCTCCGACTCGTACTGCGCGGCGACGCCCGCGACGAGGCGCTGCTTCTCCGCCTCGGGGATGCCGAGCTTGTCGTAGGTGTTCTTGATGTCCTCGGGGAGCTCCTCCCAGGAGCCCGCCTGCTGCTCGGTGGAGCGGACGAAGTACTTGATGTTGTCGAAGTCGATCTCCGACAGGTCGGAGCCCCAGGTGGGCATCGGCTTCTTGTCGAACAGCCGCAGCCCCTTGAGGCGCAGGGCGAGCATCCAGTCGGGCTCGCCCTTCTTGCCGGAGATGTCGCGGACGACGTCCTCGTTCAGGCCGCGCCGCGCCGAGGCCCCGGCCTCGTCGGAGTCGGCCCAGCCGAACTTGTACCTGTCGAGCCCCTCCAGTTCGGGGTGGGCTGCCGTAGTCATATGGGGGTCCCTCCGGACTCCTCGTCGTCTTTCGGTGTGCGTTCGTCGTCGCCGCCGCAGAGCGAGCGGGGGCTGACGTGGGTGGTGCATATGCCGTCGCCGTGGGCGATGGTGGCCAGCCGCTGCACGGGGGTGCCGAGCAGGCGGCTGAACGCCTCGGTCTCGGCCTCGCACAGCGCCGGGAACTCCGCGGCGACGTGCGCGACGGGGCAGTGGTGCTGGCACAGCTGCTCGCCGCCGCCCGGCTGGGGCGCCTTGGCGGCGGCGGCCGCGTAGCCGTCGCCCGACAGCGCCTCGGCGAGCGTGCGGACCCGCTGGTGGGGCGGGGCTTGCTGCACGACGGGCCGGTAGCGCTCCTCCAGATCGGCGATCTGGCGGCGGGCGAACTCGGCGACCGCGTGGTCGCCGGCCGTCTCGGCGATGAACCGCAGCGCGCTGGTCGCGAGGTCGTCGTAGGCGTGCACGAACGCGTTGCGGCCGGCGTCGGTGATCGCGAACCACTTGGCGGGACGTCCCCGGCCGCGCCTGGCCTGCGGCGTCCGCGCCTTGCGGACCTCGATCATGCCGTCGGCGAGCAGCGCGTCCAGGTGCCGGCGGATCGCGGCGGGCGTGAGGCCGACGCGCTCCCCCAGCGTGGACGCCGTGACCGGGCCGTGCTCGAGGATGAGCCGGGCCACCCGCGCGCGCGTGTCGCGCTCGGTGTGCCCCGGCACGTGGGCGGGCCCGGACGGCACGCCGAGGGACCGCGCGGTGGCGGCCTCTGCGCTGGTCCGATCCTCGCTCACGTTTTTCACAACATCAGTGTGCCGTAATTCCTTCCCCGCAAACACCGGTTTCCCGATGTCGTGGCTCACGCAGGTAAGCCTTACCTAACCTGCGGTTTCGCGGCCGGGTGGGGCGCCGGGCGCGGCGCCGCGCGGCATGAGGAGCACCGGGCAGGGCGCGGCGCGGACGATTTTGCCGGAGCCTTCACCGAGGAAGACCTTGCGCAGCGGCCCGCCATGGCTGGACAGGCAGGCCAGCACCTCGCCCGGCAGCATATCGACACCCCCGAGGGTCTTGGCGACGCCCGTCCCCACGGCGGTCAGGCGCTCCACGGGCGGCCCGCCGGCGAAGCGCGCGGCCGCCTCGCGCAGGTCCTCGTCGGCCTGCGCCGCCTGGCGGTCCAGGACGCCGCCGACGTCCTTGAACTTCGCCGCGATGCCGGGCGGGCGCAGCACGAGGGTGAGGAGCCGCATCGGCACCCCCAGCGCGGTCGCGATCTCGGCGGCGGCGGACAGCGGGCCGTCCGCGTCCCGGCGGTGCCAGTACGCGACGGTCATCCGCTCGAAACGGTCCGGCGGGTCGCCGGCGTAGCCGCGCGGGGCGAGCAGGACGGGGACGGGCGAGCCGTGCAGGAGCTGGTCGGCGGTGCTGCCGATGGCGATGCGGCCGCGCCGCCCGCGCGGCGCCGAGCCGATCACGATCAGGTCCGCGTCGACCGCCCGGGCGACCTCGATGAGGCCGCGCCCGCTGCCCCGGTGGGAGTGGACGCGCAGCGTCACGACCGATTCGGGGACGTCCGACGCGGCGAGGGCCTCGGCGGCCTCGGCGAGCGCCGCCTGCGACTCGCCCTTGAGGTAGGCGACCCATTCGGCGTCGACGGACCCCGGGCCGCGCGCGGGCCACGGCGGCGGATGGACGTTCGCGGCCACCAGCGAAGCGCCCGCCGCCCGGACGACCAGCGCCGCCAGCGCGAGCGCGTCGGCGCCGCGGTCGTCGGAGGAGTAGCCGACGAGGACCCTCATGGCGTGCTCCTCTCCGCTGGTCCGGACGCCAGTCGCGAGTGGCGGCGGCCGTACAGGAAGTACGCGGCCAGGCCGACGAGGGTCCAGAGCAGGAACACCGTCCACGTCACCCCGCCCAGGCCGACCATGAGGTAGACGCAGAAGCCGACGCCGAGAAGCGGCGTGAGCGGGTAGAGCGGGGTCCGGAAGCTGCGCGGCAGGTCGGGACGGGTGCGGCGCAGGACGATGACCCCGAGGCTGACCAGCGCGAACGCGAACAGGGTGCCGATGCTGGTGGCGTCCACGAGGCGGCCCAGCGGGATCGCGGCGGCGAGGATCGAGATGAACGCCGCCACGATGAGCGTGTTGGCGACCGGGACGCGGCGCCCGGGGCTGACCTTCTGGAACACGGGCGGGACGAGCCCGTCCCGCGACATCGCGAACAGGATGCGGGTCTGCCCGTACATGACGGTGAGGACGACGCTGGCGATGGCGATGACCGCGCCGAGCGAGAGGATCATCGACGGCCAGGTCCGCCCGGTGGCCTCGTCCAGCACCGCCGCCAGCGACGCCTCGGAGCCGCTGATGTCGAACCGCTCCCAGTGCATGGCGCCGACCGCGGCGAGGCCGACCAGCACGTAGATCACGGTCACGATGGCCAGCGACAGGACGATCGCGAGCGGCAGGTCGCGCCGCGGGTTCTTCGCCTCCTCGCCCGCGGTGGAGGCGGCGTCGAAGCCGATGTAGGAGAAGAACACCTTGGACCCGGCCGCGCTGATCCCGGCGAAGCCCATCGGCGCGAACGAGCTCAGGTTCCCCGAGTCGAACGCGGTGAACGCGACCGCGCAGAAGAACAGCAGCACGCCGATCTTCAGGAACACCATGATCGTGTTGGCGGTGGCGCTCTCGGACGTCCCGCGCAGCAGCAGGAACGTCGCGAACATCACCACGATCACGGCCGGGACGTTGACGATCCCGCCCTCCCCCGGCGGCCCGGCCAGCTCCGCCGGGATCGTGAACCCGGCCGCGTCGTCGAAGAACGCGCTGAGGTAGGAGCCCCAGCCGACCGCGACGGCCGACACCGACACGGCGTACTCCAGCAGCAGGCACCACCCGCACACCCACGCGACCAGTTCCCCGAGCGTGGCGTAGGAGTAGGAGTAGGACGAGCCGGAGACGGGGATCGTCCCGGCCAGCTCGGCGTAGGACAGCGCCGAGAACAGCGCGGTGACGGCGGCGAGGACGAACGACAGCACGACCGCGGGCCCGGCCAGCGGCACCGCCTCGCCGAGGACCACGAAGATCCCGGTGCCGAGGGTCGCGCCGACGCTGAAGAGGGTGAGCTGCAGCAGGCTCATCGTCCGCTTCAGCTCGCCGCCCTCGCCCTGCCCGCCCTCGGCGACGATCCGGTCGACGGGCTTGGTCCGCAGGAGGCTCCGCGCGAACGAGACCGGCGCGGCCTGGGTGCCGGTCTTCACAGCGTGCTCGCCAGCGGCCAGGTCGCGTTGGGGGTGACGATCGTCCCGGCGGTGCCTTCGAGGATCTCCACGCACTGGTCGAGCCGCCCGATCGCGGCCATGTCCCCGGTGCGTTCGACGAAGCTCGCCACCGCCTCGACCTTCGGGCCCATCGATCCTGCGGGGAAGTCCTCGGCGCGCAGCTCGTAGGGGGTGGTGTGGGTGATCTCCTCCTGGTCCGGGGCGCCGAAGCGGCGCATGACGCGCGGGACGTCGGTGAGGATGAGCAGCGCGTCGGCGTCCATGCTCTCGGCCAGGACGGACGCGGTCAGATCCTTGTCGATCACCGCCTCGACGCCCTCCAGCCGCCCGACGTCGTTGCGGAACACCGGGATGCCGCCGCCGCCCGCGCAGACCACGACCGTCCCGAGCCGGACCAGCTCCCTGATCAGCCGGGTCTCGATGACCCGCTGCGGGCGCGGGGACGGCACGACCCGGCGCCAGCCGTCGCCGTCCTGGCGGACCGTCCAGCCGTACTCTGCGGCGAGCTTCTCCGCCTCGTCGCGGTCGTAGACCTGGCCGACGAACTTGGTCGGGTCCTCGAACGCCGGGTCGACCGCCGACACCAGCGTCTGGTTGATCATCGCCATGACCTGGCGGCCGGGCAGCGCGTTCTGCAGCGCCTGCAGCATCCAGTAGCCGATCATGCCCTGCGTCTCGGCGCCGATCGTGTCGAGGGGGTAGGGCCGGGTGAGGCTCGGGTCGTTGACGCTCTCCAGCGCCAGCACCCCGACCTGCGGCCCGTTCCCGTGCGTGACGATCAGCTCGTGCCGCTCGGCGAGCGGCGCCAGCGCCCGCACGGCCCGGTCGACGTTGCGGCGCTGCAACGCCGCGTCCGGTGTCTCACCGCGCTTGACCAGCGCGTTCCCTCCGAGCGCGACGACCACGCGCATCGTGCCCCCTCCCCCGTGTCCGGCGCTCGTCCGGACCCGTGTCCGGGCCCCGCGCCCGGCCGTCAGCCGAGCGTCGCGACCATGACCGCCTTGATGGTGTGCATCCGGTTCTCCGCCTCGTCGAAGACGATCGAGGCGGCGGACTCGAACACGTCCTCGGTGACCTCCAGGCCCTCCATGCCGGTCTTGCGGTAGAGCTCCTCCCCCACGGCGGTCTCCCGGTTGTGGAGGGCGGGGAGGCAGTGCATGAACTTCGCGTCCGGGTTGCCGGTCGCCCGCATGACGCCGGCGTTGACCTGGTACGGGCGGAGCAGCGCGATGCGCTCGTCCCACTTCTCGGCGGGCTCGCCCATCGACACCCACACGTCGGTGATCACGTAGTCGGCGCCGCGCACGCCCTCCTCGACGTCCTCGGTGAGGGTGATCTCCGCGCCGGTGGTGGCCGCGACCGCCCTGGACGGCTTCACGACCGTCTCCTCGTCCGGCCAGAGGGCGCGCGGCGCGACGATCCTGACGTTCATGCCCAGCAGCGCACCGGCCGCGACGTACGAATGGCCCATGTTGTTGCGGGCGTCGCCCAGGTAGGCGTACGTGACGTCCGCCAGGGGCTTGTCGCTGTGCTCCCGCATGGTGAGCATGTCGGCGAGCATCTGCGTCGGGTGCCACTCGTCGGTCAGGCCGTTCCACACCGGGACGCCCGCGTACTCGGCCAGCTCTTCGACGAGCCTCTGGCTGGAGCCCCGGTACTCGATGCCGTCGAACATCCGTCCCAGGACGCGCGCGGTGTCCTTCATCGACTCCTTGCGGCCGATCTGGGTGCCGCCCGGGTCGAGGTAGGTCACGTGGGCGCCCTGGTCGTGCGCGGCGACCTCGAAGGCGCAGCGGGTCCTGGTGGAGGTCTTCTCGAAGATCAGCGCGATGTTCCGGCCGGTCAGCGCCGGGTTCTCCGCCCCGGCGTACTTGGCGGCCTTCAGCCGGGCGGCGAGGTCGAGCAGGAACCCGAACTCGCCGGGCGTGAGGTCGAGCTCCTTGAGGAGGCTGCGCCCGCGAAGGTCCATCCGTGTCTCCTGGCAGGTCGCGGGCGTCAGGCGTCCCGCTCGATCGGGCAGGACATGCAGCGCGGGCCGCCGCGCCCGCGGCCCAGCTCGCTGCCGCGGATCGTGATGACCTCGATCCCGTTGCGGCGCAGGTGGTTGTTGCTCGTCGCGTTGCGCTCGTAGGCGACGACGACGCCGGGCGACACGGCCAGGACGTTGGAGCCGTCGTCCCACTGCTCGCGCTCGGCGGCGAACACGTCCTGCGTCGGGGTGAGGACCTTGATCGCGTCGATGCCGAGCGCCGCCGCGATCGCCCGGTGCATGTCCTCCGGCGGATGGTCGGTGATCTTCAGTTCCTTCTCGGTGTCGCCCGGCTCGATGGTGTGCGACGGCAGCATCCCCATCCCCGCGTACGTGGTGAACACGCCGTGGTCCACCATGGTCATGACGGTGTCCAGGTGCATGAACGCCCGCTTCTGCGGCATCCGCAGCGCGACGATCCGCCCGCACGAACCGGCGGCGAACAGCGACTGCGCGAGCATCTCGACGGCCTGCGGCTGCGTCCGCTCGCTCATGCCGACCAGGACGGCGCCGTTGCCGATGACCAGGACGTCGCCGCCCTCCAGCGTCGCCGGGGCCATCTCCATGCCCTTGTTCCAGATGTGGAAGCCGTGCTCGGCGCCCGGCCTGCCGTAGCCGTCGGCGAACATCGGGTGCCACCGGTAGATGGCCTCCATGTTCACCGTCTCCCGCATCCGCGCCTTCTTGCGCATCGTGTTGATCGACACGCCGTCGTAGATCCAGCAGGACGTGTCGCGGGTGAACAGGTGGTTGGGCAGCGGCGGCAGGATGAACCCGTCCGGCGGGATGGAGTGGAACGCGATCGACGCGGGCTCGGGCATCCGCTCCAGCATCTCCCGCTTGGTGATCCCGCCGACGAGGAACGCGCTCAGCTCGGCGGCGTCCATGGCGTCGAAGCAGTTGCGGATCGCGTCGACGGCGAGCGGGCCGAACCAGTGCGGGTCGACGACGGCGTCGAGGATGTGCACGCGGGCCTCGGGGTTCTCGACCGTCTCGCGCAGCAGGTCGAGGACCAGGTACGTCCGGACGCCCCGCGCGCGCAGCACGTCCTCGAACTCCTCGTGCTCCTCCACGGCGCGCGCGACCCACAGCACGTCGTCGAAGAGCAGGCCCGCGGCGTTGGACGGGGTGAGCCGCTTCAGCGAC
>NZ_SMJX01000024.1 GCF_004348535.1 Actinomadura sp. KC216
GGCACGCCCCTCGCGGCGGCCGCCGACATCCCGGTCGGCGGCGGGAAGATCTTCAAGGACGCCAAGGTCGTGGTGTGCCAGCCGTCGCAGGGCGAGTTCAAGGCGTACTCGGCCGCCTGCACGCACCGCGGCTGCGCCGTCGGCTCGGTGTCCGGCGGCACGATCAACTGCCACTGCCACGGCAGCAAGTTCAAGATCGCCGACGGGTCGGTGGCGAGCCCGCCCGCGGACGAGCCGCTGGAGGAGAAGAAGATCAACGTCCAGGGCGGGCAGATCACGCTCGCCTGATCGTCTTCGCGGGCGCCGGGCCGTCCTCGCCGGGGGCGGCCCGGTCACCGTTCGGGCCTCCGTCCCGCTCACCGTTCCGGCCTCCGTCCCCGTCACCGTCACCGCGCACGTCCCGGGCGGGCTCCGGGGTCTCGACGCGGATCCGGGGGAGCGCCTCGGGATAGTGGTGGCGGATGTGGGAGATGAGATGCTCGCGCACGTCGCAGCGCAGGTCCCAGGTGCTCGCCGAGTCCGCGGCGCTCATCATCGCGCGGATCGTGACCAGCCCGTTCGGCTGGACGTCCACCGCCTGCAGGATCCACTCGCGCCGGTCCCACAGCGGGTTGTCGCGGAGCGCCGCGTACAGCTCGGCGCGCAGCTCGTCGATCGGGACCGACCAGTCGACGTGCAGGTCCACCGAGCCGAGCAGCCGGGACGAGTGCCGCGTCCAGTTCTCGAACGGCTGCTCGGTGAAGTACGACACCGGGAAGATCATCCGCCGGTCGTCCCAGAGCCGCAGCGACACGTAGGACAAGGTCAGCTCCTCGACCAGCCCCCACTCGCCCTGCACGACGACGACGTCGTCCAGCCGCAGCGCGTCGCTGAACGCCAGCTGCAGCCCGGCGAGCAGGTTGCCCAGCACCGGCCGCGCCGCGATGCCGACGACCAGCCCGGCGACGCCCGCCGACGCCAGCACCCCGGCGCCGACCGCGCGCACCCCCGGGAAGGTGAACAGCGCGGCGCCGAGCGCCAGCACCACGATCAGCACGGTCGCGATGCGCCGCAACAGCAGCATCTGCGTGCGGGCCTTCCTGGCCCGCCGGTTGCGGTCGCCCTCGATCCGCATCAGCCGGTCCAGCGGCGGATCGCTCAGCGCGTAGCCGATCCGCAGCACCAGCCACGTCGTCGTGCCGATCGCCGCGATCCGCAGCACCTGCCGGACCGCGTCCTCCGCCGGGTCGGCGAGCAGCCGGAACGGCAGCGCCGTGCTGCACCCCACGACCGCGGCGAAGGCGAACGCGGGCGCGGCGACCCGCCGGGCGACGAGCCCGGCACCCGGCCAGCGCGCCGACAGCCGCCCGGCCAGCAGCCGCCGCCCCGCCTCCACGGCGATCACGGCCGCGGCGACCACCGCCGCCAGGACGATCCAGGCCCAGAACGCGGACACGTTCGCTCCGACCTCCTCCCACCGGGCACAGCACCCTCTTCCGACCTTCTCTTTCCCAGGGTTTTGCGATCATGTGAGACGGACGGCGAGATATCTGTCACCTGCGGAGACACCCCGGGACGGGACGCGCGGGAGCACGGCGTGTCGGCGCCGCCCACTAGGCTTTCGAACGTGGCAGATCCGGCGACCTACCGACCCGCCCCCGGCTCGATCCCCGAGTCCCCCGGGGTGTACCGGTTCCGAGACGAGCACGGCCGGGTCATCTACGTGGGCAAGGCCAAGAGCCTGCGGCAGCGCCTCAACTCCTACTTCGCCGACTTCTCCGCGCTGCACCCCCGCACGCAGACCATGGTGCGGACGGCCGCGAAGGTCGACTGGACGGTCGTCGCCACCGAGGTCGAGGCCCTCCAGCTCGAGTACTCCTGGATCAAGGAGTTCGACCCGCGGTTCAACGTCCGTTACCGCGACGACAAGTCGTATCCCTACCTCGCCGTCACCCTGAACGAGGAGTTCCCGAGGGTGATGGTGATGCGCGGTGCCAAGCGCAAGGGTGTGCGCTACTTCGGGCCGTACTCCCACGCGTGGGCGATCCGGGAGACGGTCGACCAGCTCCTGCGCGTGTTCCCCGTCCGGACGTGCAGCGCCGGGGTGTTCAAGCGGCAGCACCAGCTCGACCGGCCCTGCCTGCTCGGCTACATCGGCAAATGCTCCGCGCCGTGCGTCGGCCGCGTCACCCCGGAGGAGCACCGCCTGCTCGCCGAAGACTTCTGCGACTTCATGGCGGGCCACACCACCCGGTTCACCAAGCGCCTCGAACGCGACATGCGCGAGGCCGCCGCGTCGCAGGAGTACGAGCGCGCCGCCCGGCTCCGCGACGACGTCCGCGCCCTCGAACGCGCGCTGGAGAAGCAGGCCGTCGTCCTCGCCGACACCACCGACTGCGACATGATCGCGTTCGCGGAGGACGAGCTGGAGGCGGCGGTCCAGGTCTTCTACGTGCGCGGCGGCCGGATCCGCGGGCAGCGCGGCTGGGTCGTCGACAAGGTCGAGGACGTCACCACCGCCGACCTCGTCGAGCACTTCCTCATCCAGATCTACAGCGAGAGCGAATCGGTTCCGCGGGAGGTGCTCGTCCCGGCCCTGCCGCCCGAGGAGGAGGCGATGGCCGAGCTGCTGTCGGAGCAGCGCGGCGGGCCGGTCCGGCTCCGCGTCCCGCAGCGCGGCGACAAGAAGGCGCTGCTGGAGACGGTCGCGCGCAACGCGCACGAGGCGCTCAAGCAGCACAAGACGCGCCGCGCGTCCGACCTCACCACCCGCAGCCGCGCGCTCCAGGAGATCCAGGACGCCCTGGAGCTGGACGACGCGCCCCTGCGCATCGAGTGCTACGACGTGTCGAACCTCCAGGGCACCAACGTGGTCGCGTCGATGGTCGTGTTCGAGGACGGCCTGGCCCGCAAGAGCGAGTACCGCCGGTTCTCGATCAAGGCCGTCGAGGGGCAGGACGACGTCCGCTCCATCCACGAGGTCATCACCCGCCGGTTCAAGCGCTACCTCGCCGAGAGCGAGAAGATGGGCGAGCTGGATCACCTGGGCGATCCTGACGAGGAGGGAGCGCACCAGCCGATCGACCCGGAGACCGGCAGGCCGCGCAAGTTCGCCTACCCGCCCAACCTCGTGATCGTCGACGGCGGCCCGCCGCAGGTCGCCGCCGCGCAGCGGGCGCTGGACGAGCTCGGCGTCGACGACATCGCCGTCTGCGGCATCGCCAAGCGGCTGGAGGAGATATGGCTGCCCGGCGAGGCCGACCCGGTGATCCTGCCGCGCAACAGCGAGGGCATGTTCCTCGTCCAGCGGGTCCGCGACGAGGCGCACCGGTTCGCGATCGCGTTCCACCGGCAGCGGCGCTCGAAGTCCATGACGGTGAGCGAACTCGATAACGTTCCGGGTCTGGGCCCGGCGCGCCGCGCGGCACTGCTGAAACACTTCGGGTCACTGAAGCGGCTGAAGGACGCGACGCCCGAGCAGGTCGCCGAGGTTCCGGGGATCGGGCTGCGCAGCGCCGAGGGCATCGTCGCGGCGCTGCACGGCGCCGCGGTCCCGCGCGGGGGCGACGGGACGGGCGGCGGCGAGACGGGCGGAAACGACGGGGAGCACACGGGGAGAGGGTCATGACCAGCGAGACGAAGATCCCGGACATCGTGATCGTCACCGGCATGTCCGGGGCGGGCCGCAGCACCGCGGCCAAGTCCCTGGAGGACCTCGACTGGTTCGTGGTCGACAACCTGCCGCCGGGGCTGCTGGCCACGATGGCCGACCTCGGCGGCCGGGTGAAGGACGCCGTGCCCCGCATCGCCGTCGTCGTCGACGTCCGCAGCCGCGCCTTCACCGAGGACCTGCACTCCGCCATCGCCGAGCTGGAGGCGCGCGGCGTCCACCCCCGCGTGGTCTTCCTGGAGGCGAACGACGCCGACCTGGTGCGC
Organism: Actinomadura sp. KC216; assembly: GCF_004348535.1. GTDB lineage: Bacteria > Actinomycetota > Actinomycetes > Streptosporangiales > Streptosporangiaceae > Spirillospora. The sequence continues at coordinate 3,916 of NZ_SMJX01000024.1, forward strand.
CGGTTCGAGAGCGTCCGGCGCCCGCACCCGCTGCAGGACGACGGCCGCCTGGTCGACGGCATCGCCCGCGAGCGGGAGCTGGTCCGCGAGGTCCGCGCCGAGGCCGACCTGGTGATCGACACCAGCGGCCTCAACGTGCACGAGCTCCGCAACAAGATCATCGGGTTCTTCGGCAACGACACCGGCGAGACCAGCCTCCGCGCGACCGTCGTGTCGTTCGGCTACAAGTACGGGCTGCCCGTCGACGCCGACCTGGTGGTCGACTGCCGGTTCCTGCCGAACCCGCACTGGGTGCCGGAGCTGCGGCCGAAGACGGGCCGCGACGCCGCCGTCCGCGACTACGTCCTCGGGCAGCGCGGCGCCAAGGAGTTCCTGTACGCGTACGCGGAGGTGCTGCGGCTCCTCGCCGACGGCTACGAGCGCGAGGGCAAGCACTACGTGACGCTGGCCGTGGGCTGCACCGGCGGCAAGCACCGCAGTGTGGCGATGGCGGAGCAGATCGCCGCCCGGCTGCGCGACGAGGGCATCGAGGTGCAGGTCGCCCACCGTGACCTCGGCCGCGAGTAGAATCCCCGTCCGGCCCCTTGTTGGGGGACCACCCCCACGCCCCCCGGGTAGAGAACCGGCGCCCGGCGGGGTCCCGGACGAGGAGAGCAGGTCGACGCCACGGTGAAGCCCAACGGCCCGAAGGTCGTCGCGCTCGGCGGCGGCCACGGCCTCTACGCCTCGCTGTCGGCGCTGCGCCGCGTCACCGACCGGCTGACCGCGATCGTCACCGTCGCCGACGACGGCGGGTCCAGCGGGCGGCTCCGCCGCGAGCTCGGCGTCCTGCCGCCCGGCGACCTGCGCATGGCGCTCGCCGCGCTGTGCGGCGACGACGAGTGGGGCCAGACGTGGCGCGACGTCGTCCAGCACCGCTTCCGCAGCGAGGGCGACCTGCGGGGCCACGCGGTCGGGAACCTCCTCATCGTCGCGCTGTGGGAGCTGCTCGGCCAGGAGGGCGCGGTCGACGGGCTCGACTGGGTCGGGCGGCTGCTCGGCGCGCACGGCCGCGTCCTGCCGATGGCGGCCGTCCCGATGGACATCGTCGCGGAGGTCCGCGGCGCCGACCCGTCCAGGCCCGACGAGATCACCCACGTCAAGGGGCAGGTCGCGTGCGCGAAGACGCCCGGGAGCGTGCTCGGCGTCTCGCTCGTCCCGGCCGACCCGCCCGCCTGCCCGGAGGCGCTCGCCGCCGTCGACGACGCCGACTGGATCGTGTTCGGGCCCGGCTCGTGGTTCACCAGCGTCCTGCCGCACCTGAAGGTCCCGGCGCTGGCCCGCGCGCTCGCCGCCTCCAGCGCCCGCCGCGCCGTCGCGCTGAACCTCGCGCCGCAGCCCGGCGAGACCGACGACTTCTCCCCGCAGACCCATCTGGAGGTCCTGCGGGCGCACGCACCCGACCTGAGCATCGACGTCGTCCTCGCCGACCGCGGGGTGGTGGACGACCCGGCGGCGCTCGACAAGGCCGTCCAGGAGATCGGCGGGCGCCTCGTGCTCGCCGACGTCGCCGCCGACGACGGGTCCCCGCGCCACGAACCGGCCCGTCTGGCCCAAGCCTTCGTACAGATATTCAGTGAGTGACGCCCGGCGCCGCCGCGATCGGCGACACTGCTGGGAGTCCGATAGGGGGAGGGGTCCAACTCATGGCGATGACCGGTGTGGTCAAGGACGAGCTGAGCAGGCTGACGGTCATGAAGCCGTGCTGCCGCAAGGCCGAGGTCTCGACGCTGCTGCGCTTCGCGGGCGGCTTGCACCTGGTCAGCGGGCGCATCGTGATCGAGGCCGAGATCGACACCGGGGTCGCGGCACGGCGGCTGATCAAGGACATCGCGGAGGTGTTCGGGCACACCTCGGAGGTCGTGGTGCTCGCGCCGAGCGGGCTGCGTAAAGGCAACCGTTATGTCGTCCGGGTCTTCCGGGACGGGGAGTCGCTCGCCCGGCAGACCGGGCTGATCGACAACAACGGGCGGCCCGTCCGCGGCCTGCCGCGGCACGTCGTCGCGGGCGCTGCGTGCGACGCCGAGTCGGCGTGGCGGGGCGCGTTCCTCGCGCACGGCTCGCTGACCGAGCCGGGCCGGTCCATGTCGCTGGAGGTGACGTGCCCGGGCCCGGAGGCGGCGCTGGCGCTGGTCGGCGCGGCCCGCCGCCTGAAGATCCACGCGAAGGCGCGGGAGGTCCGCGGCGTCGACCGGGTCGTGGTCCGCGACGGCGACGCGATCAGCGCGCTGCTCACCCGGCTCGGCGCGCACGACAGCGTCCTCGCCTGGGAGGAGCGGCGGATGCGGCGCGAGGTCCGCGCCACCGCGAACCGGCTCGCGAACTTCGACGACGCGAACCTGCGCCGCTCCGCCCGCGCCGCCGTCGCCGCCGGCGCCCGCGTCGCCCGCGCGCTGGAGATCCTCGGCGACGAGGCCCCCGAGCACCTGGTCAAGGCCGGGCGGCTGCGGCTGGAGCACAAGCAGGCGTCGCTGGAGGAGCTCGGCCAGCTCGCCGACCCGCCGCTCACCAAGGACGCCATCGCCGGCCGCATCCGCCGCCTGCTCGCCATGGCCGACAAGCGCGCCGGCGACCAGGGCATCCCGGGCACGGACGCCAACCTGACCGCCGAGATGCTCGCCCCCTGACCCTCAGCGGACCCGGAGGATGCCGCCGTCGGGCCCGGCCACGAAGACCAGCCGGTGACCGGAGAACGACGCGTCCACGCGGACGCCGCCGCCGCGCAGCGGGCGGACGCGCACGTCCGGCCGTTCCGTGCCGCGGACGGGGGCGATGAGCGTCAGCATCCGCACCCGCGCCCCCCGTCCCGGGAGCGACACGACCGGCGCGGGGGCCTTCCTGCGGTGCCCCGGCGCGACCCACCCCTGTTTGGGGTTCAGCGACCCGCGGACGGTCCGGGCGGGTGACGGCGCCGTGCCCGGCAGCGGTATTCGCAGGAAGTGGACGCGGACCCGCCCGGCGGTCGCGACGGCGCCCGTCCCGCGCGGGACGGCGGTGAACGCGGGCGGCAGGTGCCAGAGCTGCTCCACGGCACGCGGGGCGGGCGCGCGCACGTCGTCCAGCACCACGAGGGCGTCGGGGCCGGACGCGGCGAGCACCGACCGCGACCGGGTCGTCCCCGTGAAGGCGGTGTCGGTGAACGAGAACGTGTCGGCGCCGCGCCGGAACCGGTGCGCGGTCAGGGCCGTGGCCGCGCCCGGCTGGAACGGGACGTCCCGCACCACGACCGTGTTGTGGGCGTCGGGCGAGCGCAGCCACTCCTGCCACGCCGGGTCGCTGTAGCCGATGTGGCCGCTCGGGACCAGGACGTCGCGGCCGAGGGCGTGGAACGTCAGCGCCATGTGGTCGTTCTGGCCGTGCGCGTACCGGCCGGGGCCGAACCGCGCGGTGTAGGACATCTCGTCGGTGAACGCGCGCCCGTCGCGGCCCCATCCGGAGCGCCCCATCACGTATCCGGCCTGGTAGACGCGCGCCCGCGCCGCCGGCGGGGTGCCAGCGCGCCCCTGGGACGCCACGTACCCGAGGGGGCCGTCCCCGGGAGAGCCGATCTCCGACGCGTCCGCCGCCTGCGACTCGCCGATCTGGACGAGGTCCCCGGCGGGCGTCGTCTGGAACGCGATGAACTCGTCCAGCAGCCGGTGCCGCCGGGCGAGCTCGGCCGGGACGGGCCGCCCGCACCGGTGCATCACCCGGAACGCGAGCCGCCACCGGCTCCGGTTGTAGACCGCGTAGTACGCCGACTGCTCGTTGTTCGCGCCCTCCGCGTCGATGGCGGGCCGCGCGCCGCCGGGCGGGTCGAGGATCGCCTCGCGCAGCCGCCGGAGGCCGAGCTCGGCGAGGTCGTCGCGGCCGATGCCGCAGCCCGCCGTCATGAGGATCATCGACTCGTCGGTGCCGTGGTTCCACGGCCCCGAGTAGTGGGCGGGGTCGGCGAGCCACCGGGCGTGCTCGGCGATCGCGTCGTCGAGCCAGCGGCCGCTGCGGTGCCGCCGCAGGCAGACCAGGGTGGCGAGCCGGAATTTGGTGCCCTCGGCGATCGCCTCCCGCCGGTGCTTCCCGAACCGCCGGGGGTCGTCGTTGTCGGCGAGCCAGTCGCGGACGATCCCGGTGGCCGTGTCGAGCGCCGCGCGGTCGCCGGTCCGCCCGTACTCCTTGATCGCGCCGCCGAGCCATTCGAGGGAGTGGAGCCACAGCTGCCACGTCCGGTTGCCGTGCGGGTCGAGGCCCCAGTCCACGTCCGTGCCGGTGGCGACGCGCACGGGCGGGACGCCCGGCACCCTGAACCGGCCCGCGCGGACCTCCGCGGCCGGGTTCAGCCTGTCCAGGCCGTTGTAGCCGAGGCACACCGACCTGTCCGCCGCGACCCGCGCCGTCACCGGGACCACGGGCGGCGGCGCGGCGGCCCGCTCGCAGCCCGCCGACAGCGCCAGCACCAGCACGGCGCTCCCCGCGCGGCGGGCACCCTTCCAAGATCGAGTGATCATGCGTCAAGGACACGCCACGCGCCGCTCCGGCTGACCGTCCCCGGTGACGGGACGGTGAACATTCGGCGACGGCCGCGGGAGCGGGCCCTCCGGTGTCATCGAAACCGGCCCGGGAGTGTCTCAATGACGTGATCTCCGTCGAAGAACTCGGCTCGCGCGAGCCGCCGGCGCCCGCACGCGACGCGCTGGAGGAGCTGTTCGCCGCGCACTACCGGCGGCTGGTCGGGCTCGCCGGCCTGCTGGGCGCGGACGACCCCGAGGACGTGGCCCAGGAGGCGTTCGCGCGGCTGCACGGCCGCCGCGCGGCGCTGCGCCGCCCCGAGACCGCCCCGGCCTACCTGCGCGCCACCGTCTGCAACCTGGTCCGGAACCGGCGCCGCCACCTGCGGATCGCCCGGCTCCGGCAGCCGCCGCCGCCCGAACCGGTCCGGGCCGCCGAGACCGTCGTCCTCGACCGGGAGGGCGACCACGAGCTGATCGGCGCGCTGGACGGCCTGTCCCGCCGCCAGCGCGAGGCGATCGTCCTGCGGTACTGGCTCGACCTGGCCGACCACGAGGTGGCCGAGGCGATGGGCATCGCGCCCGGCTCGGCCAAGACCCACATCCGCCGCGGGCTCATCGCCCTCCAGCGCGCCCTGGGAGGTGCACCCGAATGACCGTGACAGAGAAGGCCCTGCGGGACGCCCTGCACGCCGAAGGCACGTCGTACGCGGTGAGCCCGGACGCGTGGGCCCGCGTCCAGGCCCGCGCCGCCGCCAGGCGGGCGCGGCGCCGCCGGGCGGTCCCGGTCGCCGCCGCCGCGGTGACGGCCGGGATCGCCGCCGCCGCCCTCGTCCCCGGCCTGGCGGCCGGCGGCGACGCCCGTCCCACGGTGGCCGTGGCCCCGGTGCCGTCCGGGCCCGGCGACAAGCAGGTCGCGCAGATCGTCCCGCGCCTGTGCGCCGGCGACCGGCCCGCCCGGGAGAACGCGAACCTGCTGGCGCGGGCCGGAGCGCTGCCGGTTCCCGGCGGCGGGGGCTGGCTCGTCGCGATCGGCGACGGCACGGGCGGCCTGCGCTTCCTCCGCGTCACGGGCGGCGGCGGACGGCTCGACTGCCGGGCGTACGCCGCGTCCCGGACCGGCACCCGGACGTACGCCTCCTACGCCGGCGCGCGCGGCCGCGGAGAGGTGTCCTGGACCGGCGTCACGTCCGCCGCCGCCGTCGCCTTCGAGGTCCGCTACGCGGACGGCACCCGGCTGCGGTTCGCCTGCGACGGCGACACGGCGGGCTGCGCGCGCCGCGCGACCGCGAAGGGCTGGGTCACGGTGTTCACCACGAGGCCGCGCAGGTACACCCCGCCCGAGCCAGGAGCCCCCGTCCACGGCGTCGTCACCGTTCTCGGCGCGGGAGGGAAGGTGCTCGAACGGCTGCCGTTCAGCGCGGGGTAGCGTCGCCGCGCAGGACGCGGTGGACGAGGTCGTCGCGGAGCTGCCCGTAGCCGGTCTCCGCCCAGACGCTCTCGGACGGGTCGGCCTCGTAGTAGGGGACGTCGCGGCCGTCTCTGTGGTCCATCAGGACGTCCGGCGTCTCCTTGCCGCGGACCGCGCGGGCGCACGGGCGGCAGGTCCGGACGCGGAGGCTTTTGCGCGATCCGAGCGGCCGCCAGTCGATCCCGGTGGTCGCGTCGCCGTGCAGCGGGTTGAAGAAGCAGAGCGGGACCGGCGGGATCTCGGGGTCGCCGTTCGCGACGGCCTGCGCGGAGGCGAAGGCGTCGCGGCCCTGGTCGAGCAGCACCAGGACCCCGGCCAGGTCGGGGACGCCCCGGGCGGCGTCGAGGGTCTTGCCCGCGGCCTGGTAGGCGTCCAGCGCGCCGGTCATCAGGGTGCGGGCCCGCTCGCCGGTGGTGGGCACGGTGGTCTCGTCCAGCAGCTCGCCGAACGCGATGACCTCGCGGGACGCCTGCTCGCGCAGCTGGTCCTCGCTCGCCCGCCGCGCGGTGGCGAACACCGTCCGGGGCAGCAGCAGGCCGCTGCCCTCGCGGCGGGCGGACGCCATCCGGCGCCGCCGCCACAGCAGGAACCCGCCCGCGCCGACGACCGCGAGGCCCGCCACGCCGGCGCCGAGGGGAAGGGCGAGGCCGCCGTCGTCGTCCGCCGGGCCTGGGCGGGGCTCGCCGGCGCGGTTCGCCGACTCCCGCCGGGCGCTGCTGCGCCGGTCGATCTCGGCGGAGACCCGGTCGTACTCCCGCTTGCCGGTGCCCGCGATGATCAGCTCGGTGACGCGGGACAGCCGGGCCGCGAGCGGCGCGTCGCGCATGGCGCGGTCCAGCGTGACCGCCCACGCGGCGTCGCGCGCCTGGTGGTCGCCGCCCCACTCGCGGGCCGTCAGGTCCTGGCTGTCCTCGCGGAGCGTGATGAAGATCCCGTCGCGGCCGAGGCGGTCGTGGACGACGGTGGCGAGCTGCTCGGCGTCCGCCCAGGTGCCGCCCGTGACCAGCGGGACGAGCACCACGTAGATCGGCGCCGGCGCCTGCCTGAACCTGGCGATGAGCCTGCGCCGCTCCGCGACCGGCAGCGCGGACGCGATCGACGGATCGACGTGGATGGGGGAGCGGCGCAGCGCCGCTGCCAGCCGTTCGCCGGGGGACGGTTCACTCAACACCCAGGTACCTCATCACACGGGGAAGGAACTTCTTGCCGTTCGCGCCCCACGCCGTGTCACGCCACACGCCCGGGACGGCGGTGTGCGGGCGGCCCCCGATCTCCATCAGGTGATGCCTCCGCAACCCGCCGCGGCGCTCGCGCTCCTGGCAGGCGCCGCAGAGCGGGCACGGTTTCGGCAGGACGCCGTCGCCGTCCAGCTTCGGGACGTGCGCGCGGCCCGTCGAGTCGCCGTGCAGCGGGTTCACCAGGCACGGGACGGGCGGCGAGGCGACGTTCCGGGTCAGCGCGGCGCGTCCCCGGCGGGCCAGGACGATCGCGCCGGCGAGATCGATGGCGCGGTCCGCGTCGTCCTTGGCGTCGTCGTAGAGGATCTGCCCGGCGTCGTAGGCCGACACGGCGAAGTCGCGCCCGCGCTCCGCCTCGGCCGTGGCGAGCAGGTCGCGGAGCCGCCCCAGCTCCTTGGACGCGGTGCGCCGCAGCCACCGCATGCCCGGCTTCCGCGGCGCCCGGGGATGCTTCTCGACCTCGCCCGCACCGGACCGTCCCCCGCCCGGCCGTCCCCTGCGCACCAGCGCGAGAACGCCGATGCCCGCCCAGTACAGCAGCACGGCGGCCGGCGGCCCGGCCAGCAGGAGCCCGGTGAGGAGCGGGCCCTTGACCTCGGGGTCGCTCGGCGTCAGCTTGTTCTCCTCCCCGAACGGATCGGGGCTGGAGTACAGCCGCGGCGTGGACGGTGACGCCGACGGCGCCACGGCGTACCCGTTCAGCCGCTGCACGATCCGCTCCGCGAGGCCCTCGTACGGGCGGTCGTAGTCGGCCGGACGCGAGGAACCCGGTTCGTCCTTGTCCAGGGGCGAGAAGTCGTAGTCGCGCGGCACCTGGAACGCCTCGGACTCCAGGCGCCCATGCGAACTGACCATCAGGTAGAGCCCGTCCCGGCGCGACCGGTCGTGCAGGGCGAACAGGAACGCGTCGTCGCGTCCCTGCGACTCCGAGTCGTTCGGGTTCGGGATCACGACGACGTAGACGGCGGTGCCGATCTTCTTCGCCGTGGTCTGGACGGCCTGGCGGACCCGCGCGCGCTCGGCCTTGTCGAGGGCGCCGCTGACGTCGGGATCGACGAACAGCGGGTCCTTCGCCAGCGCGGCGGCGACCCGGTCGAGGCGCTGGTGGGCGTGCGGCGGATCGTCCGCGGCGGCGACCGGCCCCACGCCCGTGATCAGAACGGTGAGCAGCACCGCGACGCCCGCCCGCATCACTTCCGCCCCCTCCGGCCGCCGCCTTCGCGCCGGTTCGCCCGGCGGACGCGGCGGGCGACCAGCAGGCCGAGGAGCGGCAGCCCGCCGAGCGCGGCGCCGCCGCCGAACGCGGCCATCTCGACCCGGTCGGCACGCCGGTCGGCCTTGTCGTCGGCGTCCAGCGCCCTGCGCGTCGCCGACTTCGGCCGCGGGCCCGGGTGATCGCGCCGCTCCCTCGCCCGGCCGGACAGGGCGATGTCCACGAATCGCCCGATCATGTCGACGGCGCTCACGTCATAGGGCAGCTCGAACTTCGCGGCCCACCAGGCGTCGTCCACCGGAAGCCGCCGGGAGCCGCCGAACTGCCGGGCCTCCCCGTGCCCGCCGGACGGGTCGACCACGATGTAGATCCCGTCCTTGCCCAGCCGGTCGCGGAGCAGCACCGTGAGCGCGCCGGGCGGCTGGTCCGCCCCGAGGCCGAGGGTCGGCGTCACCGCCACGTAGGCGGGCACCCCGAGCCGGGCGACGGACGCCCTGATCCGCGCGGCGGCGTCCGGGGGCAGCGACCGCGGCGCGTGGTCGGTGACGTACACGGGGTCGCGGCGCAGCGCCGCCGCGAGGTGATCGGCGCGGGACGGCTGATCGGCACGTTCCACGGCCGCCGCCGTCGCGGGCCCGACCGGGCCCGCGAAAAGGCAGGTCAGGACCCCGCACAGGGCAAGGACGAGCAACCGGGCGGGGCGCATGGAGCGCGATTCTACTGATGACCGGCGAAACGCCCTCAACCGCGGATCCGCCAGGCCAGCCGGTGTCCGGCTACCCGCGGGTCATTGGATAGGGTCGAGGCTGGGGGAGAACCCCGAACAGACGTAGCTGAACAGTCCGGCTGACCACCGGGCGCTTAGATGTGCGAGGAGCCGTTCCGTGACCATCCGCGTAGGCATCAACGGGTTCGGCCGGATCGGCCGGAACTTCTACCGGGCCGTGAAGGCGTCCGGCGCCGACATCGAGATCGTGGCGGTCAACGACCTGACCGACAACGCCACGCTCGCCCAGCTGCTCAAGTACGACAGCATCCTCGGCCGCTTCCCCGAGGAGGTGCGCGCCACCACCGACGAGATCGTCGTGGGCGGCAAGGCCATCAAGGCCTTCGCCGAGCGCGACCCCGCCAACCTGAAGTGGAGCGACGTCGGCGCCGACGTCGTCGTCGAGTCCACCGGCTTCTTCACCGACGCCGCCAAGGCCAAGGTGCACGCCGACAACGGCGCCAAGAAGGTGATCATCTCCGCGCCGGCGAAGAACGAGGACGTCACGCTCGTCCTCGGCGTCAACGACGACAAGTACGACCCGGCCAACCACACGGTGATCTCCAACGCGTCCTGCACCACCAACTGCCTGGCCCCGCTGGCGAAGGTCCTGCACGACAGCTTCGTCATCGAGAAGGGCCTGATGACGACGATCCACGCCTACACGCAGGACCAGAACCTCCAGGACGCCCCCCACAAGGACCTGCGCCGCGCCCGCGCCGCCGCGCTGAACGTCGTCCCGACCTCCACCGGCGCCGCCAAGGCCATCGGCCTGGTGCTGCCCGAGCTGCAGGGCAAGCTGGACGGCTACGCGCTGCGCGTCCCGGTGCCGACCGGCTCCGCCACCGACCTGACCGTCACGCTGTCCCGCGAGGTCACGGTCGAGGAGGTCAACGACGCGTTCCGCGCCGCCGCGGAGGGCCCGCTGAAGGGCTACCTCACCTACACCGAGGACCCGATCGTCTCCAGCGACATCGTCACCGACCCGGCGTCCTGCATCTTCGACTCCGGGCTGACCAAGGTCATCGGCGACCAGGTCAAGGTCGTCGGCTGGTACGACAACGAGTGGGGCTACTCCAACCGGCTCGTCGACCTCGTCAAGCTCGTCGGCTCCCAGCTGTAACCGCAGCCCTTCGCGCCGTGGCCGCCCGCGACCGGCAGCGCGGCCACGGCGTGTCCGTGTACGGAAGGACTGCAGGGAAGGATGAGCATCCCGATGCGCACCATTGACGACCTCGACGTGGAAGGCCGCCGCGTCCTCGTCCGGGCCGATCTGAACGTCCCCCTGGAGGACGGCGCGATCACCGACGACGGGCGGATCCGGGCGAGCCTGCCGACGATCGAGGCGCTGCGGACGAGGGGCGCCAAGGTCATCGTCTGCGCCCACCTCGGCCGCCCCAAGGGCGAGGTCAGGCCCGGGCTCTCCCTCGCCCCCGTCGCCGCGCGGCTCGGCGAGCTGCTCCGCGCGGACGTCGCGTTCGCCACCGACGTCGCCGGCGACTCCGCCCGCGCCACCGCCGGCGCCCTCCCCGACGGCGGCATCGCGCTCCTGGAGAACCTGCGCTTCGAGCCGGGCGAGACCAGCAAGGACGACGCCGAGCGCGGCGCGTTCGCCGACCGGCTCGCCGCCCTCGCCGAGCTCTACGTCGGGGACGGGTTCGGCGCCGTGCACCGCAGGCACGCGTCGGTGTTCGACGTGCCGAAGCGGCTCCCGCACGCCGCCGGCGGGCTGATCGTCGCCGAGGTCGAGGTGCTGAAGCGGCTCACCGAGGACGTCGAGCGCCCCTACGCGGTGGCCCTCGGCGGCTCCAAGGTGTCCGACAAGCTCGGCGTGATCGACAACCTGCTCGGCAAGGCCGACCGCATCCTCGTCGGCGGCGGCATGGTCTTCACGTTCCTCAAGGCCCAGGGCCACGAGGTCGGCAGGAGCCTCCTCGAAGAGGACCAGCTCGGCACCGTCCGCGAGTACCTGCTGCGCGCCGAAGACACCGGCGTCGAGTTCGTGCTCCCGGTCGACATCGTCGCCGCGACGGCCTTCTCCGCCGACGCCGACCATGACGCCGTGCCCGCCGGCGCGATCCCGTCCGACCGGCTCGGCCTGGACATCGGCCCCGAGTCCGGCAAGCTGTTCGCCGCGCGCCTCGCCGACGCCCGCACGATCTTCTGGAACGGCCCCATGGGCGTGTTCGAGATGGAGCCGTACGCGAACGGCACCCGCGCCGTCGCGCAGGGCCTCATCGACTCCGGCGCGTTCACCGTGGTCGGCGGCGGCGACTCCGCCGCGGCCGTCCGGCGGCTCGGCTTCGACGAGGCCGCCTTCTCCCACATCTCGACCGGCGGCGGCGCGAGCCTCGAATACCTCGAAGGCAAGACGCTGCCCGGCCTGCAGGCCCTGGAGGACTGACCGATGGCCCCCGCGACTCCCTCTTCCGGCAAGCCCGACGCCCGCAAGCCGCTGATGGCGGGCAACTGGAAGATGAACAACAACCACCTCGAGGCGATCGCGCTCGTCCAGAAGATGGCGTTCGCGCTCAAGGACGCCGACTACGCGGCCGTCGACGTCGCCGTGATCCCGCCGTTCACCGCGATCCGCTCGGTGCAGACGCTCATCGACGCCGACAAGTACCCGATCGAGTACGGCGCGCAGGACGTCTCGCCGCACGCCTCCGGCGCCTACACCGGCGACATCTCCGCGGCGATGCTCGCCAAGCTGCGCTGCACCTACGCGCTCGTCGGGCACTCCGAGCGCCGCCAGTACCACGCCGAGGACGACGCGCTCGTCAACGCCAAGGCCAAGGCCGCGCTGTCGGCCGACCTCACCCCGATCCTCTGCGTCGGGGAGGGCCTGGAGGTCCGCAAGGCCGGCGGGCACGTCGCGCACGTCATCGAGCAGCTCGACGGCGGCCTGGAGAAGATCACCGCAGAGCAGGTGCGGCGCACCGTGATCGCCTACGAGCCGGTCTGGGCGATCGGCACCGGCGAGGTCGCCACCCCGCAGGACGCGCAGGAGGTCTGCGCGGCCATCAGGACGCGGCTCGCCGAGCTCTACGACGGCGGAGTGGCCGACGAGGTGCGTATCCTGTACGGCGGCTCGGTGAAGGGCGGCAACATCGCCAAGCTGATGGCGCAGCCCGACGTGGACGGCGCCTTGGTCGGTGGTGCCAGCCTGGACCCGGGAGAATTCGTCAAAATCTGCCGGTACCGGGATCTTCCCACCTGATCAACCTGATCAATTCCGCGTGAACCGGGGGTTCTTGCCGAACCAGCGGGATGTTCGTCGTACCCTTCGTAGCTGACGGGTAAACCGCACGGCCGGACCCACCGTCTGAACTACAGACCGTCCTGAACTACAGACAAGGCGCTGAAGAATCGTGATCATCGCATCTTCCATCGTGCTCATCGTCACGAGCCTGCTGATGGTCGTCCTCGTCCTCATGCACAAGGGCAAGGGCGGCGGACTGTCCGACATGTTCGGCGGCGGCATCTCGTCGTCCCTGGGCGGGTCGTCCGTGGTCGAGCGTAACCTCGACCGGCTGACGATCGCCGTCGGCGTCATCTGGTTCGCCTCGATCGTCGCCCTCGGGCTCCTTTTCAAGGGCGACGCCTGAGCAACCCGTTCCGACCAATGCGAGCGCCGCGCCGTCCCAGGAGGTCACGGGCGGCGGCGGAAGACCAAGCGAGGAGTACTCCGTGGGTAGTGGCAACGCGATTCGGGGCAGCCGTGTCGGGGCCGGTCCGATGGGAGAGGCGGAACGCGGCGACGCCGCCCCCCGCGTATGGGTGACCTTCTACTGCGCCAACCGGCACGAGACCCGCCCCAGCTTCGCGACGGACGTCGCGGTCCCCGAGACCTGGGACTGCCCGCGCTGCGGGTTCCCCGCCGGGCAGGACTCGGACAACCCGCCGGCCCCGCCGAAGACCGAGCCGTACAAGACGCACCTGGCGTACGTGAAGGAGCGCCGCAGCGACGAGGACGGCGAGGCCATCCTCGAAGAGGCGCTGGCCAAGCTCCGCCAGAAGCGCGCCGCCGTGAAGCAGGCCCTGGAGTCCGCGAGCCGCTGACGGCCCGCGCACAGACCACCGCATGGCCCGGCCCCCGCCAAGGGGGGCCGGGCCATGCGCCTTCCGCCCGGGAACGGCGCGGAGATCGGCGCGGCGCGCGAGCCGGAACGGCGGTTCGCGTTCGCGCTCGACTGCGTCCTGGCCGGCCTGGAGGCCCGCCGCCGCTGAAAACGCCGGTCCGGCGCGGAACCCCGCGCGGACGGTGAGCGGCTCGGTATGATGGCGTCACGCGACTGGCGCAGTCAAGGTGGAGTCGACCACCGGGGAGCGAAGTAGTCCGCACACCGCGCGCCTGGGTGTACGGGTCCCCATCCGCCGGGGTGCCCGGAGCCCTGGCGCGGACAGCGCGGAGGCATCCCATGCATCAACCGGCCGTTCCCCATCTGCACGACCAGGACCCCGAGATCGCCGGGCTGGTCGAGGACGAGGCACGTCGCCAGTACGAGAAGCTCCGGCTTATCGCCTCGGAGAACTACGTCTCGCCCGCCGTCCTGGAGGCCTCCGGGACCGTCCTGACCAACAAGTACTCCGAGGGGTACGCGGGCAGGCGGTACTACGAGGGCCAGCAGTTCGTCGACCCGATCGAGACGGTGGCGATCGAGCGCGCGAAGGAGCTGTTCGGCACCGAGCACGCCAACGTCCAGCCGTACTCGGGGTCGCCCGCCAACCTCGCCGTCTACATGGCGTTCCTCGACCCCGGCGACCCGGTGATGGGCCTGTCGCTGCCGATGGGCGGGCACCTCACCCACGGGTGGTCGGTGTCGGCGACCGGCAAGTGGTTCCGGTCCGTCCGCTACGACGTGCGCGCCGACACCGGATGCGTCGACATGGACCAGGTCCGCGACCTGGCGCTGAAGGAGCGGCCGAAGCTCATCTGGTGCGGCGGCACCGCGATCCCGCGGATCATCGACTTCCCCGCGTTCGCCGAGATCGCCCGCGAGACCGGTGCGGTGCTGGCCGCCGACATCGCGCACATCGCGGGCCTGGTCGCGGGCGGCGCGCACCCGTCCCCGGTCGGCCACGCCGACGTGATCACCACGACCACGCACAAGACGCTGCGCGGCCCCCGCGGCGCCATGATCCTGTCGACGGCCGAGCATGCGAAGGCGGTCGACAAGGCCGTGTTCCCCGGGCTGCAGGGCGGCCCGCACGACCACACCACCGCCGCGATCGCGGTCGCGCTGAAGGAGGCGTCGCAGCCCGACTTCCCGGCGTACGCGCACCAGATCGTCGCGAACGCCAGGGCCCTCGCCGCCGCGCTGGTGGAGCGCGGCTACGACCTGATCTCCGGCGGCACCGACAACCACCTCACCCTGATGGACCTGACGAACAAGGGCATCGGGGGCAAGCCCGCCGCGCAGGCCCTCGACCGGGCCGGGATCGAGCTGAACTACAACGCCGTCCCGTTCGACACGCGCAAGCCGTTCGACCCGTCCGGGCTCCGCGTCGGCACCGGCGCGATCACCACCCGCGGGCTCACCGAGCGGCACATGCCGCAGATCGCGGCGTGGATGGACGAGGTCGTGCAGGCCGCGACCAAGCAGGACGAGAGCGTCGTGGAGCGGGTCGCCGGGGAGGTCCGGGAGATGCTCGCGTCCTACCCGATCCCCGGCTGGACGCCCACGCCGTAGCCGCCCGGGGCGGTCACGCCCCGCGCAGGATCGTGATCATCCGCCAGGCGGCGGGGTCGGTGAGGGCCACCGCGTCAGTGCCGACCCCGAAGTCGCCGTGCCGGGCCAGGACGTCGAGGCCGCCCGCGAGGCGGATCGCGGCGTCGAGTTCGGTGGCCGTCCAGAACCGGTACGGGACGACGTCGCGCAGCACCCGCGTGGCGCCGTCCCCGGTGATGGTCATCGTGACGTGGTCGTCGGCGATCTGGGTGACCGGGTCGAGCCGGTCGCCGGGCTCGCCCCACCGCACGCTGGCGTGGACGCCGCCGCGCTCGACCGTCCAGCCCGTGCTGACGGTCGGGTCGTCGGTGAGCCGGTCGCGCGGATGCGACATCTCCACGATGTACAGGCCGCCGGGGGACAGGTGCGCGGCGACCCGGCGCAGGTGCTCGACCATCGCGTCGAGGGTCATCAGGTGGGACGTCGAGTCCAGCATGGTCACGACGAGGTCGAACCGGCGGCCGAGGTCGAACCGGGTCATGTCGTCGTGGACGACCGTCACCTCGACGCCGCCGCGCGCCGCCTCCCGCGCCGCGTACGCGCACATCTCCGCGTTCAGGTCGAGCGCCGTGGCGTCGACGCCGCGGCGGGCGAACTCCCGGGCGTGCTCGCCCGGCCCGGCGGCCAGCTCCAGCACCGACGCGGGCAGCGCGCCGTGCTCGGCGCACCAGCCGAGCAGCGCGTCCACCTCGGCGGGCACGTCGCGGAACGAGCACGCCAGCTCATACGCCCACGGGTCGTCGTAGATGCCGCTCACCGGGCCATCCTGCCAGGCCGGACGCCGGGCGCGAGGCCGGTGTCACGCGACCGCCACGTCATCGTGCGGCAGGGGTTTCACATTCCGGACGGGACTTGAGCCGTCCGGGCCGACCGCCTAGCGTGCGGTAAGTGATCGACCCCGTGAGCGGTGAGCGCGTCAACGATCGACCTGCGCGCGGTCCGGCCGCGACCCGGCTGCCGCTGCTGCTCCCCGGCACGCTCAGCGACGAGCAGCTGGCCGTCTACGAGGCGGTGACCGGCGGCCCGCGCGCCTCCGGCTCCGGCCGCACGAGCCCCTCTCCGGAGGACGGCGACCCGGACCCTTCGGCCGCGGAACCGCCGTTCGGGCTGGCCGACGAGTCCGGCCGCCTCCTCGGCCCGTTCAACGCGATGCTCTACAGCCCGTCCGTCGGGCTGCCGCTGCAGGACCTCGGCGCCGCGCTGCGATTCCGCACCGCGTTCACCAAGCGGGAGCGGGAGATCGCGACGCTGGTCGTCGCCGCGCACCTGCGCTCGGACTTCGAGTGGTACGCGCACGAGCGGATCGGGCGCCGCGCCGGGCTCGCCGACGGCGAGATGGACGCGCTGCGCGAGGGCCGCGCGCCGATGCTCGCCGACGTCCGCGAACGCGTCGTGTACGAGGCGACCCGGCAGCTCGTCGCGGACGGCGACCTCGCCGACGCCGTGTTCACCGAGGCGGCGACGACGCTCGGCCGCGCCGCCGTCGTGGAGCTGGTCACGCTCGTCGGGTACTACCGGGCGCTGGCGCTGCAGCTGCGCGTGTTCCGGGTCGGCGTCCCCGACGGCGAGCCCGCGCCCGAATGGCCCGCCGACGGCCTCGCGGAGGGCGGGCATGAGTGAGGTCCTGCGCACGGTGCGGCTCGTCCTGCACCCGGTGACCATGAGGGACCACGGCGCGCTGCTGACGCACTGGACGGGCCCGCTCGTGCGGCGGCACCTCTTCCACGACCGGCTGATCTCCGCCGTCCAGGTGTCGGAGATCATCGACTCCAGCGAGCGGGACTTCGCCACCGAGGGCTACGGGCTGTGGGCGCTGCGCCCCGCCCGCTGGTCCGGCGGGATCGACGGCACCGACGCCCGCGCGCCCGGCGCGGGCGACCCGCTGATCGGCGTGGCGGGGCTCAGCCATCACGACGGCCCGCTCGGCCACGGCGTGGACGTGGAGATCCTCTACAGCCTGGAACCGGACCACTGGGGCCAGGGCCTGGCCGCCGAGGCGTCCCGCGCGGTCCTCGACTACGCGTTCGGGGTGGTCGGCGTGCACCGGGTCACCGCCGAGATCGACACGGCGAACCCGGCGTCGGCGGAGATCGCGCTGCAGCTCGGGATGCGCCGCCGCCCGGACGGTCCCGCCGGGCCCGATGGCGCCGCCTACTACGCCGCCGAACGCTCCCGCTGGATCGGGTCCCGCCGGATCGTCGACGCCGTCCCCTGACGCCCGCCCGTCATTGGACGAGCTCCTGGACGTCGGCGTAGGAGAACGCCGGGAGTTCGCCGCCCTCTCCGGCGATGCCGAGAGCCGTGGTCACCGTCGCGTGCAGTGCCTTGCGGAACAGCAGCGAGCCCGTGCTCACGCGGTGGACGCCGAGCCGCGCCAGCCGCTCGTACTCCGTCTTGCCGGGCATGAACAGCACGTTGAGCGGCACTCCGGCGGCGTCGATGACGGCGCGGATGTCGGCGTCGTCGGCGATCCCCGGGACGAAGATCCCGTCCGCGCCCGCGGCGGCGAACGCGCGGGCCCGGCGCAGCGTCTCGTCCCGGTCCGGGGCACCGAGCCAGAAGGTGTCGGTGCGGGCGTTGAGGAACACCTGCGGCGCCGCCCGCTTCACGGCGGCGATCACGGTCGTCTGGTGGTCGAGCGGCGCGAGCGTCCCGTCGGCGCGGCCGTCCTCCAGGTTGATCCCGGCGATCCCGAACGTGGCCAGCTCGGCGACCAGGTCCGCGACGTCCGCGGCCCGCGCGGAGAACCCGCCCTCGATGTCGACGGTGACCGGGACGGGCAGGCGGGACAGGACGCGGGCGAGCGCGACCGTCTCGGCGCGGGTGTCACCGGCCGCGTCGGGCTTCCCCGCCGCCGCCGCGACCCCGAGGCTCGTCGTCCCGATCGCGGGGAACCCGGCCCTGACCAGCGCGGCGCCGCTCGCGAAGTCCCACGCGTTCGGCAGCAGCAGCGGCCGATCACCATGGTGCAGATCATGGAAGCTCACCGGTGGACCTCCGTCCCGGACAGGACCGCCTCGACGACGCCGGCGGCCAGGTGCGGCGCGTGATCGGCGGCGGGGCACGGCCGCCGGCCCGCGCCGAACGTCAGATGGGGGCCTTCCCGCCGGCCGGGATCGAAACGGTCGGGGTCCTCGAACACCGCCGGGTCGCGGTTGGCGGCCCTGAGATCCAGAACGAGCACGGTCCCGCGCGGGACCGCGCGGGAGCCGAGCCGGGCGTCCGTGGCGGCGACGCGGCGCATCACGGGCACGGGCGGGTCGAACCGCAGCGTCTCGGCGATCACCCGCTCGGCCGGGCGGCCGCGCGACTCGGGGCGGCGCGCGTACGGCAGCGTCCTGCGGACGAGTTCCGCCGTCGCCTCGCACGCCTGCATGAGGATCGCGATCCGGCCCGCGACCTCCTCGTCCGGGCCCGGGCCGAGGAGCCGGGCGAGCGCCGCGACGGCCCTGTCAGCTCCGGGCCCGCCCTCCCCGGTGAGGTACCCCGACGCCGCGGCGGGCACGGCCCGGGCCAGCGTCCCGGGCTCGGTGACGCCGAGGGCCCCGCCGAGCGCGAGCACCGGCGCCCGCTCCGGGTCGTCGCCCGCGAGGACCCGGTCACGGGCGCGCAGCCGCAGGTCCGCGGGGGACATGGCGTCCAGGGCGCGGACGACGAGGGCGCGGCGGCGCTCGTGGTCCGCGCCCTCGCTGAACCGGCTCACCGTCTGGCGGAGCCACGCGAGCGAGTGACGGCGGGCACCGCTTCCGGCCGGCTGGACGACGAAGCGCGGGTCGCCCAGGACGACGGTGACGTCGGCGTGCCGCGTGATGACCAGGTCCGTGTTCTCCACGCCCCGAATCTAGGTCCGGGTCGTTTCGCCGCCGGGCGAAGCGTCGGCGGGGCCGCCGCGCCACGCCGGGAAGGGGCGGGCCCCGGTGGCCACCTCGAAGGCGGCGCGGGCGAGCAGCCGCGTGGAGTCGAGCGTCGGCAGCGGTGACACATCGGGCGTGACCAGCAGCGGGATCTCCGTGCACACCAGGGCGACGGCGTCGCAGCCGCGTTCGGCGAGCCGCTTGACGACGTCCGCGTACGCGCGGCGGGACTCGTCGGTGAAGACGCCGTTGACCAGCTCCGCGAAGATGATCCGGTGCACGGTGTCCCGGTCGGCGGCGTCCGGGACCTCGGCGGCGATGCCGCGCGCCGCCAGCTCGCGGGGGTAGAGGGGGCCGTCCATGGTGTAGCGGGTGCCGAGGACGCCGACGCGGGTCCGCCCGTCCCGGGCGGCCTGGTCGGCGACGACCTGCGCGATGTGCAGGCCGGGCAGCGGCAGATCGGGGCCGGGACGTTCGAGCGCCATGTGCGCGGTGTTGTCCGGGCAGACGAAGAAGTCGGCGCCCGCCGCCGCGAGCCGCCGCACGCTCTCGGCCAGCGTCGCGCGGATCGGGTCGTGGTCTCCGGCGTCCCACGCGGGCATGCTCCGCGCCAGGGCGATGAGGTCGAGGGTCACGTCCGGATGGTCGTCCGGGCCCAGCTCCCGGAATCCCTCCTGGCAGAACGCGCGCAGGCACAGCGCGGCGCCTTCCATGCTGTGGGCGAGGATGCCGAGATGCTTCATGGTCTGTCCTGTCCGGTGCGGGTATCGCGTGGTCACGCGTCCATCATCGTCCAGGACGCCTGGTCAGCCGCGCCTGGCCGCGGTGATCGCCAGGGTGGTGTAGCCCAGGGTGAAGCCGCCGCCGAGCCGGTCGAGGGCGGGCGCGACGCCGTCGCGCACCTCCGCGAGCCGGTCCGGCGGGAGCCGGGTGAAGGCGCCGAAGGTCGGCAGCTGGTCCAGCCACTCGTCGCGGGTGCAGGGCCGCTCCCAGCCGAAGCGCCACCGCTCCGGCTCGCCGAACGCGCCCGCCCGGCGCATCCCGGCGGCGGCCTTGTCGAGCCCGGGCGTGTAGACGTCCACGGCGGACCTCGTGAGCGCGCCGAAGTCGATCGGCGAGTCGGGGATCACGCGCCGGCAGACCGCGGCGAGGGCCTCCGCGACCTCGGGCGGAAGCTGCTGCGCGTTCCAGAACACCGACAGCAGGCCGCCGGGCCGCAGGACCCGCGCCGCCTTGGCGGCCCCGGCGTCAGGGTCGATCCAGTGCCATGCCTGGGCGGCGACGACCGCGTCGAACTCCCGGCCGGCCGGGTCCCAGTCCTCGAACGTCGCGACCTCGGACTCGACCCCGCGCCGGCGCGCCAGATCGGCCATGCGCGCGTCGGGCTCGACCCCGAGGACCTCGGCGCCGGCGGCCCGGAGCTGGCGGGCGGCGATCCCGGTGCCGCAGCCGACGTCGAGGACGTCCGGGCCGGGCGCGGCGGCGACGATCCGCTCGATCAGCTCGACGGGGTAGCGGGGGCGGGCGCGGTCGTAGCGCTCGGCGTCGGCGCCGAACGACTCCGCCATCTGCCGGTGCCGATGGGGCTCGTTCGCGCGCGCTTGCTCCGGAGGCTGAGTGGGCATCCGCCCACCTTAGTGGGCACATGCCCACTCGTCGAGGTCAGGGGACCGGGACGAGGCCGCCGTCCACGCGGAGGTCGATCCCGTTGATGTAGCCGGCGAGCGGGCTGGCCAGGAACGCCACCGTGGCGGCGATGTCGTCGGCGGTGCCGAGCCGGCCGGTCGGGTTGGGCGCGTACTCGGCCGTCACCTCCGGCTCCAGCTCGTCCCAGGTTCGCGGCCGGCCGCGCCGGGCGGCGCCGTCCTCGAACATCCTGCGCATCCCCTCGGTGACGATCACTCCCGGGCTGACGGTGTTGGCGGTGATGCCCGTGCCCGCGAGATGCCGGGCCAGGCTCGTGGTCAGGTTGACGACCGCCGCCTTGGCCGCCGAGTACTCGACCAGGTTGGGCAGGGGAGTGGTCGCCGCCCGGCTGCCCAGGTTGACGACCCGCCCCCAGCCGCGCTCGCGCATGCCCGGCAGCACGGCCCGGATCACGCGGACGGCCGACATCACGTTGCCGTTCCACGCCGCCAGCCACGCCCCCGGGCCGGCGTCGTCCCAGTCGTGCTCGGCGACGGGGCCGGCGTTGTTGACCAGCACGTCCACGCCCCAGGCGGCGGCCCGCCCGGCGACGTCGTCCGCCGCGGCGTCGTCGGTGAGGTCGCCGAGGACGACCTCCGCCGTACCGCCCGCCGACCGCACCCGCCCGGCGGCCGCCTCCGCGCGGTCCGCGTCCCGGCCGTGCACGAGCACCGCGCATCCCTCGGCCGCCAGCCGCACCGCCACCGCCGCGCCGATTCCGCCGCTGCTCGCCGTGACCAGCGCCTTCCGTCCGCCAAGCTCCAGATCCATGGGCCCCGACCCTAGCCGGGGCCACCGACGTCCCCGGGGTGCGCGGCGCGCGCTGTTAGGGTGCACGCGTACTGTCGATCTTGACGAGGGGAGCCGGTGGTGGCGTGTCGGATCAGCGAGCTGGTGCTCGACTGCCGCGACCCGGAGGCGCTGGCGGCGTTCTGGTGCGAGGCGCTGGGCTTCGTGGTGCTGCACCGGGAGGACGGCGACGTCGAGATCGGCCCGGAGGAGGGGTTCGGCGGGCTCCAGCCGACGATCGTCCTCAGCCGAAGCGACGATCCCAGGCTCGGCAAGCTGCCGCTGCACATCGACGTCAACCCGACCAACCGCGACCAGGACGCCGAGCTGGAGCGGCTGCTGTCCATCGGGGCACGGCACGCCGACGTGGGGCAGGCCGGCGAGGAGAGCTGGGTCGTCCTCGCCGACCCCGAGGGCAACGAGTTCTGCCTGCTGAGGCGCCGGCTCGACTGAGCGCCCGGCGCCGGTCAGGCCGGGGCGTGGCGGGTGAGGACGAGGTGCTCGCCGGGGAGCGGGCGGGCCTCCAGGAGGCGGAGCGGGACGGGCCCGCGGCCCCCGAACACCGGCGTCCCCGCGCCGAGGAACGCCGGGCCGATCATGAGGTGCAGCTCGTCGACCAGGCCGGCGGACAGCAGGTCGTTCCACAGCGTGTGGCTGCCGAACATCAGGATCTCCCTGCCCTCGGCCTTCTTGAGCTCGGCGATCCGGGCGTGCGCGTCGGCGCGCCGGACGATCTCGGTGTTGTGCCAGGGCGCCGTCCGGGCCGGGGTGAGCGTGTCGGAGACGACGACCTTGTCGATGGCGTCGTTGAGCCGGGATATCTCGCGCTCGACGGGCGGCTGGGAGGCGTCGTCGGCGATGCGCGGCCAGTAGCTCTTGAAGCCCTCGTAGCTGCTGCGCCCCAGCAGGAGCGTGTCGGCGGCGCGGAGGCGTTCGGCGTTGTATTCGCTGAAGGACTCGTGGAAGGGGAGGGCCATGACGTCGTTGCCGGGGCCCTCGTAGTAGCCGTCCAGCGAGACGATGTTGGTGACGATGAGCTTGCGCATCGGTTTCTCCTTGTGGTTCGGGCGTTTCACAGGGGGAGAGACACGGCGCGCCGCGGATTCATCGGTCAGGACGGCACTTCTTCCGGAAGGCCGAACAGCGGGTACAGCGCGGGGTCGAGGAAGGCGGAGATCCGGGTGATCCGGCCGTCGCGGAGGCTGAGGACGTTGATCGCGCCCGTGCGGAAGCGGCCGTCCGGGCCCCGCTGGTAGCAGGCGAACCCGGGCTGCCCGTTCACCCGGAGGGGGACGAGGCGCCAGGGCGTCTCGAAGACCCGCTCGGCGAGGAACCGGGCGACGTCGTCGCGGCCGTCGAACCAGGCGGGCAGCGGCGGCATCGTGAACCGGACGTCGTCGGCGAGCAGGGCGACCAGGGCGTCCACGTCGGCGCGCTCCCAGGCGGTGACGAAGGCGTCGATCAGCTCGCGCCGCCCGTCCGTGCCGAGCGCGGCCAGCTCGGTCTGCTGGCTCGGCCCCGGCACCCGCTCCCGGACGGCCTTCCGCGCGCGCTGCAGGGCGCTGTTCACGGCGGCCGGTGTGAGGTCGAGGAACGAGGCCACCTCCGCGGCGGAGAACTCCAGCACCTCGCGCAGGATCAGCACCGCGCGCTGCGTCGCGGGCAGGTGCTGCAGCGCGGCGACGAACGCCAGCTCAACGCTCTCGCGGAGCGCGAACGACGCCTCCGGGCCGGGCTCGCCGGCGGCGACGTCGTCCGGCCACGGCTCCAGGAAGACCGGGCCGGTGACCGGCTCGCCGAGGTCGTGGACGTCACCGCGCGGCGGCCCGTGGTCGGGGGACAGGACGCGCCGCGGACGCTTCGAGGCGAGCCGCAGGCACGCGTTGGTGCTGACCCGGTACAGCCAGGTGCGCAGCGAGCTGCGTCCCTGGAAGCCGGGGAGGCCGCGCCAGGCGGCGAGCAGCGACTCCTGGAGGCCGTCCTCGGCGTCCTGCAGGGAGCCGAGCATGCGGTAGCAGTGCGCCCTCAGCTCGCCCCGGTACCGGTCGGCCAGGACGTCGAACGCCGCCTCGTCTCCGGCGCGCGCCCTGGTCAGGAGTTCGGCCTCGTCCACACGCGGAGCCTAGCCGGTGGCGGGGCCCGTGTTCAGCCGTCGTAGCCGTGGACGAAGCGGGCCAGGAGGCGGGCGAACTCGGTGCGCTCTGCGTCCGTCCAGCCGCTCATGGCCTTGGCGAAGTGCTCCAGGCGGGTGCGGCGGGTGGCCTCCACGACGGCGCGGCCCTCGGCGGTGAGCTCCAGGTGGATGCGGCGCCCGTCCTCCTGGGACGCGACGCGGCGGACGTAGCCGGATTTGACGGCCTCGGCGACGATGCGGCTGCCGCGCGAGGCGTCGACGCCGAGGCGGGCGGCGACCAGGCCGACGCTCATCTCCTGGCCCGCGTCGTCGGGGCCCTCGTCGATGACGTCCACGACGTGCAGGACCTGGACGTCCACGGGGAGGTTGTGGTCCCGGATGGCCGCCCTGCCGAGCCGCTGTCGCGACATGCCGCGCCGCAGCTTGACCATGCTCCGTTCGACGGCGTCCAGTGCCTCCTCGCTCATGCGGACCAGTCTAGCTAGGTTGCGCAGCTCATATGCATGCGCTTAGCATTTAAATGTTTTAGACATGTGAATGAGGAGTGCATATGGTTGTGACGATGCCGCCCCGGCACCGCCTGATGGTGTTCGGCGGGCTGATGCTCGCCGGTCTCATGTCCTCGCTGGACGCGACGGTCCTCGGCACCGCGCTGCCCGCGATCGTCGGAGACCTCGGCGGGCTCGGCCGGATGGCCTGGGTGTCGACCGCGTACGTGCTGGCCGCCGGCGTCACCGTGCCGCTGTCGGGACGGCTCGGCGACCTGTTCGGGCGCCGCCCCGTCCTGCTGGCTGGCCTGGTGGGGTTCCTGGCCGGGTCGGCGGCGTGCGGGGCGGCGCCGTCCATGGACTGGCTGATCGCGTTCCGCGCGGTGCAGGGCGCCGCCGGGGGCTGCCTGATGAGCTCGATGTTCGCGCTGACCGGCGACCTGTTCGAGCCGAGGGAGCGCGCGAAGTACCAGGGGTACTCGGCGCTGATCTTCGCGGTGTCGAGCATCGCCGGGCCGCTGACCGGCGGGTTCCTCACCGACCACGCGTCCTGGCGGTGGGTGTTCTACGTCAACCTGCCGCTCGGCCTCGCCGCCATCGCCACGACCGTGCTGTTCCTGCGGCTGCCGAAGCCCGAGGGCAGGCCGCGGGTGGACTACGCGGGCATCGTCCTGCTCGGGGCGGCGGTCACCTGCTTCACGCTGTTCACCAGCTGGGCCGGGACGCGGTACGCGTGGGACGCGCCGGTCGTCCTCGCGCTGGCGGCGGGCTCGGCGGCGCTGTTCGCCCTGTGGCTCCTCGCCGAGCGGACGGCCGCCGAACCGGTGATCCCGCCGCGCCTGTTCCGCGACCGGTCGTTCGCGGTGGCCTGCGCCGTCGCGGCCGTGGGCGGCGCGACCGGGTTCGGGCTCGCGATCTACCTGCCGATGTTCTTCCAGGTCGTCTGGGGAGCGGGGGCGACGGAGTCCGGGCTGCTGCTGTTGCCGATGATGATCGGCCTGCTGGCCGCGTCCATGGGCGCCGGACGGTACATCGCCCGGACCGGCCGCTACCACCGGCTGCCCGCCGCGAGCATGGCGCTCAGCGCGCTCGGCGTCGCGCTGCCGGCGACCATGGACACCGGCACCGGCCTGCTCACCGCCTGCGGCTTCATGGCGATCCTCGGGTTCGGGGCGGGGCTGTCGCAGCAGGTCGTCGTGCTCATCGCGCAGAACGCCGCGCCGCGCCGCGATCTCGGCGCGGCGAGCTCCGGGGTCTTCGCGACGAGGATGCTCGGCACCGCGGCCGGGACGGCGGTGTTCGGCGCGATCGTGTCGTCCCGGTTCGCCGAGGAGATCGGGCGCCGGGTCCCGGATGGGAGCGTCCCCGCGTTCCGCGACGCCGTCCGTCCCGAGGTCCTGGACACGCTGCCCGGGCCGGTGCGGGACGGCGTCGCCGAGGCGTTCGCCGCCGCCTTCTCCGACCTGTTCCTGGCCGGGCTGCCCCTCCTCGCGGTGGGGCTCGCCGCGGCGCTGCTGCTGCCGGACGTCCTGCTCGCGCCGCGCGGCGCGGGACCCGAGGACTAGTCGTCGAGGTCGGCGTCGTGGACGAGCAGCGCGATCTGCACCCGGTTGTTCAGCTCCAGCTTCGTCAGCAGCCGCGACACGTACGCCTTCACGGTCGCGACGCTGAGCGACAGCTCCGCGCCGATCTCGCTGTTGGTCCGGCCCCGCCCGACGAGGGCGGCGACGGCCCGCTCGCCGTCGCTCAGCCGCTCCAGCAGCTCCCGGGCGCGGGCCTGGCGCGGGTCGGCGCCGGAGCCCGCGACATAGGACATCATCTTGCGCAGCACGCCCGGCGACATCATCGGCTCGCCCGCCGCGACCTGCCGGATCGCCCGGACGATCTCCGGCGGCGGGGTGTGCTTCAGCAGGAACCCGCTCGCGCCCGCCCGCATCGCCCGCATGATGTGGTCGTCGGTGTCGAACGTCGTCAGGATGATGATCTCCGGCGGGTCGCGGCGGGCGCGCAGCAGCTCGGTCGCGGCGAGGCCGTCCAGCCGGGGCATCCGGATGTCCATCAGGACGACGTCGGGCCGGTGCTGGTTGACGGCGGCGACCACCTCGGCGCCGTCGGCGACGTCCCCCACCACGTCCAGCCCGGCGTCGTTGGACAGCATCATCGACAGGCCGGCCCGGACGAGCGCGTCGTCGTCCACGATCAGGACGCGGATGGGAGGGGAGTCCATCCCGCCACCCTATGGCCCCCGGCGCCTCATCAGGGCCGGTGCACGCGCCGTCCGCTGAGCTCCCGCGCCGGCAGCCGGAACCACGCGTCGCGCTCCCCGCCGGGCCACGGCTCGACGAGCGCGGCCCGCTCGACCTCCTCGTCCGACAGGGGGTGCGCGCCGCCGCGCAGCAGCACGCTCCACCCCTCGCGGTTCGCCTCGTCGAACCGGTCGACCTCGAACGCCGCCCGGACCTCCCCGCCGGGCACGGCCGTCAGCAGGCTCCGGTTCAGGCGCCCCCCGGCGGACGTGCGGAAGATCACCGCGTCGCCGTCCATGGTGTAGTTCACGGGGACGACCGTGGGCCCCTCGCCGTCGTCGAACGCGACGCGGCCGACCGAGCCTCCGGCGATGAGCCGCAGGCACTCGGCGCGGTCGAGTTCTTCGAGAACGGGCCGGTCAGAGGAGTTCGCTGCCATGACCGTGACCTTCCCAGCCCGGGCCGTGGCATTCGGATCTAGAGCGGGAGGCGGGCGTGGAGCCGGAACCGGCCGTCGCCGGTGCGGCCGTGCTCCAGGGTGCCGCCGAGCAGCGCCACCCGCTCGGCGAGGCCGACGAGCCCCGCGCCCGCGCCCGGCATGGCGAGCCCGGGCGGCCCGGGCGGAGCGGGCGGGACGGTGTTGACGACCTCGATGTCCAGGTCGGCCCCGGCGTCGAGGGTGACGCGGACGGCGGCGCCCGGCGCGTGCTTGCGGGCGTTCGTCAGCCCCTCCTGGACGATCCGGTACGCGTGCCGCCCCACGCGCGACGGGACGCGCCCGGGGTCGGGGACGTTGTCCTCCAGCGTGACCCGCCCTCCGGCCCGCTGCGACTCCTGGACGAGCCCGGACACGTCCGCGAGCGTCGGCTGCGGCCGTTCCGGTTCGGCGCCGGGCGTGTCGCGCCGCAGCACGCCGATGACCTCGCGCAGGTCCTCCATCGCCTCGTAGGCGCTCTGCCGGATGATCCCGGCCGCCTCGCGCTGCTCGGCGGGCGTGTCGGGGCGGAACTCCAGCGCCCCCGCGTGCACGGCCAGCAGCGAGATCCGGTGCGCGAGCACGTCGTGCATCTCGCGCGCGATCCGCTCGCGCTCCAGCAGCCGCGCCTCCTCGACCCGCAGCCGCTGCTCCTCCTCCAGGGAGCGGGCCCGCTCGTGCAGCGACTCGATCAGCTGCCGGCGCGACCGGACGAGCATCCCGGCGGCGGCCAGCACCGCGTAGCCGAACACGAACACCAGAGACGCCTCCCAGCGCTCCCGCTGGCTCGACATCGACTCCGTCAACTGGAACAGGCCCATGACGATCGCCGAGTTCAGGGCGGTGAGCGCCACGGCGGGCAGCCAGCGGCGGTGCACGGCGACGCTGAACAGGCTCATCGCCGTGGCGCCCCACGAGACGGAGTTGGTGATCTCGTAGAACGTCAGGAACAGCGAGACCCAGACCGGCCACCGGCGCCGGAACAGCACCAGCACCAGGATGCCGGCGCCGCCGAGCACGGCCTCCCGCACGTCGTGGATCCAGCCGGGCGGCGCCGGGTAGTCCTCCCGGGAGCCCGCCAGCACCAGCAGCCCGATCATCAGGGCGGCCGCCGCGACGGCGACGTCCCGGCTCCACTCGCGCGCGGACCTGCGGAGAATCACGCCACCACGCTAGCCGCCGGCGGGCGGCGCGGCAGTGGCCGCAGGTCGCCGCCCCCATCGACTTTGGTATCGGGGCGGGAGGGCCAGGCCGTCGCCCTCCTGCGGACGGCCTGACCTCAGCCGGTTTTGGCGACGGTGAGGAGGACGGCGGCGTCCTCCAGGGCCTCCAGGCTGTGCCGCGCGTCCGGGACGATGAGCAGGTCGCCGGAGATCCCGTCCCAGAAGTGCTCGCCGCTCGCCATCCGCACCCGGCCGTGCAGGACCATGACCGTCGCCTCGCCCGGGTTCTCGTGCTCCGCCAGCACCGTGCCCGCCGTCAGCGCGATCAGCGTCTGCCGCAGGACGTGCTCGTGCCCGCCGTAGACGGTCGCGGCGCTGCGTCCGGTGGAGCCGTCCGCGGCGCGCTTCAAGTGGTCCCGTACCTGTGCGTCCAGCGAGAGCTTCTGCATGGCACCCAGTGTGCCCACACGTCCGGAAAGGACGCGCCTCGGGTCACCCCAGCGGCGCGGACCTGACGGGCTCGCCCGTCGCGGAACCCGCCAGCCAGTCCTGCCAGGACTTCGCCCACGGCGTCGGGCCGTTGCCGAACCGCAACTGCCGCGACGTGCCGGTCACCTTCACGATGTCGCCGCGCTGGGAGAAGTCGTAGAAGAACTTGGCGTCCGAGGGGGAGGCGTTCACGCAGCCGTGGCTGACGTTGTCGTTGCCCTGGGAGTCGGTCGACCACGGCGCCGAGTGCACGAACGTCCCGCTGTAGGTCAGCCGGACGTTCCAGTTCGTCTTGATCCGGTACTCGCCGGGGTTGCCGGTGGTCGCCGAGTCCATGACGATCCGGCCCGCCTTCTCCTGGACGATCATCGTGCCGCTGTAGCTCTCGTGGCCCGGCTTGCCGAGGCTGACCTTCATCGACCGGACCGTCCGGCCGCCGTCGGTGACCGTCGCGCGGTGCTTCTTCGCGTCGATGGTGGTGATGTGCTTCGGCCCGACGGTGAAGGACACGCTGCGGTCCTTCATGCCGTACATGCCCTCGCCGGCCTTCAGCCCCGCCAGGTGCGCGATGACCTTCACCTTCTGCCCGGGCGCCCAGTACTCGCGGGGCCGGAAGTCGACCTCCTTGTCGCTGACCCAGTGCCAGGCGCCCTCCACCGGCTCGGACGCCCTGACCTCAAGGGCCTTCTCCACGGCGATCTTCCCGGCCTTCGTGCTCACCGGCCTGGACAGCAGCAGCTGCACCGGCATTCCGACGCCGACCGTCTCGCCGTCGAGGGGCGACATGCCGCTCTCCAGCTTCTTCTGCGGCGTCAGCGTCGTGAACGTGGACGTCGCCGTCGCCTCCTTGCCGCCCTCGCCGGTGCCCTTCGCGGTCACCGTGTACGTCGTGGACGGGCGCAGCGTCCACGACGACTTCCACGACGAGCCGTCGGCGGCGAGCTTCCCCTCGGCCTTGGCGTTCTTCTTGCCGTAGGTGAGGGTGATGTTCGTCAGCCTGCCGTTGTCGGCGGTGACGGTGACGGGCTTGTCGGGTTCGACCTGCTGGGTGCCGGTCGCGGGCGTGATGGCGAGCTTCACGGCGTCCTCGGCCGCCTTGCCGCCGCCGTCGCCGCCGTCACCTCCGGACGAGCAGCCGGCCACGGCGATGGCCGCCGCCCCCGCGATCGCCGCGATCGCCGTTCCGGTCCGGCCCTTCAGCACAGAGCCCTCCTCGCGCTCGACTGCGTCCCTTTGTCAGGGTATGCACGGTTTTACGCGAGCCATGCGAAAGCTAGGAGAATGGTCCGGTTTCGCCTGGTCGCGGTCAAGGCCCGGCAAGGGTCACGGGGACGCCAGTCCCTCCGCGCCGTGCGGGAGGCGGGCGGCGGCGGCCCTGTCCAGGAAGAACAGCGTGCCCTGCCGGCCCCGCGCCCCGGCGACCGGCGCCCGGACGGGCGATGGCTCCGTCAGCCCGAGCCGGACGGCCTCGGCCTTCGACCCGCCCGCCGCCAGCAGCCACACCTCCTCCGCCGCCTGCAGCGACGGGAGCGTCAGCGAGATCCGGATCGGCGGCGGCTTCGGCGCGTCCCGCACCGCCACCACCGGACGCCCGTCGCGCAGCGCGGGCATCTCCGGGAACAGCGACGCGACGTGCGCATCCGGGCCGACGCCGAGCATCAGCACGTCGAACGGCGGCACGGCCTCCCCGGGACGGGCGGCGGCGCGCAGCTCGGCGGCGTAGCGCTCGGCGGCGACCTCGGGGTCGTCGCCGTCAGGGCCGTCCGCCGCGGGCATCGGGTGCACCCGCGCCGGATCGACCGGGACGTGGTCGAGCAGCGCCGCGCGGGCGCCGGTCTCGTTGCGCTCCGGGTCACCGGCGGGCCGGAACCGCTCGTCGCCCCACCACACGTCCACGCGGCCCCAGTCGACCGCGTCGCGGGCGCCGGACGCGGCCAGCGCGGCGAGCACCGCCGTGCCGACGCCGCCGCCGGTCAGCACGACCGACGCCGTGCCGCGCGCCGCCTGCGCGTCGACGAGCCGCGTCACCAGCCTGGCCGCCACCGCCTCGGCGAGCACGTCCTGGTCGCGGTGCAGCAGGACCGACAGGGGGATCACGAGCCCTCCGCGTGGTCGCGGCCCTGCTCCTCGGCCTCCTCCTTGGCGGGCCCGGTCCGCGCCGCGTCCGCCGTCGCCGACAGCGGGTCGCTCGCGGTGCCCTCCTCCGTCGTCCCGCCCGCGAGGTCCTTGGCGAACCGGGCCGCCGCCTCGCGGTACACCTCGTCGGGGTCGAGCCGCCGCAGCTCCTCGGCCAGCAGGTCCGACATCGGGCGGCGCATCAGCGCCACCTGCCGGTCGGGCTGGCCGGGACGGCACAGCGTCGCGACCCGCCCGTCCGGGCGGTGGATCATGATGTCGCCGCCGGTCGTCACCAGCCGGACGCCGGTGATGCCCGGGCCCTCCGACACCGCCCGGTCCATCGGGACGCCGAGCCGGATCGACAGCCACGCCGCCAGCAGCTCCGCGCTCGGGCTGTCCGGCTCCGCCGACACCTCGCCGGACACGATCTCGTCGTGGTCCTGGTCGAGCGCGGCGGCCAGCAGCGACCGCCAGTTCGTCAGCCGCGTCCAGGTGAAGTCGGTGTCGCCCGGCCGGTACCCGCCCGCGAGCTGCGCGAGGGTGCCGAGCCGGTCGCGGGCCGCGTAGGAGTCGGTCACCCGCCGCTGCGCCAGCCGGCCCAGCGGGTCCTTCGCCGGGACCTTCGGCACCTTCCCGCCCGGCCACCACGTCACCACCGGGGTGTCGGGCATCAGCAGCGGCACCACCACCGAGTCGGCGTGCTCGGCCAGCGGCCCGTACATGCGCAGCAGGACCGTCTCGCCGGGCCCGGTCTCGCCCATGCGGATCTCGGCGTCGAGGCGGGACGAGCCGCCGCGCGGATCGCGGGAGATCACCGTCAGCACCCGGCACGGATGCTCGCGCGCCGCCTCCGTCGCCGCGCGCACCGCGTCGTACTGCGCGGACTCGTCGGTCACGATGATCAGCGTGAGGACCATGCCGACGGCGGGCCCGCCCATCAGGTGCCGGCTCTGCGTCAGCGCGTCCTGGATCTGCCGGGTCGTGGTCCCCGTGAGGTCGATGTTCATCTAACGCCCCGTTCGTTCGTCTAAGGCCGTTCGCGTCTGTGGAGCGGTCCCGGCTCTAGAGCCGCCGCCACGTGCGGCCGTCGCGCGCCATCAGCTCGTCGGCGCTGTCGGGCCCGTAGCCGCCGGACTTGTACTGGTCGAGGCCGCCCCGGCCGGCCCAGAACTCCTCGATCGGGTCGAGGATCCGCCAGGACAGCTCGACCTCCTCCTGGCGCGGGAACAGCGGCGGGTCGCCGATCAGGACGTCCAGCAGCAGCCGCTCGTACGCCTCCGGCGAGGTCTCGGTGAACGACTCCCCGTACGCGAAGTCCATGTTGACGTCGCGGATCTCCATCGAGGTGCCGGGCACCTTCGACCCGAACCTGACCGTGATGCCCTCGTCCGGCTGCACCCGCATGACCAGGGCGTTCTGGCCGAGCTCCTCGGTGTCGGTCTCCGAGAACGGCAGGTGCGGCGCCTGCTGGAACACCATCGCCACCTCCGTCACCCGGCGGCTGAGCCGCTTGCCGGTGCGCAGGTAGAACGGGACGCCCGCCCAGCGCCGGTTGTCGATCTCCAGCTTGACCGCGGCGTAGGTCTCGGTGCGGGAGTCGGCGGGGATGCCCTCCTCCTCCAGGTAGCCGCGGACGTTCACGCCGCCCTGCCAGCCCGCCGCGTACTGCCCGCGCGCCGTGGACGCCTCCAGGTCGCCCGGCACCCGCACCGACGACAGGATCTTCGCCTTCTCCGCCCGGACGGCCTCCGCGCTGAACGACGTCGGCTCCTCCATCGCCGTCAGCGCCAGCAGCTGCAGCAGGTGGTTCTGGATGACGTCGCGGGCCGCGCCGATCCCGTCGTAGTACCCGGCCCGGCCGCCGATGCCGATGTCCTCGGCCATCGTGATCTGCACGTGGTCGACGAACGAGCGGTTCCAGATCGGCTCGAACATCGAGTTGGCGAACCGCAGCGCCAGGATGTTCTGCACGGTCTCCTTGCCGAGGTAGTGGTCGATCCGGAAGATCGACTCCTCGGGGAAGACGCGGTGCACGGTGTCGTTCAGCTCGACGGCCGTCTTCAGGTCGCGGCCGAACGGCTTCTCGATGACGACCCGCCGCCATGACCCGTCCCGGCGCTCGGCGAGGCCGCTGCGCCGCAGCTGCTCGACGACCACAGGGAAGAACTTCGGCGGGATCGACAGGTAGAACGCGTAGTTGCCGCCCGTGCCGCGGCTCTCGTCCAGCTCCTTGACGGCCATCGACAGCGCGTCGAACGCGCCCGGGTCGTCGAACGTGCCGGGGACGAAGTGCATGCCCTCCGACAGGTGCGTCCAGACGTCCTCGCGGAACGGGGTGCGGGCGTGGGCCTTGATGGAGTCGTGCGCGATCTGGCGGAAGTCCTCGTGCTCCCAGTCGCGGCGGGCGAAGCCGACGAGGGAGAAGCCCGGCGGCAGCAGCCCGCGGTTCGCCAGGTCGTAGATCGCCGGGAGCAGCTTCTTGCGCGACAGGTCGCCGGTGACGCCGAACAGCACGAGCACGCACGGTCCGGCCACGCGCGGGAGGCGCTTGTCCCGGGGGTCGCGGAGCGGGTTGGCCGGGCTGATCAGTGGGTCGGTCACGTGGTCCCCTTCGTCGGTGCTCGCACTGCGCGCTCAGTCCCCTTCTCTGGCGGAGCCGAGGAGCCGGGCGAGCCCCGCCCGGCGGTCCTGCAGGTGCAGCCGCACCACCGGGCGGCCGGCGGCGCGCGCGTCGCGGGCGTCGCCGAGCGCCCGCGCGAGCTGCAGCATGCCGAGCCGGTGGTGGCGGCCGGGGACCGGCACGTCGCGGACGACGTTCCCGGTCACCATCAGGTATACGCCCCCGTCACGGTGATCATTCCAGATCGCGGGGTGGCCCGCGTCCCAGTCGACGGTCACCGGGCGGCGGGACCGGGCGGCGAGCAGCGCGGCGAGGCGGCGCACCTGCGCGCCCTGCCCGTCCGCCTCGTCCGGGTCCAGGTAGGCGACGATCGCGAGATGCTCCCCGGCGCCGATCCGGGCGGCGAGCGCGCCCATCAGCGCGGGCAGGTCCGGCGCGGCCATCAGCTCCGGGACGGTCGTGAACGCCTCCACGGCCCGGCCGGGGGCGCCGTCGGTGAGCAGCGGCGCGCCGGCCCCGTCGTCGAGCGACAGCGGCGCCGCGCCGTGCCGCGGCGCGAGGGGGTCCAGCTCCATCAGGTAGGCGGCGACGGCCGCCGCGTACTCCCACACGACGAGCTGGGCGGCGAGCGGGCCGGTGACGGTGGCGTCGTCCTGGCGGGGGCGGCCGTCGAATGTCACGAGGAACAGGTCGTCGGCGGGCCGCAGGGGGAGCCCGCCGTCCTGGACGACCGGCGTCAGCCGCCCGCCCGCCGTCTCCTCCAGCAGCAGCGCGACCCACCGCGCGAGGCCCGGCAGCGCCGCCGGGTAGCCGCCGAGCACGGCCGTGCGGCGCCCGGCGCGGACCGCGCCGCCGAGGATCGCGCCGAGGACCAGGCCCGGGTTGTTCTCCGGCCGGGTGAGCGACGGCAGGACGGCGGTGGCGCCGTCGAGCAGCGCGGGCACGTCCGCGCCCGCGAGGGCGGCGGGCACCAGCGCGTAGGGGGACAGGGCGCCGAACGCGGTCGGGGCGGGCGCCTCGATCAGCGGATGGCCCGCCTCGGCGGCGTGCTTGGCGGCCGCGGCGCGCGGCTCGGCGACCGTGACGAACCGCCGCGCGGCCTCGGCGGGCGGCAGGCCCAGGCCGTCCCTCAGCAGCCCCTCCAGGACCTGGCGGAGCGCGTCGGAGGCGGGGTCGTCGCCCGTCACGACGATCAGCGCACGGCCGAGCCGCTCCGGGTCGTCGGCGAGGCGCAGCAGCGGGCCGGGCTCCGGCCCGTCGAGGACGGTGAGCGGCACGATCGGGAGGCCCGGGTCGCCGTCCGCGTCGTCCGCCGCGAGCCGGTGCGCCGCGACGATCAGCTCGGCGGCGCGGGCGGGGGCGCCGTGCCCGAGCAGCACGACCTCGGTCAGCCCGTCCGCGCGGGCGCCCCCGCGCAGCTCCTCGGCGCGGCCGAGCGCGGCGCGTCCCGGGCCCGGCTGGCTCGGCCAGCACAGCGCGCGGCCCTCCGCCCCGGCGGTCCGGGCGGACGGCCACAGCGCCGGGTCCTCCGAGGCGAGCCGGACGGGCACCTCGTCGATCCAGAGCCTGCCCAGGACCCGCTCGGCGGCCGCCCGGAGGGGCCCCCGGGCGGTGATGGCCGTCTCTCCCGAGACGACGCCGGTGAAGCTCACGGCCTGCGCGCTCCGGCCACCGCCCGCACCGCCTCGGTGAGCCTGCCCGCGCCGTCCACCGGGTCCTGCAGATGCAGCCGGATCACCGGGAGCCGCCGCCTGCGCAGCGCCCGCAGCTCGCCGAGCGCCCGCGCGATCTGCAGCTTCGCGAGGCTGTAGGGGCGGCCGGGGACGGGCTGCGTGGCGAGCGTGTCGCCCGGCGCCGGGTCGCCGGTGATAATGAGGAACGCGCCGTTGCCGCGGCCGTCCTTGTGCACCGGCCCGGTGGCGTGCGGGTAGCCGGGCCCCGGCCCGTAGGCGACGGGACGCCCGGACGCGCGCGCCAGCGACGGCGCCAGATACCGCCCGGAGAAGTCGCCCAGGTACGTCATGACCGACAGGTAGCCGTCGGACGGCACCGACGCGACCAGCCCGCCGAGGACGGTCTGCAGCTCGGCGCCCGGCGGCCACGGGAAGTCGGCGTGCACCTCGATGCCGTCCTCGACGTACACCGGACGCTCCCCGGACGGCGGCCCGTCGCCCGCCGTGCGCAGCAGCGCCGCGGCGTCGTCCTCCGCCTCCTGGACGACCGTGCCGCCCGCCTCGAACGGGTTCACACCGAGCAGCCACCCGGCGACCGCCGTCGCGTACTCCCACATCAGGAACTGCGCGCCGAGCGGCGCCCACACCGAGGTGTCGGACTCCTCGTCGGCCGCCGACCGCGGGTTGATCGACACGCCGTGCACGTCGGGGAACGCGCCGCGCCCGCCGAGCGCCTCCAGCGCCAGCACGCCCTTGCCGCGCTTGGCGGTGCCGACGGCGAGGAGCTGGGAGATCCAGGCGCTCAGCGCGCCCGTCCCGCCGGGCTCGCGCAGCAGCACCTTGTCGCGGGCGACGCCGCCCTGCGCCTGCTGCGCGCAGCCGCCGAGGATCGCGCCGAGCAGCAGGCCCGGGTTGTCCTCGTCCTTGCCGAGCGAGGGCACCAGCGACGCCGCCTCCTCCAGCAGCCGCTCCGCGTCGGCGCCCGCGAGCACGGCCGGGACCAGCCCGTACGCCGACAGCGCCCCGTAGTGCCCGGGCAGGTACGGGTCGGTCAGGCCGATCCGGTAGCCGCACTGGCGGGCGAAGTCGTGCAGCGGGCTGCCGTGGTCGGTGATGACGAGGAACCGGCTCGCGATCTCCCGCTCGGACAGGCCCCGCTCGCGGAACGCGGCGGCGAAGATCCGGCGGTAGGCGTCGCCTTCGAGCGACACGCCCGCCTTGCTGGCCAGCACGACCAGCGTCCGGTCGAGGCGCTCCAGCGCGAACGCGAGCGCGGCGGTGTCGCCGCCGTCCAGGACGGTCAGCTCGCCCGCCGGGCGGCCCGTCCCGTTCGCGTCCCGGTCGGCGGCGCCGGGCGGCGCGTGCGCCTCCATGATCGCCTGCGCGGCGAGGCTCTCCGCGCCGACGCCGATCAGCACGATGTGGTCGAGACCCGAGTAGCGCGCCTCCGACACCAGGCCGTCGACCTGGTTCAGCAGCCCGCGGGAGGCGAACGGCAGGTCGAGCCAGCCGAGGCGGCTGTGGTCCACCGCGCGCCGGCCCCACAGCCGCGGGTCCTTCGCGGCCAGCGCGCCGGGGACGCCGCAGCTCACGAGGTAGTCCCTCGCCTGCAGCGCCGAGTCCAGCACGTCGCCGCGCGTCAGTACGTCGAATCCGGACACTGCACCCTCCCTCCCCCCATCGTTTCAGGAGAGAAAGGGCATTCGCGACCTTCTCCATCGATCTTCTTGGCGGCGGCGCCCGGACCGGCGGCAGGGTCAGGCCGGAGTAAGGCCGACCGGTCAGGCGAGCGCCTCCGCGAGCTGCGCGAGGCCCTCCGCGCGGTCGCGCAGATGGAGCCGGACGGCGGGACGGCCGAGCGACCGGATGACCCGCAGGTCCCCGAACGCCTGCGCGAGCTGCAGCTCCCCGAGGCTGTAGGGCCGGCCGGGGACCGGGACGTCGCCGGTGACGGCCCCGGTGAGCTGCAGGAACGCGCCGTTCGGCGGGCCGCCCTTGTGGTACTGGCCAGCGGTGTGCAGCGCGCGAGGGCCCCACCCGAACGTGACGGGCGCCGGGCGCCGCCGCACCTTCGCGCCCCGCGCGGCCAGCAGCGGCCGGAGCCCGGCCGCCGCCGCGTCCCCGGCCCGGTCCAGGTAGGCGACCGCGGCGAGGTAGCCGCCGTCCGGGACGTCCTCCAGAACCGCGTCGAGGGCCTCGGTCAAGGTCTGCGCGCCGCGCAGCACGCCCTCGGGGGCGTGGACCTCCACCGCGCCCGCCACCAGTTCCGGCGGGCGCGCCACCACCGTGGGCGCCGCGCCCTCCTCGGAGCGCAGCAGCGCCGCCGTGCTCTCGGCCGACTGGGCGACGTCCGGCTCGGCGAACGGGTCCACGCCGATGACCCGGCACGCCACCGCGACCGCGTACTCCCACAGCAGGAACTGCGCGCCGAGCGGACCGGCGACGCTCACGCCCGCCTCGCGTCCCGGACCGGGCTCGTCCGGGCGGCGGCCCAGGATCACGCGGCGCAGGTCGTCGGACAGCTCGAAGCCCGGAGCGTCGACGCTCTCCACCACGACCGGCAGCAGGCCCTTGCCGTCCTTGCCCATCGCCCCGCCGACGAGCTGCTCCGCCCACGCGGCGAAGCCGTCGAGGCCCGAGCCGTGGTCGGCGATCACCAGCTTGTCGCGGGCGCCGAGAGCCGACGCGGCGAGCGCCGCGCCCAGCGCCAGCGCCGGGTTGTCGTACGGCTGCCGGAGCGCCCGCGCGAGCCGGGACGCCTCGTCCAGCAGGACGGTCACGTCCACCCCGGCGAGCGCGGCGGCCACGAGGCCCCGCGCGCCGAGCGCACCGAAACGCGCGTCGACGTCGCCTTCCGCGTGGACGATGTGATGCCCCGCGTCCTGGGCGGCGTATTCGAGCTCGGAGCCCTCCTCCGCCACGACCACGAACCGGCGGGCCAGCTCGGCGCCGCCCAGCCCGGCCTCGGCGAACGCCCGCCCGAAGACCCGCCGCAGCGCCTCCGCCTCGACGCCCTCGCCCACGACGACGAGCGTCCGATCGAGGTCCCCGGACAGCACGCCCGACACCTCGTGCGGGTCGGAGGTGTCCAGGACGATCAGCTCCGTCCCCCCGGAGCCGCCCGCGGTGCGGAACATCGCGTCGGCGGCGAGCGCGGAACCGCCCGCGCCCAGCAGGACCACCCGGTCGAGACCGGCCTCGCGGGCCTCGGCGGCCGGGTCGGCCAGCCGCGCCGCCAGCGACCGCGAGGTCTCCGGCAGGTCCAGCCAGCCGAGCCTGCGGGCGGCGAGCGGGGCCGCGTCGGGCCCCCACAGGTTGGCGTTCCCGGACGTCAGCGAGCCCGGGACGCCGTCGGAGACGAGACGGTCCAGGACCGTCTCGCTCTCGTCGACGACCGCGCCGCGGATGGTGACCGAGATCCCCCCGGCGGTCACCACCGAGGTCACGCGCCGGCCCTCTTGGCTTCCAGCTCGCCGGTGATGGAGTCGAGCAGCTCCTTCCAGGAGGCCGCGAACTTCTCGACGCCCTCCTCTTCGAGCACCCTCACGACGTCGTCGTAGTCGACCCCGGCGTCCTTCAGCGCCGCCATGTGCGCGCGGGCGTCGTCGTAGGTGCCGCGGACGGTGTCGCCGCGCAGCTGCCCGTGGTCGGCCACCGCCTCCAGCGTCGCCTCCGGCATCGTGTTGACCGTGCCGGGCGCGACGAGCTCGTCCACGTACAGCGTGTCGGCGAGGTCGGGGTCCTTCACGCCGGTCGAGGCCCACAGCGGGCGCTGCGGCCGCGCCCCCGCGTCCTTCAGCGCCTTCCACCGGCCGGTGCCGAACCTCTCCTCGTACAGCGCGTACGCGAGCCGCGCGTTGGCGATGCCCGCCTTGGACTCCAGCGCCTTCGCCTCGTCCGTGCCGATCTTCTTCAGCCGCTTGTCGATCTCGGTGTCGACCCGGCTGACGAAGAACGACGCCACAGACGCGATCTTCGACAGGTCGTGGCCGTTCTCCCGGGCCTGCTCCAGGCCCGCGAAGAACGCGTCGATGACCTTGCCGTAGCGCTCCAGCGAGAAGATCAGCGTCACGTTCACGCTGATGCCCTGCGCCAGCGTCGCCGTGATCGCGGGCAGGCCCGCCTCCGTCGCCGGGATCTTGATGAACAGGTTGGGCCGGTCCACCAGCCACCACAGCACCCGCGCCTCGGCGACCGTCGCGCGGGTGTCGCGGGCCAGGCGCGGGTCGACCTCGATCGACACGCGGCCGTCGAGGCCGTCCGTCCGGTCGTACACCGGGCGCAGCACGTCGCAGCCCCAGCGGATGTCGCGGGTGATGATCGCGCGGGACGCCTCCTCGACGTCCATGCCGAGCACCGCCAGGTCGCGGACCTGGTCGTCGTAGGCCGTGCCCTTGCTCAGCGCCTTGGCGAAGATCGTCGGGTTGGACGTGACCCCGACGACGTTCCGGTCCTTGACCAGCCCGGCCAGGTTGCCCGACTTGAGCCGGTCGCGGCTGATGTCGTCCAGCCAGATCGACACGCCCTCGTCCGAGAGCGCCTTCAGGATGTCGCTCATCGTCTCTCTCCCTAGTTGCCGGTGGTCTCGCCGCGCCCGGCGTGCCTGACGCCCGCCCTGATCAGGCTGGCCTTGGCCGCCGCGACGACCCGCTCGGAGGTGATGCCGAACTGCAGGAACAGCGTCTTGTAGTCGGCGGACGCGCCGAAGTGCTCCAGGCTCACCGCCTCGCCGGCGTCGCCGATGAAGGTGCGCCAGCCGAGCGCGACCCCAGCCTCGACCGAGACGCGGGCGCGCACGCCGGGCGGCAGGACCTCCTGCCGGTAGGCGTCGGTCTGCGCCTCGAACCACTCCACGCACGGCATCGACACGACGCGGGTCGGGGTGCCCTCCGCCTGCAGCGCGTCGCGCGCCTCCAGCGCGAGCTGCACCTCGCTGCCGGTCGCGATGATGATCACGTCGGGCCGCCCGCCGTCGGCGTCCGCGAGCACGTAGCCGCCCTTCGCGGTGCCCTCGGCGGACGCCAGCTCGCC
Organism: Actinomadura sp. KC216; assembly: GCF_004348535.1. Classification (GTDB taxonomy): domain Bacteria; phylum Actinomycetota; class Actinomycetes; order Streptosporangiales; family Streptosporangiaceae; genus Spirillospora. Next base: position 43,625 of record NZ_SMJX01000024.1, read on the forward strand.
GCCCCGGTCGAACGTCGGCAGCTTCTGCCGCGTCAGCGCGAGCCCCGCCGGGCGGTCGGTGTGCCCGAGGATCGTCCGCCACGCCACCGCGGTCTCGTTGGCGTCGCCGGGACGGACGACGTCCAGGCCCGGGATCGCCCGCAGCGCCCACAGGTGCTCGACGGGCTGGTGCGTCGGGCCGTCCTCGCCGAGCCCGATCGAGTCGTGCGTCCACACGAACGTGACCGGCAGCTTCATCAGCGCCGCCAGCCGCACCGCCGGGCGCATGTAGTCGCTGAAGACCAGGAACGTGCCGCCGTAGGGGCGGGTGCCGCCGTGCAGCGCGATGCCGTTGCAGATCGCGGCCATCGCGTGCTCGCGGACGCCGAAGTGCAGAGTCCGGCCGTAGCGGCCGCCGGGGAACTCCTTGGTCTGGAACTCCTCGGGGATGAACGACGGCTCGCCCTTCATCGTCGTGTTGTTGCTGTCGGCGAGGTCGGCGGAGCCGCCCCACAGCTCCGGCAGCACCGGCGCCAGCGCGGCGAGGATCTGCCCGGACGCGGCGCGGGTCGCGATGTCCTTCCCGGCCTCGAAGCCCGGCACGGCCGCCTCCCAGTCGGAGGGCAGCGCGCGGGCCGCGATCCGGTCGTACTCGGCGGCCCGCTCCGGGTTCGCCGACCGCCACGCCTCGAACGTCGTGTTCCACTCGGCGTGGGCGGCGCGGCCCCGCTCGCACACGCCCCGGGCGTGCGCCAGGACGTCGTCGGCGACGTGGAACGTCTCCGCCGGGTCCAGGCCGAGGATGCGCTTGGTCGCCGCGACCTCGTCCGCGCCGAGCGCCGAGCCGTGCGCCTTGCCGGTGTTCTTCTTGTTCGGCGCGGGCCAGCCGATGATCGTCCGCAGCGCGATGAACGACGGCCGGGACGTCTCCGCCTTCGCCGCGGCGAACGCGGCGGCCAGCGCGGCGACGTTCTCCTCGTAGTCGCCGTTCTCCGTCCAGTCGACGTGGTGGACGTCCCAGCCGTACGCGGCGTACCGGGCCCGGACGTCCTCCGACATCGCGATCGCGGTGTCGTCCTCGATCGAGATGCGGTTGTCGTCCCACAGCAGGACCAGGTTCCCCAGCCGCTGGTGCGCGGCGAGCGCGCTCGCCTCGTGGCTGATGCCCTCCTGCACGTCGCCGTCGGACGCGAACGCCCAGACCGTGTGGTCGAACGGCGACTCGCCCTGCGGTGCGTCCGGGTCGAACAGGCCGCGCTCGCGGCGCGCCGCCATCGCCATCCCGACCGCGTTCGCGATGCCCTGCCCCAGCGGGCCCGTCGTCGTCTCCACGCCCGCGGTGTGCCCGAACTCCGGGTGGCCGGGGGTGAGGCTGCCCCACTTGCGCAGGGACTTCAGGTCGTCCAGCGTCATCGGGTAGCCCGACAGGTACAGCTGGATGTAGAGGGTCAGGCTGGAGTGGCCGCAGGACAACACGAACCTGTCCCGTCCGGGCCAGTGCGGGTCCGTCGGGTCGTGCCGGAGGAAGCGCTGGAAGAGGAGGTAGGCGGCGGGCGCGAGGCTCATCGCCGTCCCCGGGTGGCCGGAGCCCGCCTCCTCGACCGCGTCCATCGCCAGGGCGCGGACCGCGTCCACCGCCCGCCGGTCTTGGTCGGACCACTCAAACGTGCTGTCTGCCCTGCTCACGGAACGCCGGGCTCCTCTCGAACCGGTGTACGGATGTGCTGTGTGCGCCGCCCGCGCGTGCCCGTCCCTAAGGGCGGTAACGTCCGGCGGTGCGGCGCCTCTTCCCGCCGGCCCCGTGCGACGCCCCGTCCGTGACCGGCGAAGATCATGACTCGCCCTTCGCGAGCCTATCGCCAAGCACCCCTGCCCGGACGTACCGGCGCCTAACACGCGCTGGGGCCAGGCAGGCGTGATCAGGCGACCCGGTGCGTGACCCCCGGAGGGGGCGCACTACAGTGATTGCGCGGTTGACGACAGCGGCCGCGGCAGGAAGAAGCCGGAAGTTGCATCCAGCCGAGGCCGGCCCGGAACGCGGGGGCGCCGCCGAGGTGGTACGCGACTTTCTCATCCCTAGTTGGACGTGGACCCGATTGTGACGGTGCTCAGTAACAAGCGCGGCGTCGAGGACGAGATCGACCTCGACGAAGCCGGCGGGCGGGCGCAGGGGGCGCCCATGGCCCCGCTCGTGCCGGTGACCGCAGAACCGGCTCTCGACCCGGCCCCGGCCGCCCGGCGGACGTTCGGCGCGAGCGTGCGCGCCTACGTGGCGCTGACGAAGCCGCGGGTGATCGAGCTGCTCCTGATCACCACCATCCCGGTGATGTTCCTGGCGTCCGGCGGCGTCCCGGAGCTGTCCACCGTGCTGCTGACGCTGGCGTTCGGCACCATGTCCGCCGGCGCCGCCAACGCGATCAACTGCTACATCGACCGCGACATCGACGCCAAGATGCGCCGCACCCGGCGCCGCCCGCTGGCCCGCCACCAGGTCACCCCCGCCCGCGCGCTGATCTTCGGCGTCGGGCTCGCCGCGCTGTCCACGGCCGGGTTCCTGGTCGCCGTCAACCCGGTCGCCGCCGCCGGGTCGCTGTTCGCGATCCTGTTCTACGTCTTCGTGTACTCGCTGCTGCTCAAGCGGCGGACGTCGCAGAACGTCGTGTGGGGCGGCATCGCCGGGTGCATGCCCGTCCTCATCGGGTGGGCGGCGGTCACCGGCGGCGTCGCCTGGACGCCGTTCGTCCTGTTCGGCGTCGTGTTCCTCTGGACGCCGCCGCACACCTGGACGCTCGCGATGCGCTACCGCGACGACTACGCGGTCGCCAAGGTCCCCATGCTGCCGGTCGTCGCGACCGAGCGCCGCGTCGTCACCGAGAGCCTCGTCTACACCTACGCCACCGTGGCGTGCTCGCTGCTGCTGTGGCCGGTCGCCGGGATGGGGCCGGTGTACGGCGCCGTCGCCGTCGTCCTCGGGCTGGTGTTCCTCGCCGAGGGCCACCGGCTGCTGCGCGCCGTGCGGGCCGGGGTGAGCGGCGTCCACCTCCGGCCGATGCGGTTCTTCCACCTGTCGAACGTCTACCTGGCGCTGCTGTTCACGGCCGTGGCCGTCGACCCGATCCTGTCCTAGGCGCCTCTCCGGCGCCGCTCCCTCCGGCGCTCCCGGCGGCGGGCGCTTCTCCACTCGCCCGTACCGGCCGTTACGCTTTCGCCACATGACGCATGTGGACCCCAAGGCGGTGCTCGAAGGGCGGATTCCGGGCAGACCGCCGCTCGGAATGATCCTCGGGATGACCGTCTCGGGCGTGTGCGTCCTCATCGCGCTCGGCCTGACCGCCGCGCTCGGCGGGGCGGGGGTCTGGGTGGGGGTGC
>NZ_SMJX01000250.1 GCF_004348535.1 Actinomadura sp. KC216
GGCCAGGAAGGTGTCCCCGGCGGGGGTGCGTGCGGGAGATCGCCGGTCTGGTCGCGGTGCCACCGGTGGAGCCTGCGCCGGGCGACGTCGGTCTCCAGGGTGCCGGTCTCCACGACGAGATCGTCGATGGCGGACCGGCGGAACGCGCGAAGCCGTTCGCCGTAGTAGACCTCGTCCTCGTACTGCTGGGCGTCGACACGGCGGCGGGCGAGCAGTTCGCGCCTGCCGCGGATCTCGTCCTGCTTCTTCCGCTCGCGGACGAGGTTCTCGTAGGCGCCGTCGCCCATCAGCAGCTTGACGATCACGGGCAGGCACTCGATCGCGGTGAAGAAGAGGAAGAGCACCAGCCGGGTGGTCGCCAGCGTCCCGTGTCCCTCGGTGGCCCGGTCGAGCGCCTCCATGCGGATCAGCAGGCCGGTGTTGGCCTCGTTGTCGGCCTTCTCCCTGGCGGCGAGCGTGGTCTGCGCGCCCTGGAGCCGGTCGAGTTCCGCGTCGACCTTCGTGAGCTCCGCGCGGGCCTGGGCGAGCCGGGTCTCGACGCTGTCGGCGGCCTGGGACCTGAGCCGTTCGACCAGCGCCGTACGCTGCCGCTCGACCGACCGGATCTGGGAGCGGATGCGCTCGGCGGCGCGCCGGTACTCCTCGCAGCGCGCACCGCAGCCCGCCCTTCCGGACGTTCCCCGGCAGTCCGTGCCGCGGTTCACGCCCTCCTGCTCGCAGGCGCCCTTCTGCGCGAGGACGTCGAGCTTCTGCCGCAGGTCCGTCAGCTGCTTGTCGTAGGCGAGCACGTCGGGATGGCTCACCGCGGGATCGCCGCTGCGCCCGCCGCTGTTGACGATCTCCTGTAGCCGCGCCTGCTGCGCCCTCAGCTCGGTGATCCGCTTTCCGGTGGTGCCGGTCTGCTGCTTCCTGACGTAGTCGTCCCACTCCTGCTGGTGGATCTTGTTGATCTCCGCGCGGATCTCCGAGGCGAATATCTGCAGGGTGAGCGGGGTCGAGATCACCAGGCCGATGAGGAGGGCGAGGCCCAGCCGGGGCAGGGCGAACAGGTAGGGGCTGCGGCCCCCGGCCGGAGCGTCCCAGTCGTCGATGTCGTCGGTCCGCGCCGGCTTGTCCATCGAGCTGACGATCCAGCGGTCGAAGCCCGCGATGCCGAGGAACCAGCCGATCGCGATCAGCACGCAGGCGGCGATCGGGAGGCCCAGCGTCATGCGCATCGCGATGTACATGGACAGCCCGCCGAGCGAGGCGGTGAAGAGGACCGCGCTGCCCATCCCGGTGTACCGCGCGCGGTCTCCCGGGGTCATCGCGAGGACCTCGGGGTCGGCCCCGGAGAACCAGATCAGCGGCGAGCGGATCCGGGGCCTCGGGTCGTCGCCGGACGGGGCGGCATGCGGCCGTCGGCCGCCGGAGGTCGGCTCAGCCATCGCCTGCTCCTTGTCACGCTGTGCTGGTCGTCGTGCCTTGCGGGTCGTGCGTCGTCCGGTCATGCCGGTCCGCGTCTCGCCGGGCGGCGTCGTGCCGGGACGCGTCGTGCCGGGCTGTGCGGGCCTGGACGGCGGAGCGGTCCAGGGGGCGGCGCCGGAAGGGGCGCGAGGCGAACCGCGGTAGGGCGGCCGTCCATCGCGGCGGGCGCGGGCTCCGGGACGCGGCGGCCGGAGCCGGGGCGGAGACCAGCAGGCCCGCGCCACCGGAATCCACCCGCTCGTCCATGACCGGGCAGCGGACGAACTCCGGCGGCGGGACGGGCCGCAGCAACCCGAGCACGCTTTCGGGGTCCTGAGAGTCAGCGGCCCTGGCCCGCCTCCACGGCGCCGCACGCCTCCGGCCGAACATCATCGGCCCCGGCCGGCCGGGGAGTGCCGGAGGCTCGGCGGCCGCACCTGCACGCCGTAGGGCTTCAGCTGGTCGTTGAGGAACCGCGCGCCGTCGGCGTCGTCGAGGGGCACGGCGGACGCCGGGACCGGGCGAACGGCATCCGCCGGGCAGCGGTCACCGAACAGGATGATCGAGCATTCGGGCGCATCGCGATGCGACGTCCAGATGATGCCCTGCGCCCAGGACGACCGGGCCCGGATCCAATGCGCCCAGCGGCGGGTCTTTCCGTAGTCGCTCTCCTGGGCCCGGATCAGCCAGTCGTCGTCCTGGCATATCCGGGCCAGGTCGACGGTGCGGGTGAGGGCCAGCAGCCGGATGTCGGTCCGGAGTTCCAGCGCGGACAGCCGCTTGTCTTTGATCTTCGCGCGCTGAAGTGTGCGAGGGCGGCCGTTGGTGAACGGCAGCCCGCGCAGAAGGGTCTCGGCCAATGCCGTCGTCCGGCTGGAGGCGACATAGAGATAGGGGTAGACATCGTCTTTGGTGGCGTCGAATCTGCCGCCGCCGAAATGGCGGTCCTGGACGGTGGGATTGAACTGGCCGGCGGGACGGGCCGATTCGTGCACGCGCCACAGCAGCGTTCCCGCGGGGTGGGTGATGGCCCGGGGGACGCCCGCGCAGTCGTCGGGGGGAAGGGTGGCCGCCATCGTCACAGCTCCGCGGAGACGGCATGGGCGGCGGACAGCAGTTCCCGGTCGTCGGCGCGGCCGAGGAGGTCGGCGGGCGCGGCGTCGAGCCAGGTGTTGGGCCCGAGCCACCAGTCGGCCACGCCCCACGGGTCGTCCTGGACGTCCAGGAGCCGGTTGATCCGCAGGACCAGCGGGATCGGCCGGCCGTCCGCGCCGAACTGGAAGGCGGGGAACTGGACCCCGCCGTCGGGCCGGTCGAGGAGTATCAGGTCGGGATCAGGCGGACCGTGGCCGTGGTGGGCGATGTCGTCCCGGCCGAGGGAGTCGGCCGAGAGCAGCCATTCCTCTTCGGGGGCGGGCGCGGCGGGGGCGCCCGGCGCCATCCGCAGCTCCAGCCGCCGGACGAGGTCGGGCCAGGGCCGGGCGGCGCCGCTGCCGAACCGGGTGCCGGTCCGCGCCCGGGCCCGCCGGACGGGATGGTCGGCGTCCAGCTCACGGGCGAGCAGGTTCGCCACTTCCGCCGCGAGGTCGGCGAGATCACCTGGATCCTGCGATCCGGTCGTCATCTCATCGACGAGACGGGTGAGCCGGTTCCAGGCGCGGTCGCTCATGCGGAGCCTGACGTCCGACCAATGTTCGACCAAGGCGTCGATCGCGTCGAAGAGCGCCATTGAGCCGCTATCCCCCTGCCCCTGCGGTCACCGGCGAATACCAATCGAATCGGCCGCACACCCGTCCGGCCGCTGAATTCTTTTCCTCAATCAACTGTGCATTGTGCCGATATCAGAAAGGATGTTAGCGTACTCGGCGATCGGCCGCGGCATCGTGCGGGGATATTCTCGCCGATTCCAAACAATGCATTCCAACTTTGGAATGATCAAGCAATTCGTGAGGGGGCGCCATGTCCGGTGGCGGCACGAACGGCGGAGACGACGACGCGATCGCCCGGCTGCGGGAGCGGCTGGACGCGCTCGGCCCCGGGGAGACGCAGGAGCACCTCGACGTGCTGCACCGCCTCATGGCGGCCGTCGGCCAGCGTCACGTGCGGACGGGCTCGCGCGCCGACCTGGACGAGACGATCGCCGTGGCGCGCAGGCTGGTGTCCGTGCCCGACCCCAAGGGCGTGCTGGACCCCCAGCGCTTCCTCCTGGCGCGGGCCCTGATCGCGAGAGTCGTCGGCGGCAAGATCTACCAGCCCGGTGACAGCATGAACATCCTGCTGTCCCACCTCCGGACGGTCCAGAAGACGCCCGATCCCCAGATTCCCCTGGACATCGCCGAGGCGACAGAGCTCTACAAGAGGATCGAGCATTCGCCGTCCCTCCACGCCACCGACCGCGACAGCCTCTCGGTGGCCGTCAGCATGTTGAAGCTGGTGTATCCCGTCGAGGGCTCGGAACCGATGAACGCATCGGTGGACGACATGGTGCGGAGGCTCCGCGGCATGTCGGAGGACAACCCGAACCGTTCCAGGCTGAGCGTGGTCGCCGCGGTGGCCCAGATGATGGCGGACGTGCGCACCGGCAAGATGCCGTCCCCCGGCCGGCTCGCCGCCATGATGGGCGATCTCCCTCCCGGCGACCCCATTTCCGTGCCGCTGCAGGTGATGCAGCTGAAGGCGGCCGTGGCACAGGAGATCCAGAAGGCGTCCCCCGACGGCCTTCCCCGCCTCGCGGAATCGGCGTTGAGCCTGCTGGACGCCATCGACCGGGATCACCCGATGCGCGCTCACGTCCTGCTCGACCTGGCCGTGGTGCTGTTCGGGCAGATGCGCTCCGACCCCACCGCCGCGCCCGACGCCCGGATCGCCGCCGCGGCGGAGGAGGTGCGGCGGGATCCCGACGCGTCGCCCGACCAACTCGCCACCGCCGAGGCCCTCCTGGGGATGATCACGACCATGCGGGCGCTCCAGGCGGGTGATTACAAGCGCGCCACCGACGAGGCCGCCCCGCATTTCAAGCGGGCGCTGGAGTTGACGCCCGAAGACCCGAATCTCCGCGCGGGGATAGAAGGTCTCATGGGCCTCGTCCTCTCGGGGCGCGGTTCGGCCGAAGGCGACCTCGAGACGGAGAACGCCGGGCAGGCCTACCTCGAACACGCCGAGTCGCTGATCGACCCCGCCGAAACGATCGACCCCGCCGAGACCGGGGTCATCTCCATGGGACGCGCCACGGGTCTGATCGACGAGGGTCTCCGGTCCCGGGACGACGGCATGCTGAGCAAGGCGATCACGATGCTGGAGGAGCTGCGGGATCGCCTCCCACAGGGGCACATGCTGCGTCCGCACGCGCTCCACCAGCTGGGCAACGCCCAGAAGGCGCGGGGCGTGCTGCGCGACGACCAGGCCGAGATCCTTCGCGGCCTCGCGACCATCGAGTCGGCCGCGGACGAGGTGCCCGAAGACCATCCGCACAGGGTGGCGCTCGTCGGCGTGGCGGGCACCGCCCGCACCTTCCGGGCCCTCCTGACCCACGATCTCGACCAGCTCGACCAGGCGATCCGCGACATCCGGCCCTTCGTGTACGAGCAGAACCTGCCGCCCGCCGAGAGCGCCAAGGCGCTGTCCGCCCTCGGCTACGCGCTCGCGGAGCGCAACCAGCTCACCGGGAACCCCGGCGACCTCAACGAGGCGATCGACCGGTTCGAGGAGTCGTGCCGGCGGACACCGCCGCACGCGGCCGGTCCCCCGGCGAGCGTCCTCATGTCCCTCGCGGAGGCCCGCCATCGGCGGGCGGACCCGGCGCGGCACGACGTCCGCAAGGCCATCGAACGCGGCACGGAGGCGCTGAAGACGCGGGTCGGCGGCGTGCTCCTGCAGACCGGTGCGCGCGGCGGCGTCGCGGCCGCCAGGCGGGTGTTCTCCGACGCGACGCAGGTCGCGCTGTGGTGCCTCGCCCACGGGCGGCTCGAGCAGGCCGTCGAGGCCCTGGAACTCGGGCGCGGCCTCGTGCTCTACTCCGCGACCGTCTCCGCCGAGGTCCCCGATCTCCTCCGGGACGCGGGCCACGCCGCGCTCGCCGCCGAATGGGAGACCGAGATCGCGCGGGACGCCGAGCCCGGCTGGAACCCGGTCTACGGCGCGTCCCTCCAGGAGGCCGACCTGGACCGCCTCGACCGCCTGGAGATCCCCGGCGACCTGCGCCGCAGGGTGCTCGACGCGCTGGCCGGCACGCCCGGCGCGACCCGGCTGCTGTCGCCGCCGCCAGTGTCGGCACTGGCGTTCGCGCTGCGGAAGATGGAGGCCGACGCCCTGGTCTACCTGCTGCCCACCGGCGTGCACGGCCTGGGCAGGGCCGTGCTCGTCCGCCCCGACGGGGACGTCCGCGAGGTGCCGTTGCCCGGGCTGGCGACCGGGCCGCCGACCCCCATCGCCGCATACGAGGCGGCCCAGCAGAAGGCGCTGCGGACCCGGGACAAGCAATCGGAACGTGAATGGGAAACGGCGCTCGAAGCGCTCTGCGACTGGGGATGGACGGCTTGTGTCTCGCCCCTCCTCGACTACGTGGCGAAATGGGAGCTCGGCAGGATGCCCCGGCTGGTGCTGGTTCCCAGCGGGGCGCTGGGGCTGGTGCCATGGCACGCCGCGTCCAGCCGGACCCCGGACGGAGACGTCAAGTACGCGATCGAGGACGCGGTCTTCTCCTATGCCGCGTCCGGGCACCAGTTCCTGAACGCCGTCAGGGTCACGCACCGCGCGTGGCGGGACGAGCCCGTCCTCGTGGTCGACCCGAGCCGAGGCGCGCCGGATGTAGACCCGCTGGACTGGGCGCACCTGGAGGCGATGGAGCTCAGGAACCGCTACTACCCCGATGCCACCTACTCGGGACGCCCCAAGAAGGTGGCGAGCAACCGCGGGACTCCCGCGGAGGTCCTCGCCCGGTTCCCGGGCGGTGCGCAGCCCGCCTCGCTGCTCCACCTGGGCTGCCACGCACGGGTGCAGGGCGACCTCGCCGACTCCCACCTCCTGCTCGCGGACGGCGAGCCCCTCCCGGTGTCCCGGATCCTCCGCCAGGCGGAGGACCGCGACATCGACGGCACCGGCGGGCTCGTCGTCCTCGCGGCCTGCACGAGCGACCTCAGCGACGTGGACCACGACGAGGCCCTCACCCTGGCCACCGCGCTCCTGTCCGCGGGCGCCGCCGGGGTCGTCGGCGCCAGATGGGAGGTCCACGACGCGCGCACCGCGCTGCTCATGGTGATGTTCCACCACTTCCTGAACCACGGTTACGGACGTCCCGCCGACGCACTGCGCCAGGCCCAGCTCTGGATGCTGGACGAGGACCGCCGCGCCCTGGAAGACCTCCACCCCGACCTGGCCGAGCAGGTGAACGATCCCCACCTGGCCGACGTCGTCGCCTGGGCCGCCTTCTGCCACCAGGGCCAGTAACCCACCCGTTGACCTTGGCCAATCGGGCTGTCCGGGACGGGGAGGGACCGGCATCTGTGGTTACGGCGCGCCGCTGGTACGTCCGCGCGTCTACGTCGGGGGACTCGCTCGCCCGGCTCCGCCCGACCGACCACGATAGGGCGGCCCGTGCTGCTGGGAGCGGGCAAGAGCATCTTCAGCCGCGAGGATCAGGACAAGCGGAATCTGAAGCTCCGGGATTCTGCGACCTACTCCAATGGCGTCGCGAAGCTCGTTTACGGGGTGGTCCGATAAGAGCTGGAGGCGCGGGTCATGGTCGGCCTCTGCGGGCCGAGCAGCGGTGGGCCGTAGCCACCCCAGGGCGGAATGACGGACGGGTTCGCTACGGTCCGGCACATGGTCGTTCGCCCCACAGAAAACTGGCGCCAATACGTCGCCCAAGAAGCCCGGCAGGTTGCCTCGGGCGAGTTGGACGCCGAGTGCGCGTCCGCACAAGAGCTCTACCCGGAAGCCATGCTTGTCCGCACGGACGAGGTCCTTCAGCCCTTCGAGCGCGAGATCGCAGCCCTGACCGATCCGGCCGACGACGAGATCTTCGCCGCCATCGAACGCGTGGTGCTCGCGCTCAACAAGGTCAACGACGACTACGACGGCGCCGTCTATGAGACCGACGAACGCGAACAGCTCTGCGAATACATCGAGCGGTCGCTCGCCGAGGCCGGTATCGACATCGACGCCTTCGCAGGACGCCACAGCCTGACCCGCCACCAGATCACTGACAAGTGGCGCGACTGGTAACGCCCCCGACGCAGCAGCATCAGGCAAGTTCGGAGACTTCTCCCGATGGGGCCAGAGCCGAGGTAGACGTGGTGGCGGCCCGAAGGCGATGTGCCTGCGGCGACGCGCCGGGAGGCCGTGACTGAACCCCGTCCCGCTTCGGGTCGGGTGGGTTACGGGTCTCGGAGGACTCGGGTGCGCCGGACGATTCTGGGGCCGCGGATCACGGTGCGGGCCTCGGTGGTGGTGGCGAGGGCTTCGCGGAGGGAACCGGCGACGACGGCGAGGAGTTCGGCCCGGGAGCCCGGTTCGATGCGTGCCGGTGGGAGGCCCATGACCTGCCGGGCACCGTCGCTGACCAGGTGGTACGCCTGGTCGACGGTGAGATGGCCGGCCATGACCAGCAGTTGCGCGGTCTGGAGGGGGTCGCAGCGGCCCAGGGGGTTGAACGGGTCCTGGACGTTGTCGCCACCGGCCGCCACCCGTACCCCGGCGCGGAGCAGTTCGCCGACCGGGGCGATGCCGCGCGGCGTGCCCGTCTGCAGGTCGCGGGCCTGAAGATAAAGGTTGGTCGGTGGACAGACCACCACGCCGACACCCGCTGCGGCGACCGTCCGGGAGACCTCCTCCTGGACGGTCGGCGTCCGCATCCCCAGGCTGACGCAGTGGCTGGCCGTCACCGCGGGCGGTGCGCCAGGCGATCCGGCCAGGTGGGCGAGGGCGGGCAGGTCGAGCGCCTCCCCGAGGTGCTCGTCCATGTGGAGGTCGACGGGTACGCCGTGTTCGGCGGCCAGTGACATCACCGTCCGCAGGTGGCGGGCGGGGTCCTCGTCGATGTGCGGGGCGCCGCCGAGCATGTCCGCGCCCAGCGCCAGGGCGTCGCGCAGCCTGTAAGGGGATTCGCGGCCTTCCCCGGTGAAGGAGTTGGCCATCGCCACCACTTGGATGTCGACGAGGCCGCGCAGTTCGCCGCGTACGGTCACCAGCGCCTCGACGGCGCGGAGCTCGATGCCGGGCCCGACGTCCGCGTGGGTGCGTATCGCCGTGACCCCGTACGACAGCCCGAGCAGCGCCGCGCGCCGGGCGCGCCGTGCGATGTCCTCGGTCGTGAGCGTCCCGCGATGCTCCCGCCAGGCGGCGACGGCGGCCGGCAGGTCCGCGTTCGGCACCGGCACGTCGTCGGCGGTCAGGGTCTTGTCGAGGTGGGCGTGCGGTTCGGCGGGGGCCGGCAGGAGCACGTGCCCGTCGAGGTCGGCGACCGCCTCGCCGGGCCGGGCGGCGGCCCGGCCCGGCGGGGCGACCTCGGCGATGAGGTCGCCGGAGACGCGTACGTCGGCGCGCGAGCCGTCGGCCAGCGTCGCGCCGCGCAGCAGCAGACCCTCTGGCGGCATTCAGCCCTCCGTCACGTAGGGGACCTTGAACGTACCGTCCACGATCTGCTTCTTGACCTTCTCCATCTCCTTGATCCCCGTGGTCAGCCGGGCGTTGGCGGGGTAGTCCGGGTTGAGGGTCAGGTCCACGCCGCCCTGGGCGAGGCCGAAGTGGTACTTCTTCCCCGGCTGCGTGCTGCCACTGGCCACGTCGTTCACCAGCGCCGTGTAGTACGGGACGAGGTTGTAGGTGACCGAGCCGACGAGGTTCTTCGGCGCCAGGGACCGCATGTCGCCCATGTAGCCGAAGCCGCCGGTGTTCGTGGCCTTGATGGCCTGGACCATCCCGTTGGCCGGTCCACCGCCGCAGGCGATGGCGACGTCGGAGCCCTGCTGGTGCTGCGACATGGTCGCCTGCCTGCCCTTGGCGGCGTCGTTCCAATCCCCGATGTAGGTCGCGATCATCTTCGTGCCCTTGCGGACGCGTTGCGCGCCCAGCTCGAACGCCTTGAGCAGCGCGTGGCACAGCGCGATGTCCTGCCCGGCCGTCCCGCCGATGACGCCGCTCTTGGTGATGTCGCCGGCCAGCATCCCGGCGAGGTAGGACGCCTCGTACAGCGGCTCCTCCAGCAGCGCGACGTTGTCGGCACCGGTCGAGCCGTACGTGGCGAAGTGCGTGTCGCCGAACTTCTTGGCCACCTCCAGCACCGCGTCGCCCCACGTCGAGTGGGCGATGACCAGGTCGGTGCCGGACTGCGCGTACTGCGCGAGCACCCGGGAGATCCCGGCGGTGTCCTGCGGGGCGTTGGTCGTCACCTTGAGTTCGATCTTGCCTTCGGCCTCCAGCTTCTTGGCGGCGCTGAGCGCCTGCCCGCACCACGGGTCGCTGGCCGTGCACGGCATGACCAGCGCGGCCTGCAGCTTGCCCTCGGCGGCGGCGTCGCCGGACGAGTCGCCGCAGCCGACGGCTCCGAGCGCCGGGAGGAGCGCCGCGGCGGCGGCCACGGTCCTGGTCCTGAGCTTGTCGAGCATGTCCTTCTCCAGTCGTCGTACGTCGGCGGATCTCTCGGGATCGGGAGGCTTCTGGGACTGCACCCTCAGGAACTCCTGGCCTCCTTCCGGAACGGGATGCCGAGCGCGGACGGCTGCGCGGCGCGGCGGCTGCGGATCGTCGCCGCGACCATCACCGCCAGCGTCACGACGTACGGAAGGGCCGCGAACATCTCGTACGGGACCGCGGAGTTGACCCCGCCGCTGATCGTCTGGACGCGGAGCTGGAGCGCGTCGGTCAGCCCGAACAGGAACGCGCCCGCCAGCACCAGCGCCGGGTTCCAGCGCCCGAAGATCACCAGCGCGATGGCGATCCAGCCGCGTCCGGCCGTCACGCTGTCCTCGAAGAGGTTGAGCTGGCCGACCACCAGCACCGCGCCGCCGAGGCCCGCCATCCCGCCGCACACGAGCAGGGCGATCCACCGGACCCGGCGGACGTCGACCGACACCGAGTCGGCGGCTTCCGGCCGTTCGCCCACGGCCCGGATCGAGAGGCCGAGGCGGGTGCGGTGCAGGAGCACCCACGTCCCGACCGCGAGGACGAGCGCCACGTAGAAGAGGAGGTTCTGCTGGAACAGGATCTCCCCCACCACCGGGATGGACCCCAGGAGCGGGACGTGCAGGTCCGGGATGCCGGGGATCGTCGGCTGGTCGGCGCCGCCGAAGAGCCGCTCGAAGACGAACGCGCAGATCCCTTGGGCGAACAGCACGATCGCGATGCCGTTGATGATCTGGTCGGTGCGCAGCGTCACGCTCAGGAACGCCATCAGCGCGCCGAGCGCGACCCCCGCGGTCGGACCTGCGACCGCTCCGGCGACCGGGCTCTCCAGGTAGTACGCGGCGAGGAACGACGCCAGCGCGCCGGAGAGCATCATGCCCTCCAGCCCGAGGTTGAGCACACCCGCGCGCTCGGCGATCGTCTCGCCGACCGCGGCGAGAGCCGTCGGCATCGCCAGCGCCAGGCCCGTCTTGAACAGCACGATCAGGGCTGCGGCTCCGAAGACCGCTGACCAGTCCATCCCCATCACCGTCACTCTCGGCCGAACCGGTCGGCGATCAGCAGGAACACGACGAAGACCCCGGTGATGGCGGCGACGATCGCGTACGGGAGGCCCTCCGTGACGCTCATGCCCTGACCTCCGGTCACCAGCGCCGCCAGCAGCAGCCCGGCGACCAGCACGCCGGGCGCCTGGAGCCGTCCGAGCAGCGCGACGACGATCGCCGTGAACCCGTACCCCTGCGAGAGGTCGGGGTCCAGCCGGTCCGAGACGCCCAGCACCTGGAGCGCCCCGGCCAGCCCGGCGAGCGCGCCGGAGATCAGCATCAGCCGGACGACCATCCGCCCGGACGGCACGCCCGCCGCCTGCGCCGCCTCATCGTTGAGCCCGAGCATCTTCACCTGGAAGCCGAACGGGGTGCGGGCGCTCACGTACCAGATCAGCGGGACCAGGACGAGCAACGCCAGCGCGCCCGCGTGGACCTGGAGGCCGGGAAGGTCGGGCAGCACCGCCCCCGCGGGCACCTGCTCGCCCTTGAGCGCCGAGGTCGTGGACGGATCGCGCAGCGGCTTGCGGATCACATAGCTGAAGATCAGCGTCGCGACGTAGTTGAGCAGCAGCGACGTGATGACCACGTTGACGCCCCAGCGGGCGCGCAGCACCCCGACCGCGTACGCCCAGGCCGCCCCGCCGGCGACCCCCGCCGCCAGCGACGCGACGATCAGCACCGGCGCGGAACCCGAAGGCAGCATGATCGCGGTCGCGCCCGACGCGAGCGCGCCCATGAAGAGCTGCCCTTCCGCGCCGATGTTGTAGACCCGGCCGCGGAACGCCAGCGCGAGCCCCAGCCCGATCAGCACCAGCGGGACCGCCACGGTGAGCACCTGGCCCACGCCGTACGGCGAGCCGAACGCGCTGTCGAGCAGCGCGCGGTACCCGGAGACCGGATCGCCGCCGGCGACCACCATCAGCGCCCCACCGGCCACCAGCGCCAGCACGACGGCGACCGGCGTGGACACGACCGGCCGCCCCAGCAGCCCCCCGACCCGATCGGGAAGCGCGGAGTCCCGCCCCAGCCGCACACCGACCATCACGCCCCACCTTTCTGGAG
>NZ_SMJX01000251.1 GCF_004348535.1 Actinomadura sp. KC216
GCTTGGGGGCGCCGCCGTCGGGGCAGTGTGCTCAGCGTGCCTGTAGGGAGGATGCTCGGAGGGCGAGGCGTTCGCGGAGGAGGTCGATGGCCTCGACGATGCGCGGCGCGGCGGCCTGGGCGCGGACGCGGCGGCCGTCCAGGTCGACGACCGCCTGGGCCAGGGCCGGGCGCGGCAGCGACGGGTCGGCCACGACACTCAGCGTTACCTGGACGGACAAGACGCCGCGCGCGGATTCCAGCGCGTGCCGGACGGCCCGTTCCGCCGCCGCCCGCTCATGCGCCGTGACATCGCCCGAGGTCAAGAATCGGATCTCCGGTCGTTCGCGAATAACGTTCATGATTCCCCCAGGTGCAGTGTGACGGCCGCCTCCCGTGCGGCGCTATTAAGGAGAGGCGATGATGATCGCCCCGTCGCAACAGTGAAACGTCTCGCCGCCGCAGAACTTCCCCGTGGCGGACGAGACCTTCATCACCCGCACGCCACCAGAGACCTGGGACACATGACGTTCTGACATGATCTGCTCGGCGCCACCGCCCCAAAAATTCACCGGATTGCGGAGCGTCCTTCATTCGGCCGCCATACGAGTGGGATGTGAAAATGGCCGAGTCTCCGGATTGGCCGTCGTCTGCGACGGCGAACACCGGCCAATTCGTACACCATGACCGGCGTCTCCGGCCGGAATTGTCAAGCCGCCGGGCGGGCCAGCGAGAGTCACCACGTTCCGCAGTCGTTCAACCACTGACAGCACTGGTCACAGGGTGTGTCCGCCGGTCGGCGGCCTGGTCGCGGGGCGGCGAACTTACGCCTCGAACGCCCTATTCGACCTTCCCAAAAAGGCGGTCCCATCCTCTAACATGGGGCCGGTGCCGTTGCGCGCTCCGAAGTAGACCGTCGACTGGCTGGTGACCCCTTGGCCCAGGATTCAGCTGCCTCCACACCTCCGTCCGAAGGTGATCCGGCCGGACGGCTGATCGAATATCCCCGCCGCGGCGGGCCTACCGTGCTGCGCATTCTGCTCGGCGCTCAGCTCCGCAAGATGCGCGAGGCGAGGGGAATCTCCACCGAGCAGGCGGGCTACGAGATCCGCGGTTCGCATTCCAAGATCAGCCGGATGGAGCTCGGCCGCGTCGGCTTCAAGGAGCGCGACGTCTCCGATCTGCTCACCCTGTACGGCGTGTCCGACCCCACCGAGCGCGCGTCGCTGCTGGAGCTGGCAAAGGAGGCCAACACCCCGGGCTGGTGGCACCGGTACGGCGACGTCCTCGCGAGCTGGTTCGAGGTCTACCTGGGCCTTGAGGAGGCGGCGTCGCTGCTGCGCGCCTACGAGCTGCAGTTCGTCCCCGGCCTGCTCCAGACCGAGGATTACGCGCGTGCCGTCGTCCGGCTGGGCTTCTCCGACGCCGCCGACGAGGAGATCGAGCGGCGCGTGCAGCTCCGCACGGCGCGGCAGGCGCGGTTCACCTCGCCGGGCGCGCCGACGCTGTGGGCCGTCGTGGACGAGGCGGTCGTGCGCCGCCCGCTCGGCGGCCGCGAGGTGATGCGGCAGCAGATCAAGCATCTGATCGAGATGTCGGAACTGCCCAACGTCACGTTGCAGATCGTGCCGTTCGGCGCCGGTGGCCACGCCGCGGCGGGCGGCCCGTTCACGATCCTGCGGTTCGCCGAGCCCGGCCTGTCGGACGTGGTCTACCTGGAGCAGCTCACCAGCGCGCTCTACCTCGACAAGCCGACGGACGTCGACACGTACATGCGAGCGATGAACAACCTCTGCATCACCGCCGCCCGCCCCGACCGGACCGCGGACTACCTCGCAGACGTCCTGCACAACGCCTGATCCGCCCAATCCCCCGGCCGCTGCCTGAGCCAGGCGAGGCGGCGGCCTTTGCCTGAACCGCGCGATGCCCCTGCCCTCGCCTGAACCGCCAGGGGCCGGCGGGTTGAGGGCGGGCTCGTCACGGCTCCCGTCGTCCTAGGGGGCCGGTGGGTCCAGGACGGGCTCGTCGCGGCTTCGGCTCCCGCCGCGGAACTCCGCGACGACCTCGCCGCCGGGAACGCGGCGGACCGTCACGTCGTAGATTCCGCTGCGGCCGTAGCGGGTGCGTTCCACCGCCGTCGCCTCCAGGACGTCCCCCGTCCGGGCGGGCGCGACGAACACGACTTCCGCGGACGCCGCGACCGTCACCGCGTCATGGGTGTTGCACGCGTAGGCGAACGCCGAGTCGGCCAGCAGGAAGACGTACCCGCCGTGGGCGATGCCGTGGCCGTTCACCATCGTGTCGCCGACCGTCATGCGCAGCCGTGCCCGTCCGGGGGCGATCTCGGTGATCCGCATGGCGAGGTCCTGCGCCACCTTGTCGCGTGCGTACATCGTCTCGGCGCATCGCCGCGCCACCTCTGCCTCGTCCACCTGGACAGGGTAAGAGAGGCCGGTATCGGAGCGGCCGTCCTGGGAAGGTGATCTAGAGTTCGGCCGTTGTGGAGGGGCCCGTGCCACGGCACGGCCCAGGCCGACCCGCCGAACCCGACCTAGGAGAAGCCATGCTGTACGGGAAAGAACACGTCGCGCGGTACCAGGAAACGGACGGCGCGGAAGGACACGACTGGAACGGCACCGTCACGCTCCTGCTCACCACGACCGGGCGCCGCAGCGGGAAGGAGGGCACGACGCCGCTCATCTACCAGCGCGACGGCGACGCCCATGTCATCGTGGCGTCCGACGGCGGCAACGACGACGATCCGCTCTGGTACAAGAACATCCAGGCGAATCCCGAAGTGAAGGTCCAGGTGAAGGGCGACAAGTTCACCGCGCGGGCCAGGACCGCGACGGCGGACGAGAAGCCCGCGCTGTGGAAGAAGATGACCGCCGTCTGGCCCGACTACGACGAGTACCAGACGAAGACGAACCGCGATATTCCGGTGGTCCTCCTCGAACGCGTCTGAGCGCGGGGGCCCATCGGCCCGGGCGGTTTCCCTTTCGCGGTGCGGGGCGGGGCGTGTAGCGTCGTTGTAGAACATTCATTCGACCATCGTCCGTGCGACGCAGCCGAGGTGCCGGGGTGCCGACGTCACAGAGTGCTGACTCCGAGCCGCCGCGACGGCTGCTGAGGCGCTGGGATATCGAGGCGCCCGCCGACCCGGGACCGCGCAACGCCTCTGACATGCCCGGCGGCGCGGATCCGCGCGGCGGCGGCATCGAGCCGCTCAGCGGAGCCGGGGCCGGGGCCGGGCGGCGGTGCTGGCGGGTCGAGACGAGCGGCGGAGCGTTCTTCCTCAAGGAGTACGCCGAGCCCGACCGCCGCCGCCTGCTGTTCCGGCATTCCGTGACCGCCGCGCTGGACGAGGCCGGCCTGCCGGTCCTCGCGCCGCTGCCGGCCCGCGGCGGCCGGACGCTGGTCACCGCCGCCGGGCGCGGCTACGTCCTGCATCCCTGGGTCGGGGGACGCGGGCGCGACGGATTAGAGCTCACCTTCGGCCAGTGCGAGGCCCTCGGCGAGCTGCTCGGGCGCCTGCACGCCGCGCTCGACCATCTGACGCCGCCGGTGCAGCAGAGCCTGCTGATCCCGACGCCGCGCGCCGCCGCGGCGGCCGAGGCCGTCGAGGAGATGCTGCGGGACGTCCCCGGCGACGGCGACGGCACCGACTTCGACGCGCTGACCGGGCGCCGCCTGCGGGAGCGCCGCGACCTGCTCGAAGAGTTCGCCGACCACCAGCCGCCGGAGATCGAGGTCAGCACGGTCGGGCATCTGCACGGGTCGTTCCATGCCGGTCATCTGCGGTACGGCGGGGCGGGCAACGTCACGGCGGTCCTCGGCTGGGGGTCGCTGACGACCGGTCCCGTCGCCGGCGAGGTCGTGCGGGCGGCGGCACGGCTGTTCGCGTGCGACGACGAGCGCGGGCTCGACCTCGACCGCGTCCAGGCGTTCGTGCGCGGCCACCGGTCGGCGTTCCCGCTGGACGCCGGGCAGATCCAGTCGGCGGTGCACCGGGAGTGGTGGGAGCGGCTCTGCGACGTGGCGCCGCTGCGGCACCGTTACCTGGGCGAGGACGGCGCGGGCGGGCGCGGCTCCGCGGCCCTCGTGTCCTGGTGGTCGGCGCAGCTCGACCGGACGCTCGACGCGTTCGCCGCCCCGTACACCGCCGCCTACGCGGACGCGCCGGGCGACGGCCCCGCGTTCGGCGACAGCCCCGCGTTCGGCTAGCCTTCGCCGCCCGGGCCCGAGCCGGGGGCGGGAGCCGACCGTCCCGGTCCTGGCCCCGAGTCGGCCTTGGACGTCCGGTACTGGGCTAGCCTTCGTCGCCCCGCCGCCGGTAGGGGCGCGCCGGATGATAGAAATTCTAGATCGAGCAGTCTAAAAGGGAGTGGACGATGACCGCAGTCGCGATGCTCGGCACCGGGATCATGGGCGCGGCGATGGCCCGGAACCTGCTCAAGGGCGGTCACCGGGTCGCGGCGTGGAACCGCACCCGGTCGCGCGCCGAACCCCTGGCCGCGGACGGCGCGGCCGTCGCGGACTCCCCCGCCGAGGCCGTCACCGGCGCCGACGTGATCATCACGATGCTGAACGACGGTGAGACGGCCCTGTCGGTGATGGCGCAGGCGTCGCCGGGACTCCGGGACGGGCAGGTCTGGGCGCAGATGGGCACGGTCGGCGTCGCGGACGTGCCGCGGCTCGCCGGGTTCGCCGCCGAGCACGGGCTCACGTTCGCCGACGCGCCCGTCCAGGGCACGAAGCAGCCCGCCGAGCAGGGGAAGCTCGTCGTCCTCGCGGCGGGGCCCGAGAGCGCGCGGACCGTCCTCGACCCGCTGTTCGGCGTGGTCGGATCCCGGACGCATTGGCTGGACGACGACGGCGCGAGCGGCGCGGGCACCCGGCTCAAGCTCGCCGCCGTGAGCTACGCGATCTCGCTGACGTCCGTCATCGCCGAGTCGGTCGCGCTGACGGAGGGGCTCGGGCTCGACCCGGCCCTGCTCGGCGAGGTCCTCTCCGGCGGCCCGCTCGACAACGCCTATCTGCAGGTGAAGATGAAGGCCATGCTCGCGGACGACTTCGAGCCGAGCTTCGCCGTCCGGAACGCGGAGAAGAACACCCGGCTGATCCACGAGGCCGCGGAGGCCGCGGGCATCCGGGTCGACGTCAACGACGCGTCCGGAGAGCGGTTCCGCCGCGTCATCGAGCAGGGGCACGGCGACGAGGACATGGCCGCGACGTACCGGGCGAGCTTCCGGGCCTGATCCGCAACCCCGGCAAGATCCGCAGCCCCGGCCTAATCCGCAACCCCGCCTGATCCGCCGTCCCGGCCGGTGCGCCGGGCGGCGGGCGTGGCGGTGCCGGGTCTTCGGCGAACGGGGGCGAGAATGATGGGCATGGATGTTCTCAGCAGCCGCATCCTGTTACGACCGGCCGATCCGGCCGGCACCCAGCGCTTCTACCGGGACGTGCTCGGGCTCGCCGTGTACCGCGAGTTCGGCCCGGCCGACTCGCCCGGCATCGTCTTCTTCCTCGGCCCGGGGTTCCTGGAGGTGTCGGGCCACGGCGCGGGCGAGCCGGGCTCGTACCCCATGATCTGGCTCCAGGTGCGGGACGTCCGCGCGGAGCGCGAGCGGCTCGCGGCGGCCGGGGTGCGCGTCACGCGCGAGCCGCGCGAGGAGCCGTGGGGCCTGGTCGAGATGTGGATCGAGGACCCGGACGGCGTCAAGATCGTCCTGGTGGAGGTTCCGGAAGCCCATCCCATGCGCCGCGACCCCCGCTCCTGACCACGGTCCCAGGGCGATAATGAGCCCGTGGCGACGACGACGGGCTACTGGAACCACAACACGCACTACCACGGCGTCGTGCTGCGCGGCATGCCGCGCGGGTGCCGCGAGGCGCTCGACGTCGGCTGCGGTGACGGGCTGCTCGTCCGGCGGATGGCGCCGCGCGCCCGGCACGTCACCGGGCTCGACCGGTCGCCGGAGATGATCCTCAAGGCGAAGGCGCTGAGCGCCGGGGTCGCCAACGTCGACTTCGTCGAGTCGGGTCTGCTCGAGTACGACCTGCCCGAGGACCATTACGACTTCGTCTGCAGCGTCGCCGCGATCCACCACATGGACTTCGTCAAGGGGCTGACGGCGATGCGCGATGCCGTCCGTCCGGGCGGGAGCCTGGTGGTCATCAGCCTGGCGAGGAACGAGAGCCTCCGTGACTGGTCGTACGCGGCGGCCGGCGTCCCCGTGCACCACTTCCACCGCCTCCGCAACCGGCGGCGCGCGGACGACGCCCCCGGCGCCCCCGTCGCCGACCCGGACATGACATGGGACGAGGTGCGCGACGAGGCCCTGCGAGTGCTGCCCGGCGCCGTCTTCCGGCGGCACCTCCTCTGGCGCTACTCCATCGTGTGGCAGAAACCGCGCTGACCCGGCGGGAACCGCGCCGGCCGTCCCGGCGCGACATGCGAAAGCTGGAAAAGGCTGGAAGTGTCGGGCGGCGGCTGTACTGTCTGCCGCATGTCCAGGCCCCCCGGCGTCCCGACCCCCGACGAGCTGGAGGCGCGCATCACCGAGCTGCGCGCCGCCGTCCGGCGGGCGATGTCGGCGGGCGACCGGCAGAGGGCCCGCGAGCTGCGCGCCGGGCTGCGGGACGCGGAACGGGCCTGGGACGACGCCGTTCTCGGCGACGACCCCGAAGCCGAGCAACGCGAGCCCGGTGGACGCGAAGCCGGTGACCGCGAGACCGGCGAACGCAAGCCCGGCGCACGCGAGACCAGCGAACGCAGGTCAGGTCAAGGCAGGTCAGGTGAACGCGAAACCGGCGAACGGGAGAGCGGGAAGCGCGACACCGGCGAGGTGGAGCGCGGGCTGCTGCCGGTTCGCGAGCAGGTCCACCAGGCGCTGACCCTGCTCGGCGCGCCCGCCGCGCCGAAGCTGATCGGGGCCGTGTACGCGGCGTTCTTCCCGGGCGAGATCTCGTCCACCCGGTTGACGAGCCTGCGGCGCGACGAGGAGCGGTCCTTCCGCACCGCCCCCTACGCGCGGCCGTACTACCTGTGCGCCGCGCTGACCGCCGACCTGCTCGCGCCCGCGCGCGGGCTGCTCACCGTGAGCACGTGGCCGCTGGAGCAGCGGATCGTCGGCCCGCTGAGCCCGCGCACCGACTTCCTCACCGCCGCCGCCCGGCTCGCCGAGCACGCCGCCGCCGGACGCGGCACGCCGTCACCCGAAGTGCAGCGGCTGCTGTGGCGTTTCGCGTCCAACATTCCCGGTGCCGGGACCGGTACGGTCGGTACCGCCGATCCGGCCGCGCTCGCCGAGGCCGCCCGGGCGGAGCTGGACGTGCACCGGGAGGCCGACCGGCGGCGGCGCGCGTCCGCCGCGCGCCGCGCCCGGGACAGGCTCGACGACGCGGAGCGGCTCTTCGGCAGCCGGCTCCGGGCAGTGCGGGGCTCCGGGCGGCACACCGCACGGCGCTCCGGACGACGCTCCGCCACTGACCCCGCCGCCCTCAGTGAGTAATTTTCATCCGGCCTGTCCGAGGAGGCACGCAGTGTACGGGACCACCGAGGATGAGAATTGTTCAGTTGGAGAGACCGACCGATGACCGACACCGCGCCGGACCTGGACCGGCTGCGCGGCGCCGCACCGCCGCGCAATCACGACGCCCGCACGATCGCCGCGCTGACGTCCAATCCCGGCTGCGCCCGGCGCGGCGTGATGGACGCGGCCGGTGTCGACAAGGACGCGGTGGCGCGGGAGCTGGGCTTCCCCGCGCCGTTCGGGCAGTCGCAGTTCGCGATCACGCGCGGGAACGCGTTCGAGGCGCAGGTGAAGGCGGACGGCTGCGCCGAGCTTCTGACGCTGCTGCGCGACCGGCTCGGCCTCGACGTCCCGGAGGTCGCCTACGACGACCTGGAGGTCGTGGCCGGGAACGAGGGCCGCGAGCTGCGGCATTCGCGCACCCGCCGGCTCCTCGGCCGCGCGCTGGAGACCGGCGAGGGCACGCTGTTCGACCATCCGCTGCTGCGGCTGGAGATCGCCGGGCGTCCCGCGTACCTGGAGCCGGACGTCATCGCGTTCCAGCTCGCGGGCCGGCTGCACGTCGTCGAGATCAAGTCGTTCGCCGTCGTGGACGGGCAGGCCGAGCCGGAGCAGGTCGCCGCGGCGGCACGCCAGTCGGCGGTGTACGTGCTGGCGCTGCGCCGCCTCGTGACCGAGCTGGGGCACGATCCGGGCCGGGTCTCGCACGAGGTGTTCCTCGTCTGCCCGGAGAACTTCTCGAACCGTCCGTCCGCGACGCCGTTGGACGTCCGGCCGCAGCTCGCCGTCCTCGAACGGCAGCTCGCGCGGCTCACCCGCGTCGACGCGATCCTGGCGGAGCTGCCCGCGGACCTGACGTTCGAGCCCGGGGAGGCACTCGCGGAGTCGGTCCGGGCGGTAGAGGCGCGGTACGCGCCCGAGTGCATGGCGGGCTGCGAGATGGCGCTGTTCTGCCGGGACGAGGCGCGGGCCTGCGGCGAGACGGGCGCACTGGGCCGGTCCGTCCGCGACGATCTCGGCGGGGTCGACACGATCGGCACGGCGCTCGGGCTGGCGGACGGGTCGCTAACGCCGTCCGACGACCTGGCGGAGACGGCCGAGCAGCTGCGCGCGGCGGCCCGGCTGCGCGCCGAGGCCCTGTCCGGCGCCCTGTCCGGCGCCCTGTCCGGGGCCGCGTGATCCGCCGATGAGCGCGCTGACTTCGCTCGCCCGGCTGGAGGCGGCGGCGGCCGGGGTCGCGCGGCCGCTCGCGACGGTGCGGCACTGCCACGTGTCGGACGCGCCGCTGGTGCTCGTCCCGCTGAAGCTCGCCGGGGAAGCCGCGGCGCCGCTGGCGGTGATGGCCGGGAGCGAGCGCGACGACCCGTCCCTGCTGGTGGTGCCGCAGCCCCGCAACCGCGACATGCGGTTCACGTTCGCCGCCGCCCTCGCCAAGCTCGTCCTGAACCACATCGAGACGAGCCGGGGCGAGGTGGAGGAACTGCCGCCGGGCAAGGACGGCGACGAACGCATCCGGTACGGGAACGCGCCGCAGCTCCTCGTCCCGAACCGGGGCGGTGTCGCGTTCCTGCGGCTGATGGGACGCTCCACGCGGTTCCGCAGCACCGAGGGCCCGTACGCGGTCGACCCGGCGGTCCCGGTGCTCGGACGGTGGCTGACCTGGTTCTCCGACCGGCACGACCATCCCGGGTCGTCGCTGCTGGGCGCCATGACGGAGCTGCTGCGGCTGCACTGGGCGACCGGCCAGAGCTCCCTGGAGGACGGCAACCTCGCCGCGCTGCTGGGCTGGATCGACCCGCCGGACGGCCTGACCGGGCCGGAGGCGGCGGCCCGCGCCGAGGACCCGGTGATCTGCCCGCCCGCGGGCCCGGCGACCGACCCGACGTTCGACAACGAGGTCCTCGCCCCGGCGGTCGCCGCCTACGACCGGTCGGGCCCCGGCTCCCGCGCCGAGGAACGCCTCCGCACCGCCCTGGCCGGCCAGCTCGCCCCGACCTGGGACCTGATGTGGCAGGCCGTCGACCTCCTGCGCGCGCTCCCCGAAGGCGCGAGCGTGCCGGGACGCTGGGAGCGCGACCGGGACGCCTTCACCTACTACCACCAGACGTTCGGCGAGGCGTATCCGCAGGCGCGCCGCGACCCTCCCGTCCGGGCGGCGCGGCGGCTGCACGACCTCGAACGCGCCCAGGACGCCTACGACGCGCAGCGCGCCTTCGACGATCCCCTGGTCATGGCCGAGCACCGGCTGTCGGGCCAGGCGTTCGGCGGCGTCGTCACCGAATGCGACCCGACCCGTCTGGACGAGACGGGCAAGCGCCCCAAACTCCGCCCGCACCTGCGCGTCGAGACGCAGGACCCGGTACGTCTCGACGCCGGGACGACCGTGTGCAACGCGGCGCGTCCGGCGCTCAAGGGAAAGATCATGGAGATCGAGGACGGCACCGTGCTGCTGGAACTGACGGGCGGGATGGGCCGCAAGCTCACCCCCGAACCGGGCGCCGTCCCCGAGGTCGGCGACCGGGTCTGCTTCACCTCCCTCACGGACGGGTCGTTCGGCGCGGCGAAGTTCCCCGACCGCGAGGACACGCCGTGGACGCACGGCGGCCCGCCCGAGGAGTACGTGCCGACCGAAGAGGACGCCGAGGAGGACTGGTCGTGACCGAACACGCAACCCGCCACCTGGCACCCGTCCACGCGGACGATCTCGACCCGGCCGAGGCCGCGGCGCGGGTCGTCGGAGACGTCCTTGCCGACCTCGGCGGCGGGCACCGCGGCGTGGTGGTCGACTCCCCGCCCGGCGCGGGCAAGTCGACGCTGGTGGTGCGGGCCGCCGCGCACCTGGCCGAGGCGGGCGAGCGGCTGATGATCGTGGCGCAGACGAACGAGCAGGTGGACGACCTCATCGAGCGGATCGCGGGCAAGCATCCCGGCATCACGCTCGGCCGCCTCTCCGCGTCGGGGTACGTGCCGTCCGAGCGGGTCCTGGCGCACCCGGCGGTGCGGGTCGCGCAGAAGGCCGGCGACCTCGCCGAGCACACCATCGTGATCGCCACCGCCGCGAAATGGGCCACCCTGTCCGAGGGGTCTTGGCCGTGGGCGATCGTGGACGAGGCGTACCAGATGCGCTCCGACATGCTCCTGCGCATCGCCGGACGCTTCGAGCGCGCGCTGTTCGTCGGCGACCCGGGGCAGCTCGACCCGTTCTCCACGGTCGAGGTCGAACGCTGGGCGGGCCTGACCTGGGACCCGATGCGCAGCGCCGTGTCCGTCCTGCTGGCGCACAACCCGGAGCTGCCCGTCCACCGGCTGCCGGTGTCGTGGCGGCTGCCCGCGTCGGCCGCGCCCGTCGTGTCGGACGCGTTCTACCCGTTCACCGGCTTCCGCGCCGGGACCGGCCCGGGCGACCGGCGGCTGGAGTTCGGGGCGGGCGGCATGGGCACCACCTACGACCGGGCGCTCGAAGAGGCCGCGGCGACCGGCTGGGCCCTCTACGAGCTGCCCGCGCGGCACACGCTGCGCACCGACGCCGAGGCCGTCCGCGCGACGGCGGCGCTGGCCGTCCGGCTGCTGCAGCGCGGTCCCGTCGCGCACTCCGAACTGGGGTCGCGGCCGGTCGACGCCGCGCGCGTCGCGATCGGCGCGGCGCACCGCGACCAGGTCACCGCGATCCGCGCCGCGCTCGGCCCGTACGGCGACGGCATCACCGTCGACACCGCGAACCGGCTCCAGGGCCGCGAGTACGACGCGACGGTCGTCCTGCACCCGCTGTCCGGGCGCCGCGACGCGACCGCGTTCCATCTGGAGTCGGGGCGGCTGTGCGTGCTGACGTCCCGGCACCGGCACGCCTGCGTCGTGGTGGCGCGGGCGGGCATCCCCGAGCTGCTGGACGCGCACCCGTCCGCGGAACCCGTGCACCTCGGCGTGCCGGTGAAGTTCCCGGACGGCTGGGAGGCCAACCAGTCCGTCCTCGCCCACCTGGCCCGGCACCGCGTCCCCGGAGACTAGGCGGGACGCGCGGGCGGATGATCTTCTTCTCGGCGAAGATCGCGCCGACCGGTACGAGCCGGCGCCCCGGACGGATACTGTGAGTTCCGGGTGCCTCAGCGATCAGGGGGAGGGACATGGAGGACATCGGCTTCATGTGCGCCCGTTGCGGCGGAGAGGTGCACGATGTCACGCACAACCGCGAGGGGTCGCTCGACGGGGTCGGGTACCGCCACAACCGGCGCGTCGAGCCCTGGGACCACGAGCTGGAGCTGGCCGTCGGCGAGCCCGCCCAGCAGGACCAGTCATGCGACTTCTGCGGCGCGGACGGTCCGAGGTGGCTCTACTACCCCACGCTCGACCCCGAGGACACCGACATGTTCGAGGTCGAGCTCGACACCACGCACCTGTCGGACGACGACACCGCCGTCGCCGTCCTGAACATGCTCTACCCGTGGTACGCGTGCGACACGTGCTCGGTGCTCGTCGCCGACCGCAACGTCGACGTCCTCATCGACCGGGCCCTCGACCGCACCCCCGTCCCCGCGGACGGCCCCGTCGACGAGGAGACCGTCCGCGCACGCCTCCAGGGCTCCCTCTCCGTCTTCTTCACCACCCGCCCAGGCCGCCCCCAACCGTCCCGAGCTGTGTAGGCCCAGGGGGGCGACCCCCTGGGC
>NZ_SMJX01000252.1 GCF_004348535.1 Actinomadura sp. KC216
CCCCCGAACGGGCGATCCCTATCCCCTCCAAGACTGGATCACCAAGACCGATCACGAACATCCCGCATTCACGGGCGATCCACCTCATCAACGTCCAGGACGTCCGTCATGGCGATCAACCGGGGATGGTGCAGAAGGTGCGGTAGGCGTCCTTCAGGTCTTCGGCCTCCGGGACGTCCAAGGCGTCCACAGCGGTGATCACCTCGGTGGCGCGCCAGTAGGTGGACGGGACGAGCCGACCGCTCGTCACGGCTTCCAGTGCGGTGTGCGCCGCCTCGGCGGGCTCGTCCGCTGCGAGGAGGGCCAGGGCCAGATCCAGGCGAGCGGCCGCCGCGCGCCGCGGACGTACGGGCCCCGCGTCCGGCGCCTGGAGCCTGCTCAGCACACCGCGCGCACAGGCCACGGCTGCGGGGTCGCCCAGCCATGACAGTGTCGTGGCCGTGTAGGCGTCGCTCTTGGCGGGGTCGTAGCGATAGTGGTGCTCTGGACGGTCGGGCATGGGCAGTGGCGCCACGAGGCGCTCGACCCTGGCGAGGGCATCGCGTGTCTCCGCTCCAGCGCCGAGCCGCGCCCATGCTCGCCCTTCCTGAGCGGTGGCCTGGATGAACGCCGAGCTGCCGTGTGGTGCGACGTCCTGCGCGTCCTTGGCCAAGGCGACGGCTTGGCGGAAGTTGCCTTCGGTGACGGCGTCCCATGCCCGCGTCTCCAGCGCCCAGGCGCGGATCTCCGCATGTCCGGCGTGGTCCGCGAGGTCCGCGGTGGTCCGGAGGCGCACCTCCGCGACGGTCCGGTGACCGAGGTCGATGTCGCACGTCGCCGCCAGCAACGAGAGCCATCCGGCGATCACAACGAGCCGCCGCCGCTGCATCAGCGTCATCCGCGCGTCCATGAGCCGCGCGACGTACTCCAGGTGCCGCCGCGTCCGGCCCAGAAGGTCGGCAGGGGCTGAGCACGGATAGGCGGCCGCCAGCTCGTCCACGGCCATCTCCAGCGCGACCAGTGTTTCCTCGCCGACGTCGCTGGCCGCCACGCGCCGTGCCAGCTCCACGGCGTCCAACCCGTCATCGGCCTCACGCACGTCGAGTGCTGGAGGCGCGGGCATGGGAAACAGAACGTGCTCCGGGATGTCGAGGGCGGCGGCGTAGAGGAGGCGGTAGCGAGGGCCTACGGCATGTTCGCCAGCCTCATGACCGCGGATCGTGCGCTCGAGGTCTTTCAGCCGGGGGAGGCGCTGCGCGACCCGACGCGGTGCCACATCGCGGAAGAGTTCAGCCAGGTCGGCGACCGTCAAGCCACGCGCCTTGCGTTCGGCGCGCAGCCGCGCGCCGATCCGCTGTTTCTCGGACATTGCCGCTGCACCTCGCCTCGGGATATCCGCTGGACGGCTGGTATCCGCCCTCACCCGTGATTATCACGGTGACCTATCACGCCCGTCACCGATTCACTGACAGTGACCGAATCGCCACTTATGGAGGGCTGGTCGTGGGAGTGAAACAGGTGAGCGGACCGCCGCTTTATACGTGGGACGTCGCGGAGGGCGCCTGTGGGGTGACCGGGGATCGGGACGCGGCGATCCAGCAGGTGCTGCTAGGACTCGAGACGGCCGCGCCGGGGACACGGGGGGCGGTGCGGCGCGTTGCGGTCTCGATGAGCGGCCGGGTGGAGTATCTGCGGCTCGGCGTGGTCGTCGAGGGCGGGCGCGATGCGCGAACCGGAGGCGTGGTGTGGGTGCTGTGACGGTGCTCGCGGGTGCGCGCCGGGCGGTCGGACGGTGGCAGGCCGTCCTGCGCTGGCGGACGCTCATCGGGGACGAGGCGGCGGTGCGGAACCTGGAACTCCTGTCGGTCGCGCTGAGGCCGATCGGCTGGCGGTGTGTGGAACTGTACGAGAGGCCGGAGTTCGGGTTCCCGGTGCCGTTGCTGTGGGTCTACGCAAGTGGCGCGGCGGATGACGTCGGGGCCGTGGTGACCGTCCGCGCGACACCGGGTGCCACATGGGGCTACTTCGAGGCGGGGAAGGGGCGTGGCGGGTTCCTGTCCCCGTGTGGTGACGCCAAAGCCGCGGCGGAGCGACTGGACCGGTTGTTGAAGTACCGGATGTTCCCCAACATTGAATGGACCTGGACTCGGTAAAGCGGTCTGGCCGGGGCGCCGATCGCGGCGGAGACCGTCGAGAACCGGGACGGCCTGACGAACCGGGCCCGGTCGAGGGTCAGGGGCAGATCCAGCAGTAGAGGCGGGCGCCTCGGGCCACGGCGCGGTCGGCGAGGGCGGACAGTTGCTCCAGGAAAGCGGCGAGGTCGTCTGGGGCGGCCGGGTAGTAGAAGGTGTCCTCGGTGTTCGCCCCGCCTCGGCGGGTGCCAGTTCCACGACCGGATCGATGCCCTTGATGACCAGCTGGTCGTCGCCGGTCCCGCTGGGCTGCCCGTTGTCGCGGACGATCGCCCGGACGGCGTCGTCGTCATCGGCGGCGGCGAAGTATCCGTACAGGACTCCCATGGCCCCGGATCCTCGCACCTCCCGCTGACAATCGGTGAATGCGCCCGGGCCGAGTGCGCGGCCGACGGCGATTGCCGACACTCGCCCACAAATCGAATGTTTGCCCTAAGAAAGGCCCGGCCATTCGGGAAATGCTGATCTTGGGTTACGCTTTTTTGTATGGAGCAAGAGGACGACGACCCTCGGTCCGACAATTCTTCCAACTCGCAAAGAAGCAGACTGAAGATCGCCGTCGAGATCAGTGCGATTTGCACCGCGGCGGCGAGCCTGCTGGTCGCGTTCACTCCGGTCGGCGAGTCCGCCTACCGGTGGGCTTTCCCGGCCGAGGGGGCGCGCCCGAAGGCCAGTGCGCGCGCCGAGCCCGCGGCGCGTCCCGACCCCCTGGCCTGCCCATATCCGGACGCGGTCTGCCTGTGGTCGTCCCTCGACAGGGAGCCCTTCGTCTGGAGGCCGCGCGAGGGCAGGAAGGCGTTCTCGGACTACGACCCGGCCCGCATCCCTGGGCTCACCGATCACCTGGCCGCCTTTGTCGCGAATGTTGACGCGTGCTTCATCGACACCGCGGGTGATCAGACCCGTGACTATCACAGCGTCATGCAGGTCCATGCCGTGACCAAGAGAACAGGGTTTCTCGACGGCTACGGAATGCGCGCTGATCAGATAGCGCCGCCCGAGGTCTGCACCGGAAAAAGCCAGAAAATCCACGACCTGTGGCCGAAGTGACGTACACCGCCGGCTGACACGAGGCGCTCAGGTGAGGTGGTACTTCATGCCCATGTGGGACGGGCGGAAGCCGATCTTCTGGTAGAAGCGCACGGCGTCGGGGCGCTGGCGGTCGGTGGTGAGCTGGACGACGCGGCAGCCGCGGGCGCGGGCCTGGTCGATGGCCCAGTTGATCATGTCCTGGCCGAGGCCGCGGCCGCGCTGGGAGGAGGCGACCCGGACGCCCTCGATCTGGGCGCGCTCGCTGCCGGTGTAGGTGAGGCCGGGGATGAAGGTCAGCTGCAGCGTCCCGGCGATCTCGCCGGCGACCTCGGCGACGATCACGGAGTTGTTCGGATCCTTCTCGATGGCGGCGAAGGCCGTGAAGTACGCGTCCGGAATCTCGGTCCCCGGTGTTTCGCGGGTGGCTCCCAGGGGATCGTCGGCGAGTAGCCGGACGATCTGGGGCAGATCGTCCGCCGTAGCCTCGCGGAAGGTCACTTCTTGATCACGCTGCACACGTCACAGGCTATCCGGGCGCTAACTTGCAACGTTCACGAACGTCTTGTAGTACTACATCTTGTAGTACTACGTTGAGTGGAGACCACCTCGAGCGAGCCGAACTGCCGGTGGTCTCGTCGCCGCGCAGGGAGATCCGATGCACCACACCGAGAACGAAGAACACTGGAGTGACCACGCCATCTGCCGCGGTGCCGATCCCGATCTCTTCTTCCCGATCGGCTACTCCGTACCGGTACTGCAGGCACAGGAGGACGCCGCCAAGGCGATCTGCGCGAACTGCCCCGTGAAGGCCGAGTGCCTCGCGTGGGCGCTGCGCGTCGGCGAGCCCGACGGCATCTGGGGCGGGACGACGCCGGAGGAGCGCCGCTACCTGCGCCGTACGGCCGACGCCCCCGCGCGGCGGCCCCTCCCCGTCATCGTCGTGCGGGGTGACGCGTCCGAGCCGGAGCACGCCTCCGCCGCCTGAGCCACGCTGGCACGTTCCGGACGTTTCGCGCGTTGGCCGTACGAGGGCGTCCAGATTTACGGTGGCTGACATGAGCTATATCCCGGAGAAGCGTCGTTCCGACGGGCTCG
The DNA here is from genome assembly GCF_004348535.1 of Actinomadura sp. KC216. Lineage (GTDB taxonomy): Bacteria > Actinomycetota > Actinomycetes > Streptosporangiales > Streptosporangiaceae > Spirillospora. The sequence goes on from NZ_SMJX01000252.1 coordinate 4,299, forward strand.
CCAAGCACGGGACGCGCGCGCTGGCGTCGGCGGTCCTGATCGGGTCCGTGACCGCGGTGATGTGGGTCCTGGAGCTGTTCGACCACGCGTCCGACGGATGGTTCGACCGGTTCGGGATCCAGCCGCGCGACGTCAACGACCTGCCGGACATCTTCACCGCGCCGTTCATGCACGGCGGGCTCGGGCACCTGATGGCCAACACGGTCCCGTTCGTCGTGCTGGGGTTCATCGCGGCGGCGCGCGGCATCGCGAAGTTCCTCGTCATGAGCCTGATCGTCATCGTGGTCGGCGGGCTCGGGGTGTGGTTCACCAGCTCCGCCAACACGCTCGGATCGAGCATCCTGATCTTCGGCTTCTTCGGCTACCTGGTGGGGCGCGGGATCTTCGAGCGGCGGCTGGTCGACATCGCCATCGCGGTCGCCGTCGTCGCCGTCTACGGGACGATGCTGTTCGGCGTCATCCCCGGCGACGCGGGCATCTCGTGGCAGGGCCACCTGTTCGGGCTGATCGGCGGCGTGCTGGGCGCCTGGATCCTGCGCCGCGCCACCACCGGCCGCGACAGCGCGGGGGCTAGCTCGGCCTGACGGTGACGTCGGAGACCACCGCGTCGCGCGGCATCTCCAGCGTGGACACCAGGACGCGCGCCACGGTCGTGGGGGCGGCGAAGTCGTCCTCTGCGTAGGGGTGGCCTTCCTGGGCGCGGACCTTCCGCTGCATCTCCGTGGCCGTCCGTCCTGGGTAGACGGTCGTGACGCGCAAGGACGGCTCCTCGGCGCGCAGCGAATCGGCCAGCGCGCGCAGGCCGAACTTGCTCGCCGCGTACGCCGACCACTCCGGCTTGGCGCGCAGCCCCGCGGTCGAGTTCACGAAGACGATGTGACCTTCGGCGGAGCGCAGCGCGGGCAGCAGCAGGCGCGTGATCTCCGCGGCGGACACCAGGTTGACCGACAGGTGCTGGATCCACTCGTCCGCCTCCAGGTCGGCGACCGGCGCGAGATGGACCATGCCCGCCGCGTGGACGACGCCGTCCAGCCGCGAGGGAAGCCCGGCCCCCGCGAGGGACGCCTCGATGCGGAGCGGCTCGGTCAGGTCCACCGGGATCGTCGTGATGGACGCGTCGTGCCGCGCCGAGGCGACCGCGTTCGGGTCGAAGACCTGGGTGGGGGCGTGCGCGCCGCCGCGCAGCCGCCCGGCCAGCTCGTCCAGGCGCCGCGCCGAGCGGCCGAGCAGGACGAGGTCGTGCCCGCGCTCGCGGAGCAGCTCCGCGACCGCCGTCCCGATGCCGCCGGTCGCCCCCGTGATCAGATACGTGCCCATGCCGTCCCATTCTCGTGGATGCCCTGTCCGTGTGGACGCCCGGGGCCGCGCCCGAGTTCGCGGCCGGGGTCCGGCTCAGTTCGGGCTGGACGCCGGGCGCAGCACGCGGGTCGCGCCCGTGATGAGCGCGGTCGCGAGGACCCAGCCCGTCGTGACCAGCCCGTACGCCACCCACCGCGACCAGTTCACGGCGTCGTACGACAGCTGCTGCCCGAACGTGTCGAGCGGGATCAGCAGGTCGAGCGTGTAGATCAGCGCGTGGAACGCGGGCAGCTCGTTCCCGGGCTTGACCGGGCGCGGTTCCTCGATGGAGAACACCGTCGTGCCGATGGCGAGCAGGGCCGCGAACCAGGCGAACGCCAGCCAGGGACGGTAGCCGTACCCGACCGTCCAGTCGAGGAGCTGGTTCCAGGCCCGGCCGACGGGGTGCAGATGGCGGCGGCGCGCCCGGAGCTTGGCGAGCTGCACCTTGCGGGCGAGGTCGTCGTGGCCGATGCCGTGGTACCAGGCGGCGAGCTGCTCGTACGGCTGGAGGTGGAACTCGGGGTCGCGGGACACCCAGCTCAGCCGGTCCTTGAACTCGGCGCCGCGCAGCGTCTCGTACGTCATGCCGTTCAGGTACAGCTCGTCCGGCCACACGGACGGATGGTCCATGATCAGCGCGATCCGGGAGTACGACAGCGACACCCGGCCCTTGATCTTCTCCTCCGGCCACAGGAGCAGCTCGTCGGCCTGGAGGTGGCTCGCGTGCAGCGCCATCCGCGCCGGGTCGCCGGAGTCGAGCCGCGCCTTGGAGAACGACAGGATGCCGTTGAAGCGGGCGCTGCGCAGCCGGACGGTGCCGAGTGCGGAGAAGCCGCGGCTGAACTCGGCGGTGTCCTCGACCATCATGTTCTGCGCGTCCAGGGCGATGCGGCCGGGATTGACCAGGCTGGTGCCCTCCATGAACAGCCCGCCGCTCAACCGCGCCCCGACCAGCCGCATCCCGCCGGTGATGACCGAGTTCCGGACGAACATCCCGACGTCGACGACGAGGCCGCCGCTGAACATCGCCCAGGACTCCGGGTCCGGCGCGGTGATCGTCGTCCCGTTCATCCGCAGGCCGCCGCCGATCTGCGCGCGCGGCAGCTTGACCGTGCCGTCGATCCGCGACCCGGACATGCTGACGTAGCCGTCCGCGCGGAGCCCGCCGCCGTCGAACCCGGGCATCCAGCAGTTCTTGAACCGCAGCTGGCGGGTCTCGGTGTTGGAGAAGTCGGGTTCCTCGACGAGCCGGCACGCGTCCAGCAGCAGCTCGTGCTCGATGGTCCCGCCCGAGACGTCCAGCCGCCCGAGGATGTAGGCGCCGCGCAGGCGGACGGCGGCCACCGCGCCGGGACGGGTGTCGCCCGCGCCGAGCAGCAGCCGGGTGATGATCTCGGCGCGGACCATCCGCTCGGGCAGCGGACCGGTGGGACGGTCGTCGCCGAGCACGACCGTCGCGCCGGTGGGGAACGCGGCCCAGAGGCGTCGTTCGGCGTCGTTGAGTCCGGGGGGCTGGGGCACGGACACTCTTTCTACGCGGAGATCCCCTCTGCGATCAACGTCGCAGAGGGGATCCCGAGAGCGGCAGGACGGTTTAGAAGAAGCCGCGGCGGCGTCCGGCGTCCCGGAGGAAGCCGTCGAGCTGCTGCTCCCAGTTCGTGTTCTCGACGGTCGCGTAGTCGACGGTGAACCGGCTGAACGCGTCACGGCCCTCGGTGAAGGCGCCGCCGCGCTTGTCGAGCTCCAGCACGACCTCCATCGACTGCGGGTACGACACGAACGTCACTTCGAGCTGCTTGATGCCGCGCGCGTACGTGCCCGGAGGGTAGAACTCGATCTCCTGGTAGAACGGCAGTTCCTGGTGGACGCCCCAGATGCGCCCCTTCTCGCAGTCGGCGTTGCGGAACTGGAAGCCGAGGTTGGAGAACGCGGCGAGGATGCGCTCCTGCGCGGGCAGCGGGTGCACGGCGATCGGGTCGAGGTCGCCCGGGTCGATCGCGCCCGCGACCTCCAGCTCGGTCGCGAGACCGACCGTGGTGCCGCGCAGCGGCTGCCCGTACATGTGGGTGAGCGGCGCCTCCCACGGGATGGCGAACTGGAACGGGATGCTGTGCCGGGCGCCGTCGTCCAGCTCGAACGCACCGGCCACCGGCAGCTTCGCGTACTCCAGGTTGGACGTGTACTCGTTGTCGCCAGACTCGATCTCGACCCGGGTGCGCAGCGCGAGGTTCACCGACTTGATGTCGGAGTCGTGCTGGCCGCCGATGATGGTGATCTCGCCGGTGATGGCACCACCGGGCCTGGTGTTCGGGTCGTGCAGGGTCGTTTCGATCGACGGGCCGCCGATGCCCATCGCCTGACGCAGCTTCTTGAAGACCAAGGTCCGTCCTCCCGTTTCCGAGCACTCCGGGCGCTTCCGTCCCCTACGTCCGGGCGCCCACGTCCCATAGACGCTGTTACGGGAGATTACGTTCCTGGGTGTGGTCGTGACCTGGGAATCGCCGCGCAAAACGGCCGTCAGTGGCCACCTCCGGCGAGGTTGAGGCCGACGACGCCGACCAGGATGAACGCCAGCGCGGCGATCTTGAGCGCGGACACCTGGTCGCCGAGGAAGAGCATGCCGAGCGTCGCCGTCCCGACCGCGCCGATCCCGACCCACACCGCGTAGGCGGTTCCGACGTCGAGGTTCTTCAGCGCCAGGCTGAGCAGCCCGAAGCTGGTCACGGCGAAGACGAGGAAGCCGATGGACGGCAGCGGCTCGGTGAAGCCCCTGCTGCCCTTCAGGCACAGGGCCATCGCGACCTCGAAGAGGCCGGCGGCGATGACGAGGATCCAGGGCATGGTCACCCTCCCGGGGACGAGACGGCTGCTGTCACGCGCCGTCTTCGCCTGCCGGGTACGACGCACCTCGTCCGGGAGGGCCACGGGCCCTCGCCAGCGTCAACGGCCCCGTGCCGGAGGACATTCCTGGCGACCGGGAGTGATCAGGATCGGCCGAGGGCGCGGTACTCCCAGCCCGCGGCGCGCCATTGCGCCGCGTCGAGGGCGTGCCGACCGTCCACCATCCGCTTGTGCCGGACGACCTGCGCCAGCGCCTCCGGACGCACCTCCCGGAAGTCCGACCACTCGGTCAGCAGCACGACGACGTCGGCGTTCCCCGCCACGTCGAACGCGCTGTCGCCGTAGCGCAGCTCGGGGAACGCGCGGCGGGCGTTGTCGAGCGCCGCCGGATCGTAGACGCGGACGTCGCCGCCGAGGCCGTGCATGGTGCGGGCCACGTCCAGCGCGGGAGCGTCGCGGACGTCGTCGGAGTTGGGCTTGAACGCGGCGCCCCACACGGCGATGCGCCGGCCCGCGAGGTCGCCGCCGAGCGCCTCGCGGACGAGGTCGACGGTGCGCGCGCGGCGCCGCCGGTTGATCTCGTCCACCTGGCGCAGGAACGACACGGCGTGCCCGACACCGATCTCCTCGGCGCGGTGCGCGAACGCCCGGATGTCCTTCGGGAGGCAGCCGCCGCCGAAGCCGAGGCCCGGACGCAGGAACCTGCCGCCGATGCGGTCGTCGAGCGCGAGCGCGTCGGCGAGGTCCTTGACGTCGGCGCCGACGGCCTCGCACACCTCCGCCATCGCGTTGATGTAGGAGATCTTGGTGGCGAGGAAGGAGTTGGCGGCGACCTTGACGAGCTCGGCGGTGGCGAGGTCCGTGCGGACCACGGGGGTGCCGAGGTCGAGGAGGGGCTTGAACGCGGCGCGCAGCCGCTCGTCCGCCCAGCCGGACGCGACGCCGAAGACCAGCCGGTCGGGACGCATGGTGTCGTCGACGGCGAAGCCCTCGCGGAGGAACTCGGGGTTCCAGGCGAGCTCGACGTCGGCGCCTGCGGGAGCGAGGTCCTGGACAACGCCGGTGAGGCGCCGCGCCGTCCCGACCGGCACCGTCGACTTTCCGACGACGAGGGCGCGGCGGCGCAGGAGCGGGGCGAGGGAGCGGACGGCGTCGTCGACGTAGGTGAGGTCGGCGGCGTCCGAGCCGGGGAGCTGGGGCGTGCCGACGCAGAGGAAGTGGACGTCGCCGAAGTCGGCGGCCTCCGCGTAGGACGTGGTGAACCGGAGCCGGCCCGAGTCGAGAGCCTTGGTGAGCAGCTCGGGCAGACCGGGTTCGAAGAACGGGACCTCGCCGGACGCCAGCCTGCCGATCTTGTGCCGGTCGACGTCCACGCCGAGGACCTCGAAGCCGAGCGCGGCCATGCAGATGGCGTGCGTGGCGCCGAGGTAGCCGGTCCCGATGACGGTCAGTCTCGGGACCTCCGCCTCCCTGTGTTTCATGTGCACCTCCTCGTTCTGCCGCGGGTGAACTGCTGTCGCGGGGGGTTCGGGGTGTGATCGTGCACACGATCTTCCCACCGAACGCCCCGGGGGTGTTCGACGTCGGTTACCAGCGGGTAGCATGAGGATGAGTTACCGACGAGTAAATGCAGCGGGACCGGTAGCCGCCGGGGCTCCGCCGGACGACACGGAGGCTCGCATGGGCCACTACAAGAGCAACCTCCGCGACCTGGAGTTCAACCTCTTCGAGGTGTTCAGGCGCCAGGACCTCCTCGGCTCCGGCCCCTACGAGGACTTCGACGAGGACACCGCCCGCAGCGTCCTCGACGAGGTCGCCCGGCTCGCCGAGGGCCCGATCGCCGCGTCCTTCGAGGACGCCGACCGCCACCCCCCGGTCTTCGACCCCGCAACCGGCGCCGTCACCCTGCCCGAGGGGTTCAAGAAGTCCTTCAAGGCGTGGATGGACGCCGAGTGGTACCGGCTCGACCTCGTGCCCGAGCTCGGCGGCAGCCGCGCCCCGCGCTCCCTGATCTGGGCGGTCGCCGAGCAGGTGCTCGGCGCGAACCCGGCCGTCTACATGTTCGCGTCCGGCCCCGGCTTCGCGCAGATCCTCTGGCACATCGGCACGCCGGAGCAGAAGCGGTTCGCCGAGCTGGCCCTTGAGCGGCAGTGGGGCGCCACGATGGTGCTGACCGAGCCGGACGCCGGATCGGACGTCGGCGCGGGCCGGGCCAAGGCCGTCCAGCAGCCGGATGGGACGTGGCACATCGAGGGCGTCAAGCGCTTCATCACCTCGGCCGAGCACGACATGGCCGAGAACATCTTCCACCTGGTGCTGGCCCGTCCGGAGGGCGCGGGGCCCGGCACCAAGGGGCTGTCGATGTTCCTCGTCCCCAAGTACCTGGTCGATCTGGAGACCGGGGAGCTGGGCGAGCGCAACGGCGTGTACGTGACGAACGTCGAGAAGAAGATGGGCCTCAAGGTCTCCACGACCTGCGAGCTGACCTTCGGCGAGAAGCACCCGGCGGTCGGCTACCTGGTCGGCGACGTCCACGAGGGAATCAAGCAGATGTTCCTCGTCATCGAGTACGCGCGGATGATGGTCGGCACGAAGGCCATCGCCACCCTCTCCACCGGGTACCTCAACGCCCTGGATTACGCGAAGGAGCGCGTGCAGGGCGCGGACATGACGCAGATGACCGACAAGACCGCCCCGCGCGTGACGATCACCCACCACCCGGACGTCCGGCGCAGCCTCATGACGCAGAAGGCGTACGCGGAGGGCATGCGCGCGCTGGTGCTGCTCACCGCGTCCTACCAGGACGCCGTGCAGATCGCCGAGTTCGAGGGCCGCAAGGACGAGACCGCCGAGAAGCTCAACGACCTGCTGCTGCCGATCGTGAAGGGCTTCGGGTCCGAGCGGGCGTACGCGCTGCTCGGCGCCGAGTCGCTGCAGACGCTCGGCGGCTCCGGCTTCCTCCAGGACTATCCGGTCGAGCAGTACATCCGCGACTCCAAGATCGACACGCTGTACGAGGGCACCACCGCCATCCAGGGCCAGGACCTGTTCTTCCGCAAGATCCTCCGGGACAACGGCGAGGCGCTGAAGGTGCTCGCCGGGGAGATCAGGGCGTTCGCCGACTCGGGCGCCGGCAACGGGCGGCTGAAGAACGAGCGGGCGCTGCTCGGCCGGGCGCTGGACGACGTCCAGGGCATCATCGAGCCGATGACGGCGTGGGCGTTCGGCTCGATGGAGAACCCGAAGGAGCTGTACAAGGTCGGGCTCAACACGTCCCGGCTGCTGCTCGCGCTCGGCGACCTCATCGTCGGCTGGCTGCTCTGCCGCCAGGCCGAGGTCGCGCTCGCCGCGCTGGCCGACGCCTCCGGCCCGGACGAGGCGTTCTACACCGGCAAGGTCGCGGCCGCGCAGTTCTTCTGCCGGACCGTCCTGCCGCGGCTGGCATCGGAACGCGCCATCGCCGAGGCCACCGATCTGGACGTGATGGAGCTGCCCGAAGCGGCGTTCTGACCCTCTGATCGTTTTGCGTCGCGGGCCCTCGCTGGGGTATTGGCGGGGGCCCGCCGCGTGTCGCTACTGTTGGCGCGTCCGCCCCCGCCCGGGCTCCCCC
>NZ_SMJX01000253.1 GCF_004348535.1 Actinomadura sp. KC216
CCTCGTGGGGGGTCGACCCCCCACACCCCCCGGTTCGCTTCGCTCATCTGATCTCTTCCTCTCGCGACGGCCTCAGCAACGCCGGATGCAGAAGGCGGGCGTCTCCGGCCCGGTAGAGCCGCGGTCTCGGGCCGCCGCGCCGGCCGCCCCGGTCGGACGTCTCGCCGGTGCTCTCCACGAACCCCGGCACGGACAGGACCTTCCGGTGGAAGTTGCCGGCGTGCAGCTCCTCGCCCCACACCGCCTCGTACACCGAGCGCAGTTCCGGGATCGTGAACTCGGCGCCGCAGAACGCCGCCGCGAGCGGGGTGTACTCCAGCTTCCCGCGCGCCCGCTCCAGGCCGTCCGACAGGATCCGCGCGTGGTCGAAGGCCAGCCGCCGGGTCGTCCCCGGGCGCTGCTCCGCCGACTCGGTGAGGCCGAGCGCGTCGACCGGCACCCAGGCGGCGTCGGCCGCGTCGCCGCCCGCCTCCGGGTCGGGGAGCTCCGGCGCGAACGCCAGGTAGGCGACGGAGATGACGCGCATCCGCGGGTCGCGGCCGGGGGCGCCGTAGGTGCCGAGCTGCTCCAGGTGCACCCGGCCGAGCGCGCCGCCCTTGGCGCTGAGCCCGGTCTCCTCGGCGAGCTCGCGGACGGCGGCGTCCGGCAGGTCCTCGGCCTCGGTGCCCTGGAGCGGGCCGCCCGCCTGGACGAACCCGCCCGGCAGCGCCCACATCCCGGCGTACGGGGCGTTCCCGCGCCGCACCAGCAGCACGTGCAGCGCGCCGTCGCGGATGGTGAGGGCGACCACGTCCACGGTCACCGAGACCGGGTCGTAGTCGCGCGGGTCGTAGTTCGCGAGGAACTCGCTCTCGTCGCGCCCCGGGTCCGGAGTCATCCCGCGCCCCTCCTCTGTCGATCTCGGGCTGAGTAAGTCTCATACTGAGTTCAACTCAGAATGAGTACAACGTAGCCCGGACGTGGGCGGGTGTCCAGCTCTTACCGTGCGGAGATGCGCGGCGGGCGCCGCTCCCGGGTGGGAGCGGCGCCCGCTACGTTCGGCAAAACCTTACAAAACCGACTTTTCCGGATCCTGTCCCCGGAGTCGCCCGTTCAGCGGCGGTGGCGCCCGCCGGGCGGCGGCGGCTCCTCGTGCTCGCCGTCGCGCGGCCGCCCGCCCTCGCGGCGATCCTGCTGGTAGGAGCCCGAACCGTAGGGATCAGCGTCGTACGGGTCGGAGCTGTAGGGACCTGAGCTGTACGGCCCGGACGGGTAGGGCCCGGAGTCGGACCTCCCCGTGTCGTAGGGCCCCGAGTCGTACGGACCTGACGAACTTGACGGCCCCGCCGAGTGCGAGCCCGAGTCGTAGGGCCCGGTCGGGTACTCGCCGGAGGCGAACGGGTTGGTGCCGCCGAACAGGTCCGCGGACGTGTCGCGCATGTCGCGGTCGCGCGCCTCGTAGCCGCCGGACGCGCCCGACCCCGGCGGATAGGGCGGGGGCGACTGCTGGGGATCCTCGTCGGACTCCCAGGAGAACTGGCCGGTCGCGTGCCGTTCCGTCGAGTACCGCCCGGTCGGGTAGGGGCTCTCCGGCGCGCCCGGACGCTGCTCGCCCGGCCATCCCCCGGACGAGCCGGGCGAGTACTGGCCCGGATACTCACCGGACGCGTACTGGCCCGGGAACTCGCCCGTCCCCATACCGGCCCGGCCGCCGCCGGGCGGGTACGGCTGCCCGGCGCCCGGAGGCGGCGGGGCGGGAAGGACGGGGACGCCGGGCGGCGGCGCGGTCAGCCGGGCGGCCGGACGCTCGGGCGGCGGCTCGTCCAGCAGGAGCTTCATCTGGCTCTTGCGGCGCCCGTACGCCAGGTAGAGCAGCACGCCGACGACCATCCAGATCCCGAAGTAGCCCCAGGTCTGCACTTTCAGGTTCAGCATCAGCCAGCCGACCGCGACGATCGTCACCACGGCGGTGACGGGGGCGATCGGCACGCGGAACGGGCGGTGCAGATCGGGCCGGCTGTGCCGCAGCGCCACCACCGCCGCGGGGACGAACAGGAACGCGAACAGCGTCCCGATCACGACGAGCTGCTCCAGCGTCAGCACGTCCAGCGTCTGGGAGATCACCAGCGCGATGCCGCCCGACAGCATGGTCGCCCGGGACGGCACCTTGTAGCGGCGGCTCATGTGCGCGAGCGGGCGGGGGAGGAGCCCGTCCCGCGACATCGAGAACACCACCCGGGTGAGGCTGATCAGCAGCACCAGGATGACGGTGGTCAGGGCGAGCACCACGCCGACGTCGACGAGCTTGCCCATCGCGCCCGCGCCGACCGAGTCGAACGCCGCCGCGATCAGCAGCTTGTCGGGGTTCAGCTTGGCGAAGCCGTCCATGCCGACCATGCCGACGAGCGCGACCGCCACGGCCGCGTACAGCACGACGGCGGTGACCAGGGCGGTGATGATGCCGCGCGGCACCTTGCGGGGCGCGTCGTCGGTCTCCTCGGCGGACGTCGCGATCAGGTCGAAGCCGATGTAGGCGAACGCGATGGCGGGCGCGGCGGCGAACAGGCCCCAGACGCCGAAGACCTCCGGCGTCCCGCCGCCAAGGGCGCCGAGCATGGCGTCCAGCATCGTCTGGTCGCCCTCGGGCGCGGGCCGGGACGGCGGGACGAACGGGGTGAGGTTGCCGGGGCTGAAGAACTTCAGGCCGGTGGCGATGACCAGCCCGATCACGATGACCTTGGCCATCACCATGAACCAGAGCGTCTTCAGGCTCAGCCGGCTGCCCGTGGCGAGCATCATCGCGACCAGCAGCAGGATGCCGAACGCGAACACGTCCGGGCCCTTCACCTGGCCGATCACCTCGCCGAGCCAGCCGGGGACGGGCACGCCGAAGTCGGCCAGCGCCTGCGTCGCGTACAGCGACCAGACCCGCGCGAGCACGGCGGTCGCCAGCATCAGCTCCATGATCAGCGCCCAGCCGACGATCCACGCCCAGACCTCGCCGAACGCGACGTAGCTGAACGAGTAGGCGCTGCCCGCGACGGGGATGATCGAGGACAGCTCGGCGAGGGCGAGCGCGACCAGCAGGCACACGCCACCGGCGATGAGGAACGACACGAGCACGCCGGGCCCCGCGGTCGAGGTGGCCTGCTCGCCGGCGATCTTGAAGATGCCGGAGCCGATCATCACGCCGAGGCCGAGCACGACGAGGTCGCGGGTCCGGTAGACCACGCGGAGCCGGTGCCGGCCGCCGTAGAGCCGCCCGGTCGCCTGCTCGACCGGCAGGCGCCGGAACATGTTGTTGCGCATGCGCATGTCCCAGGTCATAGGTGTCCCCCCAGGCCTGAACCCGCGCCGCTGTTCGCGAGATGACGGTCTGTCGAAGTCCCTAAGAATTCACCAGGTATGAGCATAATCGCAACGTTTTCCCCGGGATTGCCGCCATCAGGGCGTTGTCGGATCCTGCCAAACCGGCAGGCCGGCGACGTGCCGCAGCCTCCCCCTCACGCTGGGCTAACACTCGCAGGAGTTTCGGGGGATGGGGGCGGCGGAAAATCGCCGATTCGCTCTGGGGAAAGCGCTTTATGATCTTTGTCGGCGGGTATGGCGGGCCGCCGCCGAGTGCGTGCGCGCCGGGCGTCCGGGGTCGGCCGGTGCGGACGGTGGCATCGGACGAAGATCGGTGACACCGTAGGGTCGCCGCGTTCATCTGGAGGCCCGATGTTCCGCTCCCCATCGTCCTCGAAGGCACCGACGGCACCGGCCGGATCGACCGCTCCGGCCGGATCGACCGCTCCGGCCGGATCGACCGCTCCGGCCGCTCCGGCGGCCTCGCGTCGGCGGCGGCCGGGCCGCAAGGCCGTCCTCGTGGCCGCGATCGCCGTCGCCGCGTCCCTGACCGTCCCCGGCGTGCCCGCCATCGCCCGGACCCTCGCGTCCCTGCCCGCGCCCGGCCCGCCCGTGCCCCCGGTCAAGCAGCCGGTCGCCACGGGCTACGGCGGCGCGGTGTCGACGGTCGACCCGGAGGCCAGCCAGGTCGCCTTGAAGGTGCTGAAGGACGGCGGCAACGCCATGGACGCGGCCGTCGCGGCCGGGGCCGCGCTCGGCGTCACCGAGCCGTTCGTGGCCGCGCTCGGCGGCGGCGGATACCTCACCTACTACGACGCGAAGACCCGCCGCGTCCACGCGATCGACGGCCGCGAGTTCGCGCCCGCGCTGATGCGGGCGGACAGCTTCGTCGACCCCGCCACCGGCAAGGCGATCCCGTTCGACCAGGCCGTGACCAGCGGGCTCGGCGTCGGCGTGCCCGGCACCCTCGCGCAGTGGGACCTCGCGCTGCGCCGCTTCGGCTCCCGCGGCCTGGGCGACCTGCTGCGCCCCGCGATCAGGCTCGCCGACCGCGGGTTCGTCGTCGACCAGGAGTTCCGCGACCAGACCGCGGTGAACGAGGCCCGCTTCCGCGACATCGTCCCGACCCGCGAGCTGTTCCTGCCGGACGGCAGGCTCCCGGACGTCGGCTCCACCTTCCGCAACCCCGACCTCGCCGACACCTACCGCGAGCTGGCGAAACGCGGCCCCAAGTGGTTCTACGAGGGGCGGCTCGGCAAGGAGATCGTGCGGACCGTCACCAAGCCGCCGGTCGACCACGCCGCGACCCGCATCGTCCGCCCGGGCCTGATGGAGGCCCGCGACCTCGCGGCCTACCGGGCGCTCATGCGCAAGCCCACGCACGTCTCCTACCGGGGGACGGACGTGTACGGGATGCCGCCGTCGTCGTCCGGCGGGTCGACGGTCGGGGAGGCGCTCAACATCCTCGGCAACTTCCGGCTCGACCGGCGCGACCCGGTGACGGCCCTGCACTACTACCTGGAGGCGTCCAAGCTCGCCTACGCCGACCGCGGCCGCTACCTGGGCGACGCCGACAAGGTGGACGTGCCGCTGGAGGAGATCCTGTCGTCCGGGTTCGCCCGCGAGCGCGCCTGCCTGATCAAGCCGGACGAGGCCGCCGCCGCGCCCGTCGCGCCCGGCTCGCCCGACGGCTCCTACGAGCCGTGCGTCCCGCCCGGCACGCAGACCCGGGCGCTGGCGTTCGAGGGCCCGCAGACCACCCATCTCAACGTCGCCGACAGGTGGGGCAACGTCGTCGCCTACACGATCTCGATCGAGCAGTTCGGCGGCAGCGGCATCACCGTCCCCGGGCGCGGGTTCCTCCTCAACAACGAGCTGACCGACTTCTCCCTCCAGCCGCCCCCGCCCGGCGGCCCGGCGGACCCGAACGCGCCCGGCCCGAACAAGCGCCCGCGCAGCAGCATGGCGCCGACGCTCGTCCTCAAGGACGGCCAGCCGAAGCTGGCCCTCGGCACGCCCGGCGGGTCGACCATCATCACGACCGTCCTGCAGATCCTGATGAGCCGCGTCGACCTCGGCATGGACCTGCCCACCGCGCTGAGCTTCCCGCGCGCGACGCAGCGCAACACCCCGCAGGTCTTCGCCGAGCAGGCGTTCATCGACTGGTACGGGCGCGACCTGGCGGCGCGCGGGCACCGGCTGGAGGTGTTCCCCGGCCCGCCGGCCGGCGTGATCGGCGCCGCGACGGGGCTGGAGATCCTGCGGCCCGGGCTCGTCCAGGCGGTCGCGGAGCCCGGTCGGCGGGGCGGCGGCAGCGCCATGGTCGTCCAGCCGGTGCGGTAGCGGCGCGGTCAGGAGTGCCCGGCCCGGCGTGTCGTGACCGCCACGGGGAAGGAGTCGTGCCATGGCCCACGCTTACGTGCAGGTGACGACCACGACCGACTCCCGCGCCGAGGCGGCCGAGCTGGCGAAGTCCGCGGTCGCGGAGCGGCTCGCGGCGTGCGCGCAGCTCATCGGCCCGATCGCCAGCACCTACTGGTGGGAGGGCGAGATCGAGTCGGCGGAGGAGTGGATGGTGCTGTTCAAGACGTCCGCCGACCGGTTCGAGGAGCTGGCCTCGCTGATCACCGAGGTGCACTCCTACGACACCCCCGAGATCATCGCGACGCCGGTCGTCGCCGGGAGCATGGACTACCTCGCCTGGATCACCGAGCAGACCGAGCCCGGCGAGCGCGACGAGGCGGTGGCGGACGAGACCGAGGATTGATCGTGCCGGGGGCGTGGGGGTCGTCCCCCCACGATGAAGGGTTTGATCGTGTGGACCGCGCCGTGATTGGGTAAGTCATCGGTTACTCCGGTCGGCCTGGGAGCGCCGGCCGGTCGCGGCGGCGGAAGGCGGTCGACGTGCACGACGAAGACCATGGGCTGTTCGGGCCCGGCTCGGTGACCTGGCGCGTCATGGGCGAGCCCGTCCTGATGGTCGGCGGGATCAGGGCGCTGCTCCTCCAGGCCCTGCATCCGAGGACGATGTGGGGCACCGCGCAGAACTCCGAGCTCATGAACCCCTCCGCCGCCTGGGCGCGGCTCGGCCGGACGGTCGAGTTCGTCCGCGTCCGCACCTACGGGACGCAGGACGAGGTCGAGCGGGTGGGCCGCCGGGTCCGCAAGCTGCACTCCAGGCTGACCGGGCTCGACCACAGGACCGGCGAGACGTTCCGGGTGGACGACCCCGAGAACCTCCTGTGGGTCCACCTGGGCGAGGTCGACTCCTACCTGGACGTGGCGCGCCGCGCCGGGGTGCCGCTGACCGCCGCGGACGCCGACGCGTTCGTGGACGAGCAGCGCCGCGCCGCCGCCGTCGTCGGCCTCGACCCGGCGGACGTCCCCGCCTCGGTCGCGGAGATGAAGGACTACTACGCCGACATGCGCCGCCGGATCTGGGCGTGCCGCGAGGCCCGCGAGGGGCTGCGCCGGATGTTCAGCCCGGCCGTCCCGCGGCACCTGCTGCCGCTGAAGCTCGCCGCGCCCGGCATCGGCATGCTGGTCGTCGCGACGCTGCCGCGCTGGGCCCGCCGCATGTACGGGCTGCCGGGCCTGCCGACGTCCGACCTGGCCGCCACGCTGACGCTCAAGGGCCTGTACCGGACGACGCACGTCGTCCCGGAGCGGTACCGCTACACCCCGGACGCCCGGCGGGCCAGGCGCCTCACGCACGAGCACGAGGCCGACCTGGCCGCCTGGACCATCGCGTCCTGAACCGGCGCCGCCGCGCGGGTCACACGACCGGCTCGTCCAGCGCGTCCGGGTCGGGATTCTCGCGCGCCCCGTGCCGGGGGAGCAGCAGCGCGGGGATGATCAGCACGGCGGTGAGGGCGATCGCGACCCAGAACGTGTGCCCGAACGCGTCCGCCAGCTTCGGCGCGACCTGCTCGCGGACCCGCTCCGGGATCTGGCCCATGCCGCCCGCGCCGCCGTCGCCGGACGCCTGCGGGATCCGGTCGCTGATCTCCCGGGACAGGATGACCGCCAGCAGCGCCGTCCCGACCGCGCCGCCGAGCTGGAGGATGATGTTCAGCGTGCTGCTGGCCCGCGAGACCGCCGCCTTGCGCAGCGTCGTCAGCGCCGACGACATCGTCGGCATCATCGTGCAGCCGAAGCCGAGCCCCCGCACGTAGAGCGTCGCGCCGAGCAGCCAGTAGGACGTGTCCGCCTCCACGAGCGCGAACGGGATGGTCCCCGCGACCAGCAGCACGATGCCGATCGGGACGATCCGTCCCGCCCCGAACTTGTCGGTGATGATGCCGCCGATCGGCATCGCGGTCGCGGCGCCGAGGCCCTGCGGGGCCAGCAGCAGGCCCGCCGCGAGGGCGCCCTCGCCGCGCGCGGTCTGGTAGTACAGCGGGATCAGCAGCATCGAGGACATCAGCGCGACGCCGACGAAGAACACCGCGCCCGCCGCGATCGCGAACGTCCGGTCGGTGAACAGCCGCACGTCGATCAGGGCGCGGTCCCGGTACCGCAGGCTGTGCAGCGCGAACAGGCCCACCAGGACGGCGCCGCCGGCCAGCCAGGCGATCGTGGACGGATCGCCGAACCCGCCGTGGCTGCCCGCCGTCGACAGGCCGTAGATCAGCAGCACGAACCCGGGCGGCAGCAGGAGCAGCCCGCGCCAGTCGAGCGCCGAGGCCGTATGCTCCGCGTGCTCGGCCGGCACCCGCCACCACGCCAGCGCCAGCGCCGCCGCGCCGACCGGCAGGTTCACGAAGAAGATCCAGCGCCAGTCGACGTCCTCGACGAGCCAGCCGCCGAGCACCGGGCCGAGGACGGGCCCGAGCAGCATCGGGACGCCGATGATGCTCATGATCCGGCCCATCCGGTGCGCCCCGGCCGCCATCGTCAGGATCGCCATGCCGGTCGGCATGAGCATGCCGCCGCCGAGCCCCTGCAGCACCCGGAAGAAGATCAGCGACTCGATGTTCCAGGCCGCGCCGGACAGCCCGGACCCGAGGACGAACAGCACGATCGAGGTCATCCACACCCGGCGCCCGCCGAACCGGTCGACGGCCCAGCCGGTGAGCGGGATGACGGTGCCCATGGCCAGCAGGTAGCCGGTGACCACCCACTGGATGGTCGACAGGCCGGTGTCGAAGTCGCGGCCGAGCGTGTCCAGCGCGACGTTGACGATCGTGGTGTCCAGGATCGCCATCACGGTCCCGCACACGATCACCAGCCCGAGCAGGATCGTCTGCCGGTCGAGTCCCTCATCGCGGGCGCCGCCGCCGGGTGGCGCCGTCTTCGTGAACGGGCGCTCGGCCATGATCGGCCCCCTTGCCTGAATCTTCCGGGCCGTCCCCGGGTCCCCGCCGGTCGTCCGGTGAAACGTCTTGAAGTTCAATATGTTGGTGGAAGTGGACCACGAAATATGTTGAACTTCAAGGTATCTCGGGAGGATTCAGTGGCCGCGGGCAGGTCGATCGACGCCGACATGGAGGTCATGATCCAGCTCATGGGACGGGTCGTCCGCGGCATGAAGGAGCCGGGCGGGCACGGCGACTCGCACGAGCTCATCGCGCACGTGCAGGACGCCGGGCTCGGGCCGCGGCACGTACCCGTGCTGATGTCGCTCGTCCTGCACGGCCCGTCCCCGGTGGGCGTCCTCGCCCGGCACATGGCGCTCAGCCCCGCCACGGTGAGCCAGCTCGTCGGGGAGCTTCAGCGCGGCGGGTTCGTCGAGCGGCGCCCGGACGAGCACGACCGGCGGCGCGTGATCGTCAGCGTCGGGGAGGCGCACCGCGAGATGATCGAGCGGTTCGCCTGGCGGCGGCTCCGCCCGCTGCGGATGACCCTGGAGGCGCTCACCGACGAGGAGCGGGAGCACTTCCTGCACGGCTGGCGGGTCCTCGTCGAGAGCATGGAGAGTACAGGGCTGCACGAACCCGGACCGGGCCGGGGACACGGCCCCGGCCCGCGCTTACCCGGCTCTCAGGAGGGACCTCGCGAAGAGGGCGGCTGACGGTCAGCCGCGGCGCATGAGGCGGCCCACGGCCGCCATCAGCTCGGTCGACATCGCCTCGCTCTTGCCTTCCTCGGCGCCCTCCGCCACGCAGTGCCGCACGTGCCCGTCCAGCAGGCCGAGCGCCACCTTGTCCAGCGCGGCCTGGACGGCGCTGATCTGCGTGAGGATGTCGATGCAGTAGCGGTCCTCCTCGACCATCCGGTCGATGCCGCGCACCTGGCCCTCGATCCTGGCCAGCCGGGTCTGCAGCTGGTCCTTCGTCGCCGTGTACCCGCGGGTTGGGGTCTCGCTGGTCGCCATCTCCGTCCTCGCAATCCGTCGGGGGCGCACGCCCGGATACCCCTCGGGGGGACGTCCCCCTATGGGTACTTTATGCGCTGCCACGGGCTATGGAGGCGGACCGTCCTTCGCTGGTGGTACGTTCCACGCAGTGATCACCGGACGGCCGTGCTCGGTGCCCAGCGTCGACACCGTCCCGGTCTCCAGGGCGAACGATCGTCCACGCGCCGGTTCCAGGTCGAGCCACCGCGCCGTCAGCACCCGCAGGACGTGCCCGTGCGCGACGAGCGCGACGTCCCCGCCGCCGTTCCCGTCACCGGCCAGAAGCGGACGGACCCGCGCGAGGACGGCGTCGGCCCGCGTCCCGACCTGCTCGACGGTCTCGCCCGGATGCCCGGCGTCGCCGGGGATCACGCCGTCGTCCCACAGGAACCAGCCGGGCCGGTCCTCCCGGATCGCCGCCGAGGTGATGCCCTCGTAGCCGCCGTAGTCCCATTCCCACAGGTCGGGGTCCACGTCGTCCACCGGCAGGCCGGCCAGCTCCGCGGTCCGCCGCGCCCGCTCCGCCGGGCTGGCGACCGTCCACCCGACGCGCCGCCCGCCGAGCGCCCGGCGCAGCGCCCGCGCCTGCTCCTCGCCCCGCGCGGTCAGCGGCACGTCCGTCCGCCCGGTGTGGCGGCGCGTGCGGCTCCACTCGGTCTCCCCGTGCCGCAGCAGGATCAGCTCACCCATGGGGGAGGGTCTACCCGGCCTGGGCCGGTGTCCACGGCTCAGTCGAGGATGGAGGCGAGCGGGGTGTGCGGGAGGTTGTGCGCCTCGGCCACGTGGTCGTAGACGAGGGCGCCGGCGTGGGTGTTCAGGCCGCGGGCGAGGGCGGCGTTGGACTGCAGGGCGCGCCGCCAGCCCTTCTCGGCGATCTGGAGCGCGTAGGGGAGCGTGACGCCGGTCAGCGCGTACGTGGACGTGTTCGGCACGGCCCCGGGCATGTTGGCGACGCAGTAGAACGTCGACTCGTGCACCCGGTAGGTCGGGTCGGCGTGGGTGGTCGGGCGGGAGTCCTCGAAGCAGCCGCCCTGGTCGATGGCGATGTCGACGAGGACCGAGCCGGGCTTCATGCTCGCGACCAGGTCGTTGGAGATGAGCTTGGGCGCCTTGGCGCCGGGGATCAGCACGGCGCCGACGACGAGGTCGGCGGCACGGGCCTCCTGCTCGACGGTGTACACGCTGGACACCAGGGTGCGCAGGCGGCCCTGGTAGATGGCGTCGATGTGGCGGAGCCGGTCGACGTTGACGTCCAGGACGGTCACGTCCGCCCCCATGCCGACCGCGATCTGCGCGGCGTTGAGCCCGGACACGCCGCCGCCGATGACCACGACCCTGGCCGCCGCCACGCCGGGCACGCCGCCGGGCAGCACGCCGCGCCCCCCGTTGGAGGCCATCAGGTGGTAGGCGCCGACCTGCGGGGCGAGGCGCCCGGCGACCTCCGACATGGGCGCCAGCAGCGGCAGGGAGCGGTCGGGCAGCTGGACGGTCTCGTACGCGATCGCGGTGACGCCCGCCGACAGCAGCGCGTCCGTGCACGCGCGGGACGCGGCCAGGTGCAGGTAGGTGAACAGGACCTGGCCCTCGCGCATCCGGTGGTACTCGGGCTCGATCGGCTCCTTGACCTTGAGGATCAGGTCGCCCTCGGCCCACACCTCGTCCGGGCCGTCCAGGACCTTGGCGCCCGCGCCGACGTAGTCGTCGTCGGGGATCGCGGAGCCGAGCCCGGCGCCGCGCTCGACGAACACCTCATGGCCGTGGCGGGTCAGCTCGTGAACCCCGGCCGGGGTGATGGCCACCCGGTACTCATGGTTCTTGACCTCGCGCGGGACGCCGATCTTCACGGGAGCTCCTCCGTCAACGCCGACCAGGCTGTACGTCTCCAGCCTGCTGTCCGGAGCCGCCCTCCGGCTATGCGCAGTATGGAAAGGCATCGGCCTTTTCCGTGACAGGGTGTAAATCATGCCTGGTGGCGGGTGTGACAGGTGAGGGCCCTTCCATGCGGTGCGGGCCGTCCGGTGTAAGAGGCCCCCACCCGGAAGGTGAGGGCCCCTTGGCCGTCCACCGGCGGCCACTGGGGAGTGAGTGCCGGTGAAAGCGCCCGGCCCGGCTGCGGGATATCAGCGTGGCCATCTGCGACCTCTGGCCGGGCCGGACAACGAACAAGTTACAAGGGCTAAGACATTTGTGCAAGTCATTCGGGTGAGGGGTGGGGAAAGTTGCCGCTAACCTCCGACTTTGTCCTTGTCCAGAGGGTGGGCGCGGATTTCGCGCGACGCGTCGAGCGGATTGAGTGGACAGCGCGAGCGGCAATGATGTTTCATGGGCTAAGCACCACCCGGGGGAAAGGTGCTACCTGTCCCCGCTCGCGTAACTGGGGGGTTGTGGGCGG